>CAIRNV010000255.1 GCA_903880005.1 uncultured Verrucomicrobiota bacterium | reverse complement strand
GGCGGTCTGCATCGACGATTTGGAAGCCGTAGGTTTGCTGGAGGCGGCGGAAGGTGTCGCGCATCAGGCCTTGGTAGCGGAGGAAGCTGTCGAACATGTCGCGGGACAGGCCGAGGTCCATGCCGCTTTCCCAGTAGTCGAGGGACTGGTTCTTGGCGAAGACGCGTTGCACGAGCTGCGTGGGGACGACCTCGAGGTAGAAGACGGCGTCTGGGACGAGCGCGATGCCGTAGAGGTTCCGGAGCCACGCCTCGTCGGAGCCACGCACGAGGTCGCGGGCCATGAGGGTGTAGATGTACCGGTCGGCCAGCACCATGGAGCCGGAACGGAGGGCGGGCAGGATCGTGTTCTCGAGTTG
Source organism: uncultured Verrucomicrobiota bacterium (assembly GCA_903880005.1). Lineage (GTDB taxonomy): Bacteria > Verrucomicrobiota > Verrucomicrobiia > Limisphaerales > UBA9464 > UBA6176. Next base: position 11,010 of record CAIRNV010000255.1, on the reverse strand, counting down.
GTCGGCGAAGTCGGTGGCGTAGAAGAGGGAGAGGGTGGTGTGCGAGAGGATGTTGCCCTGCTGGGCGCGCTCGAGTTCGTCGGCGACGAGGGTGGAGCGCTTGAGGCCGACCTGGATGGTGTGGTGGCCGGTGGCTTCGAGCCATTGGACGAGGCGTGCGATCTGGGTGGAGCGGCCGGAGCCGTCGGCGCCCTCGACGACGATGAGCTTGCCGGTGAGGGACTGGGGGTCCACCCCGGGGATGCCATGGCCGTAGAAGCGCTTGGGGGTGACCTTGGGGACGAGGACCGCCGAGTCCTTGGCGGGGGCCGACTTCTTGCGATGGGCGGGCATGGGAGCGCGGGGAAAGGGGGGCGGGTGGGAGGGTTGGCTAGGAGGCCTTGGCGACGCGGTATTGGGAGAGGTCGATCTCGGCGGACACGATGCGACGGACGACGCCTTGCTGTTCCTCGATGCGTTGGTTGGCGTCGATGACGACGAAGCGGTACTCGGTGCCGAGGGCGAGGTATTGCTCGAAGATGCGGCCCTGGAAGATGCGGAAGCTCTCGTAGGGATCCGGGGAGAGGTTGAGGTCCATGCCGGCCTCGTGGTGCTTCAGGGTGGGGCGGTTGTCGAGGATGCGCGCCAGGGACACCTCGAGGCTCGCCTTGAAGAAGAAGGTGATGTCGGGCAAGGCGGCGAAGCTATAAAGGCCGCGCACCCATTCCGGCGGGCAGCCGCGAACGACGTCCCGTGCAAAGGCCGTGAAGATGTAGCGGTCGCAGAGGACCAGGTAGCCCGCCCGGAGGAGGGGCACGAGCTGGCGCTCGTACCGGTCGGCGAAGTCGGTGGCGTGGATGAGGCTGAAGGTGGTGGGGGTGAGGAGGTCCTCGTTCTTGCCCCGGCGCGTGGCGGACTTCACGAGCGAGGACGAGTTCCACTCGCTGAAGAAGACCTTGAGGCCCTGCATTTCGAGCCAGCGCTTGAGGAGGTAGATCTGCGTGGACTTGCCGGAGCCATCGAGGCCCTCGACGGCCACGAGCCGTCCGGGAAAGCCCAGTTGCGCAAACGTTTCAGTCACGGCAGGAGATTTGCGGGGGCGCCGTCAAACACAATGCCGCAATTCGGGGACGGGAATTCCTCCTTGCCGTCCGCGTCGCCCCGTAGAACCTCGCGGGATTCCATGAAAGAAAGGGCGCGGCTGCAAGGCGGGGAGGGATTCACGCTCATCGAGTTGCTGGTGGTGATCGCGATCATCGCGATCCTCGCGGGCATGCTCCTGCCGACGCTGGGCCGGGCCAAGGAGTCCGGCCGGGGGGCCGTGTGCAAGAACAACATGCGCCAGCTCGGACTCGGCATGCTGATGTACGCCGAGGACAACCGCGAGCACTACGCCTGGGCGGGCGAAGGCGATGGCAACATGGGCCCCGACTGGGTCTGGGGCGGGCAATCGCGCGCGGACCTCGACAACCGCACCTACTGGCGCAAGCCCCCCCTCAACTTTGGCTTCCACGCGGAGGCCGGCTCCCTCTTCCCCTTCGTCATGTCGCGCCAGGTGATCCGCCCGGCCACCGGCAACAACCCTGACGCCCACACGAACTCCTACCCCGTCTATGCGTGCCCCAGCTCCGGGCCCGTCGGGAAGGCCCTGCGGGTCAACTACAGCCTCAACGGGCTGGTGGACGGGCGCCCCGACAAGGGCTCCCCGCCGCTGGGCGTCAAGACCACCCAGGTCGTCAACCCCACGCAGAAGTTCCTGTTCATGCAGGAAAACCCGCTTTCCATGGTCAATGCCTCCGTCTCGCCCGGCGGATCGGTGGACGACTTCCCCCTCACCCTTCACAACGGCGGCCTCAACAACACGTTCATGGACGGGCACGTCGAGTTCATGAAGGAAAAGGTCCTCCGGCCCATCGTCGCGAGTGGCAACCTGAACCTGATGCGCACCTACTTCGACCCGTTCTACCGATAGCCTGCCACGACCCGCCGTTGGCCTTGCGCCCCCCGGCGGCGCTTACGCGAGGAAACGTCCCAGCAGATTGCGCGTGATCTGGCGCACCCGTTCGTCCGGCCCCCTCGGCGTTGTGTACACCGAGGGCCGCATGTACCCCGGCGGCTCGCTCAGCCCATCCCCCCACCAGATGGTCGCCGCATTGAAGACCACGTTTCCCCTCGGCCCCGGGTAGAGCGTCGCCGTGAACTCGCCCCCGTTCGGCTTGCCGGGGGCGTCTTGCGTCGCGCCCGACGCCACCACCTCCAAGCCCGGGATGGGAGCCGGGTCCCCGTGCCATTCCCATCCGACGATCCCCGGGATGGAGTCGCCGTCCTTCATCCCGGTTCCCTCGAACAACCAATGGCCCGGCTTGCGGCAGGTCCAGTCGGCCCCGCCCGTGACCGGGCCGGTGCTGTGGGCTCCGACCAACTCGTGGGCGTAGGGGCGCTCATGGGGCAGCGACGCCATGGCCACGAATTCACGCGTGCCCCCCGGCGGCCCAAACACCCCGACCCGCTCGAACGCTCGGTCGGCGCGCGGGCCAGTCCCGTGCCGGATGCGGCCGCACACGGCGTTCCCGGAGAGGAAGGCCACGTTCAACCCATCGCCCACGGCGGCCTGCACGTTCCGGAACATCTCGAGCGTCCAGTATTCGTCGTGGCCCACGCTCAGGAACCCCTTGGCTCGACGGAGCCCCCGCGGGTCCGCGTGGGTGTCTTGATTCGAGACATACGTCACGTCGTAGCCTTGCTGCTCCAGCCAATACGCCACGGGGAACTCCCACAGCAGGAACTCGCCCGAGCCCTGGGACAACGGCTGGTTGAAAATCTGGCAATAACGCGCGTAAGGCCGGTCAAAGCTGACCCGGACCCCGCCGCCCCACCACCACCGCTCGACGCCGTTGTCGTACAACGAGAAGTGGTCCGGCCAGCGATTGTACGCCTGCCATGTGTGGTCGCTGCATTGGAACATCAACCCCGCCTGCCGTCGGTCCCGCACCACGAACACCACGTAGCTTTCCAGGCCCGAGCGCCGCGTCCGCATCCGGCCCAGGTACACCCCGCTCACGGCGTCGGATGGCACCTGCCACCGGGCCGTGACCGGCCATCCGCATTCCCGGACCCGACGCTCTCCCACGACGGGCAATGCACGGGGCTCGCCCTTCAACCCCGCGATGCCGCCCACCCGTCGTCCGCCCAGGCCCCCGTAGAAGCCCAGTCGATAGAACTCGATGTCGAACGGCTCTCCAGGGTCCGAGCTCACGTGCACGTCGATCCACTCGCCCGCGAAAACCCGCGTTCGCGAGACATATCCCTCGATGGCCGCGCTGCGCCACCCGGTCTCCGGGTCCACCCGCGTCCGCTCGAGCATCCAGTCGCGGCTCCCCGGCCGGTCGTTCTCGCGTCGGATGACATCCGTCTCGCGTCGGCGGCGCAGGATCTGCGGCGCGGTGCACCCCGCCGCGGCCCATCCAGCGGGGGCGATGATGGCGAGGTTGCGCAAGGCCTCGCGACGGGACAGGGGACTCATGCGCGACAGCGTGCCCCGGACCCCATGCGAAGGCGAGCGCGGCCCGCGCCTCGCTCACTCCTCGAATTGCGGAAGCCTCTGCTGCGCAATCACGCCCCTCCCACCTGAATCGTCCCAGCTTGGGGTTGGCCTCGATCACCACGCCGCCGCATGATGGATCGCGTGAGCGCGACACGTCTTCGGCTGGGCATCCTCGGATCGGGCAAGGGCTCCAATTTCGTCGCCATCGCCGACGCCCTCGCGTCGGGCCAGGCGGCTGCGGAGGTGGCCTTGGTCCTCAGCGACGTGCCCGACGCGGGCATCCTGGGCCATGCGCGGGCGCGGGGGATCGAGTCGGCCTACCTGCCGCCGGGACGCTTCAGGACGAAGCTCGACGAGGAGGCGGAGGCGGCGTGGATTGGCGCCTTGAGGTCCGCGCGGGTGGACTTGGTGGTGTTGGCGGGGTTCATGCGGATCTTGAAGGGCGAGTTCCTGCGGGCCTTCGACGGTCGCGTGATGAACATCCACCCGTCGTTGCTGCCCGCCTTTCCCGGGTTGGAGGCATGGCGGCAGGCGTTGGAATACGGGGCCAAGGTCGCCGGCTGCACCGTGCACCTGGTGGATCAAGGGATCGACACCGGCCCCATCCTGGCGCAGCGGGCGGTGCCGGTCCTCGATGGCGACAACGCGGCCTCCCTGCATCAGCGGATCCAGGCGGCGGAACGCGAGTTGTACCCGGCCGTGGTGGCGGCGTGGGCCCGGGGCGACATCCGCGTGCGCGGGCGCGTGACGAGCGGGTTTCGCGCGGGGGCTTGATGCCGGGTTGATCTGTCGGGCGGAGACGCGGGGACGACGTGTCCTGCGTGGATCGTGTCACCCAAACTTCACAGGGCCGTCGCGTGGGCTCCTTCGTCCGAGGACCCTGATGGACCATGTCTTGCTTGCGTTGGATGGGGTGGGCGGCGGCGTTGGGGTGGGCGTGCATGGGAGGCGTTGCGTGGGCGCAGGTCGCCATCACCGAGGTTCATTCCAACGCCTCCACCAATGGCACGCCGGCGATCCATGCGGATTGGTGGGAGTTGACGAACTACGGCCCGGGTCCCGCCGACCTCGCCGGATACCGCTTCAACGACTCCACGGGAGGGCTCGCGACTGGAGCGGTGACAATCGAGTCCCTGGTCCTTGCGCCCGGGGAATCCGCGGTGTTCGTGGAGGCGATCTCCGCCGACGCGTTCCGGCAGTGGTGGGGCCCGTCGCTGCCGCCCGGGCTGCAAGTGCTGACCTATGCGACCAACGGGATCGGGCTCAGCTCCTCCGGCGATGGCCTGCGCTTGTGGGCGCCCGGGGCGATCTCCGACTTGGACGCGGTGGACGTGGTGGATTTTGGGGCGACGGGCACGGACACCTCGACGTTCGTGTATGACCCGGTCACCGGGGCGATGTCGGCGCGGCCGGTGGCGGGCGTGGCAGGGGCGTTTGCGGCGGCGGACAACGGCGACGTGGGTTCCCCGGGCGTGGCGGGTCCCATCGCGGCGTTGGAGATCACGGGGCAGCCCGTGGATGCCGTGGCCAATCCTGGTTCCACCGTGACGTTGACGGTGACGGCCCGTGGATTGCCCCGGCCGCGTTACCAATGGTCCAAGGACGGCGTCGCCATCGTCGGGGCAGTCCAGTCGAAGCTGGTCTTGACGAACGTCCAAGCCGGGGCGGCGGGCGTGTACTCGGTCCAGTTGTCGAATGGGCTGGGGTCTGTGGCGAGCCAAGGGGCGCGGGTGTCGATGGCCGCCGCGCCGGCGCCGCCGTCGTTCACGGTGGGACTGACCAACCAGGCGGTTCTGGCGGGCAGCACGGTGACCTGGGTCGCGGAGGCGACGGGGGTTCCGCAGCCGACCCTTGCGTGGTTTTACAACGACGTGGTTCTACCCGGGCAAACAGGCTCGACGCTCCTGCTCACCAACATCACCGCGGCCCAGGAAGGCACGTACAAGGTGACCGCATCCAACGGTTCCGGCTCCGTGTCCTCTTCTGCCACCCTCACCGTCCGAGCCAAGCCCTTGGTGCGGATCACGGAGGTCCGTTCCACCGACGCGCTCGACCCCGACTTCAGCCGACGCAATGGCTTTGCGCCGCAGGATTGGTTTGAGGTGACGTCGTTCGAGGCCGTGCCCATCGCGTTGAAGGGTTGGAGGGTCGATGACAACAGCGCGAGCCTGGCCGCCGCCTACACGGTGACGAACGACGTGGTCCTGCCCCCGGGCGGCTCCGTGATCTTCGTCGAGCGCCTCACGCCGGAGCAGTTCCGCACATGGTGGGGCACCAACGAGCTGCCGGCCGGCCTCGCGATCATCACCTACGGCGGCAGTGGTTTCGGCCTCAGTTCCGGGGGCGATGGCGTGCGCGTCTGGGACGCCACGGCCACCGCCAACGCCGACACCGTGGCATCGGTCGATTTCCCTGCCGGGACGGCCGGCGTGACCTTCAACTACGACCCGGACACCGGCGTCTTTGGAGGGCTCAGCGAGGAGGGGGTGCGGGGCGTGTACCAGGCCCCCGGCAGCATCGACCGCGACCTCAACGTCACGGTGAAGGACATCGGCTCGCCGGGCCGGATTCGGTCGGTCGATGCCCCGGTGCCGCCGATGCCCCCGGTGGTCTCGATCGTGGCGGTGCCCGGCGGCCTTTCGCTGCGATTCACGGCCGAGGCGGGCCGCACCTACCGGGTCGAGAAGCGCGCGGCGCTGGGGTCCGGCTTATGGACGACCGTGGCGAGCGTTGCGGGTGTTGCTGGCGCCGTGGAGCAACCCCTCGGCCCTGCGGCCGAGCCCGCCCAGTTCTACCGCGTGGTCATCCCATGAGCCCCTGGCGCACGAGACGGCCCGCGGGTGCCGCCGCCTTCACGTTGATCGAGTTGCTCGTGGTGATCGCCATCATCGCGATCCTCGCGGGCATGCTTCTGCCCGCGTTGTCCAAGGCCAAGTCCAAGGCCCAGGCCGTCTCCTGCCTCAACAACGAGAAGCAATGGGGGTTGGCCCTCACGCTCTACACCGACGACAATGCGGACGTGTTGCCCCGGGAGAAGGATTACCTTGGGGGCGACCTTCTGGGCTGGCGCGCGGCCATCGACCCGGGCAACGCGGACCTCTGGGCGAATGTTCTCCCGTCGAAGATCGGCCTTCGCAACCTCGCGCAAATCACCACGAACGACCGCGCGCTCTTCTACTCCCGCCAAGGCCTCTTCCTTTGCCCGTCGGCCAAGCTGCCGCCGGAGAAGATGAACTACCCGCACTTTTCCCTCGCGATGAACTCCAAGCTGATCCAGGGGGGCGCGAGGGTTCGCGTGGCGGACATCCAAGCCCCAGTCCGGACGGTGGTGTTCACCGAGTCCGGCCTGCCGGGCGAGGCCAAGGCGCATCCCAACCAAGCCAACTACACCGGGCAACCCCACGCCTTTGCCAACCGCTTCTCCGCGCGTCATGCGCTGGCGGGCAACTTGGTCTTTGCCGACGGCCACGCTGAGGCCGCCAAGGCCACGCGGGTGCTGGACCTCATGGAGTCCTCGCCCAACCGCGGCCGCGCACCCTTTCCCCAAGCCGACATCGTCTGGACGACGGACCCGGCCATCAACCCGAACTGACCCGGTGCATGGGCGCCCGGGATCTGGGCCTCCGCGTGGGGCACGCGGCCTACACCATGGAAAGGAACGTTTCGGAGCGGTGCCCGTGGGGTGGTTCCCGGGGTGAGGTTACTGGACGGGCTCCTGCGTGAGCGGGTCGCGCAGGGGCAGTTCCGTGACCTTGCCGGAAGCGAGTTGCTCCAGCTTCACGGGATGGTCGGGGTGGCCCTTCGTGATCTCGTCCCTCTGGCCCACGACGAGGATGACGGCCTTGTCGGGGTGCAGGTGCTTCTTGGCGACGCGGGAGACGTCGTCCCGGGTGACGGATTCGATCCGGGAGCGCCACCGGGACCAATGGGCGGGATCCTTGGCGAAGCGGCCGGTCATCTCGTCGGCGGCGAAGAGGGAGGCGACCTTGGAGGCCGTGTTGAAGTTGCCGGGGAAGGAATCCACGAAGGAACGCTTGGCCGTGTTGAGTTCCTCGTCGGTGACCGGCTGGTTGGCCATGCGGTTCATCTCGTCGAGGACGATGCGGGTTGCGTAGGCGACGGTGCGGGATTTGGTGCTGAGGCCGGCCTGGAAGGCGCGGGCGTAGGTGACGCCGCCGGGGAAGGAGCTGCCGGCGCCGTAGGCGAGGCCCTCGTCGGAGCGCACGCGGTTCATGAGGCGCGAGGTAAACCCGCCGCCGCCGAGGATGTCGTTCATGACGGTGATGGCGGGGAAGTCCGGGTCATCGCGCTGGACACCCGGGAGCATGACGGCGACGCGCCCTTGGTTGACGTCCTTGTTGACGATGTACACGCCGCCGGCAGCCATCTGGGTGTCCGAGGGCATGGGGGGCGTCACGTCGCCCTTGAAGGGCCACTCCGCGAAGAGCTTCTCGAGCTTGGCGACCATGTCCGCCTTGTCGAAGTCGCCCGAGGCGCTCACGACGAAGTTGGCCGGGTGATACCACTTGCTATGGAAGGCGCGGAGGTCATCGGCCGTGAGGCGCTTGAGCGCTTCGGCCGTGAGGACGCGCGTGGCCCAGAAGTTGGTGCCATAGGCGAGCCGACGCGCCTCCATGGCCTGGATGGAGGAGGAGTCGTCGTTGCGTTGCTTCATGCCTTGCAACGCCTGCTCGCGCTCCAGCTCGAACCGGTCTTGTTGGAAGCGGGGCGCGGTCAGCACCTCGCGCAGGAGGGCGAGGCCCTCGGGAAGGTCCTTGGAAAGGAGGTTGAGGTTGACCGGCGAGCCGGCCTCCTCGCCGAGTCCCGACGAGAGCCCGGCGGCGAGGAAGGCGAGGCGTTCCTCCAGTTCCTCGGCGGTCTTGGAAGCGATGCCGCCCTTCACCAAGAGGCCGGCGGCAAACTCGGCGGAGCCTTCCTTGCCGGCCGGGTCGAGGTAGGCGCCGCAGCGGACCAGGACCGTCACGTTGACGAGGGGGAGCGATCGGTCGGGGACGAGGTACGCCACGGGGCCGGACGCGAGCTTCACGCGGGCGTCGGCCGGGTTGGGCGGCTCGTAGCGCAGCTCGGGGAACTGGAGCTTCTCGGGGCGGTCCGGGATCTCGGCGGCCGCCAGGCGTGGCAGGGCGAAGGCGGCAAGTGCGAGGGAGAGGGGGAGGAGGAGCTTCTTCATGGGATCAAGTCTTGGGGCGAAGGGAGGAAGGCCGTTGGGGGTGGCGAGGGGTGGATCAGGGCTTCTTCGCGAGCTCGGCAATGCGTGCCTCGATCCTTCGGAGGAGGATCTTCTGGACCTGCTGGCGCTTGGGGTCGCCGCCGGCCGCCTGGGCCTGCATGCCCGTCAACATCCCCTTGAGCTGGGCCGCGTCCTTCATCTCGCGGATGCGCCCGATGAACTGGCGCACCATGGGCTTTTGCTCGTTGGAAAGCCCGGCCAGGTCCGGGTCCTCCTCGGAGCCGCCGGAGCCGGGCTTGCGCGTGTAGCGTGCGACGGCGCGGTTCTCCTTGGTGAAGTACTTGAGGACCACGCGCTGGACGTCCTCGGCGGTGACGGCCTGGAACTTCGCGCCCGCGTTGTTGATCTCGCTCCAGTCACCGAGGCCCTCCGCCTGGATCAGTTGGTAGAGGATGCCAAACGTGGAGGTCAGGCGGCGGTACTCGGCGGCGGCAAAGTTGTTCTTCACCTTCTGGAGTTCCTCGGCCGGGATGGGTTCCTTGGCGATCCTTTCGAGTTCCTCGTACAGCGCCTTCTCGACGTCCTCCAGCGTCTTGCCGTCGCGCACCTCGGCGGACAGGTCGAAGAAGCCGGCCCATTTCTTGGCCATGTGGAACGCTCCGGCGTCGGTCGCGACCTGGCGCCCGAGCACGAGCCCCTTGTAGAGGCGGCCGGTGCGGCCATTGAGCAATTGCTCGAGGACCTCCAGCGCATAGGAGTCCTTGTGCCCGAAGGCGACCGTCCGCCACATGGCATCCACCTGGGGGTTGGTCTCGGCCTCGGCGTTGTAGCGTTTCTCGGCGACGGACTGGATCTCGAGCGTGGTGACCTCCGGCGTCGGCTGCGAACCCTTGGGGATGCGCCCGAAGTAACGCGCGACCATGGCCTCGGCGTCGGCGGGCTTGAAGTCGCCGACGAGCAACAGCGTGATGTTCTGGGGCTGGTAGTAGAGCGAGTAGAAGTCGTCGGCCTGGCGCTTGGTGATCGCCGGGATGTCGCTCGGCCATCCAATCACTGGCCAGTGATAAGGGTGCGCGTCCCAGAACATGGCGTTGAACTGCTCGTTGAACTTGCCCGTGGGCGTCGATTCCGTGCGCATGCGGCGCTCCTCGAAGACGACGTCCCGCTCGGCGTAGAACTCGCGGAACACGGGCCGCAGGAGGCGCTCGCTCTCCATCCAGCACCACAGCTCGAGCTTGTTGGACGGGACCTCGATGAAGTAGCCCGTCATGTCCTCCGTGGTGAAGGCGTTCATCTTGGTCGCGCCCGCCGTCGTGTAGATGCGGTCGAATTCGTTCTTCACGAGCAGGCCCCGCTGCTCCTCCACGAGCTTCTTGAATTGCTCCTCCAACTCCCGGTAACGCTCCGTGCGCGCCTCCGGGCGCGTGATGTCCTCCACGTCGCCGCGCCGCAACGCCGCCCGCATCTTGGCCTCCTCGGCCCTCATGCCGTCCCGCAGCTTCTCCTGCTCCGCGATGATCGCCAGGTCCCGCGCGGCGTCCTTGGTTCCCAGGGTGGGCGTGCCCTTGAACATCATGTGCTCGAACAAGTGGGCGATGCCGGTGATGCCGGGGCGCTCGTTGGCGGACCCCACATGGGCGACCCAACCGCCCGCGACGCGCGGCTCGTCGTGGCGTTCGACGAGCAGGAGCTTGAAGCCGTTCGGCAGGGTCCTCTCGACGACCGGGATCTTTTGCGCCCAAGCCGTGCAACCCAATGCAAACATGCACGCCCAAGCCCCAAGGAAGCGCTTCATATCGTGAAGCCCAAGGAACCACCGACCCCGCCCCGGGTCAACCCGTGGCCACGAACCCTGATCCGCGCGCAAGCCGCTCCTGAATGCCCGGTTCTCGCCTCACGCGGCACCGCCGGAGGGTGGACCCGGCAGGATTTCCTCGTGTCTTCGCGGCTTCGCGTGATCCAAAACAGCGCCTCGTTCGGCGATCCCGTGAGTGAGGAAGCAGGGAATGGCTCACACGAGGACACGAAGACACGAAGAAGGCGGGGGCGTGGGTGCTCAAGACGGGGTTCATGCCCATCTGCTACGAAGGCGTGTTGGCACGCAGCCAGCCGTGATTCGCAGGGTTGTAGTTCGAGAGGGTTCCTCCTGCTGACGCGGGGATTTGGCGCTTCCCGGTGCATGAGGTTGATCCGCCCGCAGAGACGCAGAGACGCAGAGTTCTTGCTCATACCTCCGCGTCTCCGCGTCTCCGCGCGCGATTCCCTCCCCAAGCCCATTCCCACAGCGGCCGATGCC
>CAIRNV010000254.1 GCA_903880005.1 uncultured Verrucomicrobiota bacterium | reverse complement strand
TCCCTCGTCGAGGAACAAGGGTTGACATTCGGGGTTGGATTCCCATTCTCGGCACCCGTTCGGGGCCTCGGTAGCTCAATGGCAGAGCAGCTGACTCTTAATCAGTTGGTTCTAGGTTCAAGTCCTAGCCGGGGCACCAACCTTCCCAACGGCTTCCACAAGCCGGTCATCCTCAAGTCCTCCGCCTGCCAGCATCTTGCTGCGGGTTTTGCCGCGATGATCCCTGCCCAGGCAGCGATTGTGCGCGCGACCAAAGAAAATGAGGGTTTGAATCGTTGAATCGGGATGGTAGCCCCCCCGGAGGAAACAATCGCATGGCCATCAAAGGAGACCCTACCGTTCGCGGCAAGTTCGCAGCCTACCTGATTGAAACAGGCCCTCCCTCTGGCGGTGAATTCCATGGGCTGACGGATTGGTGCGATACCAAGGCTGGCTTGTGGGAATGGATCAACATGAATTTCCCGGGCGCCTCCATGCCGGACAACCAGGAGGAACCGAAGGGATCGGGCACTGTTCAGGCCGCTGGATCCCCTCCCGAGGCCGCCGTCGCGCCGAAGTCGGATCAGAAGGAGGAGCCCACTGCCGAATTCTCCGAGAAGAGCGAGGCAAACGAAGGTCCGAAAGATGAGGAAGGCGAGGAGGACGGGGACGAATGGGGGGACTGGGAAGGCGAAACCACGACCACGGTCGCATGGCTGGGCACGTTTGAGCGGTTGTGTGTGGATCAGAACTACCATGCACAGGTGGTTCGCCTCCGGTTTTTCGAGGATTACAACCAGGACCATCGAGACGAGCGTGTGAGGTTCTCCTACGGCGATTCCGATCTCGTTCCACCTGTGGCCGAGGCCCTGCGGGATGCGTTCGACGAATGGCTTGTGTCGGGCGAACTCTCGTTCTTCTGAGCGGGTCCGGCGGGTGGATTCCTCTGCCCGGGATGCCGACGAGATGGATGTGCGCCGTCGGGCCCTTCCAACGCGGCGGCTCGGCCTCTCGGGTTGTCGCATGCGCTTCGGTGACGGGATCTTCGGTAGTCGAGCGATGTTGGGAATGAGGTTGCCTCGATGGGACGGCCGATTCCTTGCCTTGGACGCCCTTTGCAACCGCCGCTCCTGGGGATGAATCGTTGGTTGACAGGCCAACGCCGCAGGCGTACTGTCGGGGGAGAGCGTTGCTTCCATGCACTGTGTTGCGTCTTCACGCGAGGCCTGCGGCTTGGCCATGACGATTCGATGGGATCGGTCGTGCCGGCTTGATTTTCTCCCGCAAGGGCTTCGTCGCTCGCTCGTCGCTTTCACGGTCAAAGCCATCCCGAGCCTTCCGCCTCCAACAATTCTGTACCCATGAAAATGACACCACGTTCCCTCGGCATCGCCCTCGTCGTCGCCTCCGCATTCGTCGGTGCGGGTTGCCAGGATCCCGGTGCCTCCACGGCGGCGTCCGGTGCGGTGAAGCCCTATGCGCTGGATGTCTGCATCGTCTCCGGCGAGAAGCTGGGGTCGATGGGCGATCCCATCGTGCTCGTGCATCAGGGGCAAGAGGTGAAGTTCTGCTGCAAGAGCTGCAAGCCGGACTTCGAGAAGGAGCCGGCCAAGTTCCTCACGAAGCTCGCGCCCAAGAAGTAGCGCCGTCTCGTTGCGGCGTGGCCCGCGATCCTTGATCGCGTGGCGCGTCGTTCATTCCTCCCATGCCGTCCACCCGACATCGCTGGCTTGCCGTCCTCCTCGGCCTGATGGGGCTGGTGATGTCGCTTTTCGCCCCGTTGTCGGCGGCGGGCGAGGAATCCGGTGACGGCAAGGTGCCTGGCTGTTGCCTGCGCTCGGCCTCACGTCGGTGTTGCTCCGGCGATTGCTGCGTTGCCAAGCGGCCCGAGTCCGGCGTGCCCGGATCGGCGATTCCTTCATCGCCGGGGCCCTCGGTACGCATCACGCCCGACTGGGTTCCTGCCTTCCTCGAATTCTTGGCCTCGGATTCCGCGCGACCTGCGGCGAGGTCGCATCCGGCCCGTGTGTTCCATCAGGCGCGTGCCACCCGCGTGCCCCTGTTCCTCCGCGACGCCGCCCTTCTGATCTGACCTTGGGACTGTTCCAGCCTGGGGTGTGCCTTGCGCCAAGGCACGCTCGTCGTCCTTCGCGGCGCGTGGTTTCCCTTTGTCCCATGGTCCGATGCATCGTCGTATCTCTCCTGTGGTCCCGGCCTTGGCCGGTGCCGTCTTCCTTGTCCAGCTTGGCTTAGCCGGAACGATCCAGTTGGGTCGGTCGTGCTGGCTCGATCTGCCTCCGCAAGAGCCTTGTCCTTCGCATGTTGGCCTGCCACTGCGGGACGCCTCGTTCATTCCTTGCCTTGCGGAAGGATCTGCCGCGCCACCCCATCCTTCCCAAACGAACCATCCCGTCGTGGCCCCGCGCGCGGTCACGGTGGTTTCGTCCGACCTGGTGGGTCGTCTTGCCTCCGAGATGGAGTCCACGCACCCGGCGTTGCGCGGGTTGGATCGCATGGCCGGGGCGGAGCAGTTGAACGCGGCCGCCACGCGCACGTGGGCGGACCCGGAGGTTCAGTTTCTCGGTGGCGCCTATCGGTACCCGTACATGTCGGCCGAGCAAGGCGACGTGGGCTACGGCGTCGCGCAAAGGCTTCCGTTGCTGGGCAAGGAGAAGGCCGCGCGGAACCTTGCCCAAACGACCGCCGACGCCGCCCGCACGCGCCAGCAGGCCCGGATGTCGGAGCTTCGCCGTGACCTGGTGGTGGCGCTGCTCGATGCCGCGTTGCGGCGCGTCGTCATGGATCGTGTCCACGACGACATCGGGTGGTTGGCGTCGCAGGCGTCGGTCGCCGAGACGCGGGTGGCTTCCGGGACGGAATCTGCCGCCCTGACGCTTCGGTTGCGCAACGACCTCGACCGGCGGCGCGTCGAATGGACGAATCAAGCGGCCTTGCACGAGGACGCGCTGGTGGCGGTGCGTCGTCTTCTGGGGCGGGCCGGACCCAGCCCCGAGGAGCCCTATGAACTCGCGCCCGTCGGGCCTTCCGTCTCGTTGACGCCGGCCTTGGTCCGCCGGGCCGAGGCGGTGGAACCCGGCATCCGTCGCGGCGACGCCGACGTCCGGGTGGCGCGTTCGGCCATCGAGGTGACGCGGCGGTCGTCGCGTCCCGACGTCTCGCTTGGGGTGCAGGCGTGGCATGAATCGGCCACGGGAAGCGCCGCCCAGGGTTTCTTCACGCTCGGCATCTCGGTGCCGTGGCTGAACCGGGAAAACTATCGGCGCGACCTCCAACGCGATCGGCTTCGGCTGGAGGCGGCCCAAGACCAAGTCGAGGACGCGCGGCAGCAGGTCCGGCGCGACCTTCATGCCTTGTTGACGCGCATGGAGTCGGCGCGGCGCGAGGCCTTGCTCCAGCGCGACACGATCCTGCCCCGCACCCGCCAACTGGAGGCCAGCATGGCCGCCCAGTGGATGTCGGGACGAGCCGACCTTCGCGACCTGCTCGAAACCCGACGCCAACGCGCCGACGCGGAAATCACCGAGGCATCGGCGGCCGCCGCTTACTGGTCCGCGCTGGCCGAGGTCATGCTCCGCTGTGGTCTTGAAACGTTCGAGTCCGCCTTCGCCGTTGAGGCGCCCCTTTCCAAGCCCGTTCCCCAATGAAAGCCATCGCCTTGATCGTCCTCCTTGTGGCCGCCACCGCGGGTGCCTTTTGGGCCGGCCGTCGCATGGGCCCTGCGGGAGTCCACGAGCCCGCCGCGTCCACCAACGCCACGCGTCGCCTCCGTTTCTACCAATCCCCGATGCATCCGTGGATCACGTCGCCGGAGCCCGGCAACTGCACGATTTGCGGGATGAAGCTGGTCCCCATTTACGAGGGAGATGCCGAGGCCTCGCCTCTGCCCGGCACGGTGAAGCTCCAGTCCAACTCGATGTCGGTCATCGGCATCGCGACGCGGCCCGTGGTACGAAGGCCGTTGGCGAGAACGTTGCGCCTCGCCGGCACGCTCGACGACAACGACGCACGCCACCGTATCCTTGCCGCCGCCGTCGAGGGCCGCATGGAGGCCATCCATGTGCACCATCCGGGCGCGGAGGTGGAGGAGGGGACGATCCTGGCGGAGCTTTACAGCCCGCCCTTGCTGACGGCCGCCCGGGAGCACGTGGCCTTGGCCAAGTCCGGGGCGGTCGCGTCGATGCTCGAGGCCTCCGCCGTTCGACTGCGTCAGCTCGGGATGACGGCCCGGCAAGTGTCCGAGCTTCCGACAACCCTCCGCGCGGACCAGCGAACCCTGCCATGGATGTCGCCCATGAGCGGGACCGTGGTGCGTCGCATGGCCTTCGCCGGACAATGGGTGCGCGAGGGCGAGCCCCTCTTCGAGATCGCGGACTTCTCGGTCATGTGGGTGCAGCTCGACGCCTACGAGGCCGACCTTGCATGGCTCAAGCCCGGGCAGGAGGTGGTGCTGTCCACGCCGTCCGTCCCCGGGCGTCTCCTCACCCATCGCATTGCCTTCATCGACCCCAATCTCGACCCCATGACGCGGATCGCCCGCGTCCGCGTCGAGGTGCCCAATCCGCTGGTGGATGGGGTGCGGCTCCTGCGCCACAAGGCGTTCGTGGAGGGGCGCGTCCGTGTCGAGGCACCGCCGGTGCTGGTGGTGCCGCGACCGGCCGTGCTCAACCCGGGTGGGGCGCCGTTCGCGTTCGTTGAGTTGGCCCCGGGCCAGTACCAGGCGCGTCGGCTGCGGCTGGGTCGCGTGGGGGACGACGCCTTCGAGGTCCTGGAGGGCCTTGCTGAAAACGAGGTGGTGGTGGTTCAAGGCGGATTGCTTCTCGACGCCCAGTCGCAACTCCAGGACGGGTTGGCCTCTGGCGCCGGCGATGCCCCGGCCGGGGGCGACGCGGTTGCGAACGCCGCCGCTTCCTCCGTGGAACACCGTGCATGGGGACCCGAAACCGATGATGCGCGCCGTGCCCTGACCGACTTCCTCAAGGCCACGGCCACGGCTTCCGAGGCACTCGCGTCCGACGACCTGGCTGCGTTCAACCAAGCCGTGCCCGCCATCCAAGGCGCCGCCGAGGCCCTTGGCAAGCTGGGCGTCCACGCGCCGCCCACGGAACTCTTTCCCAGCAAGGTCGCCACCGCTCCCGACCTCGCCGCCGCCCGACGCGCCTTCCATCAATGGACCACGCCGTGGCTTGCCACGGCGAAGGCCCTGCGTGGCACGCGCGGCTTCGATGGGCTGCGTCTGATCAAGTGCCCGATGACATCCAAGTCCTTCCCGGGCGCGCCGGCGACGGCGACGTGGTGGCAATGGCAGGTGCCGGTGCGAAACCCTTGGTTTGGCAAGGACATGCTCGACTGCGGGACCCTCCTCCCATGATCCAACGACTCATCGAGACCTCCCTCCGCAACCGGTTCCTCGTCTTGTGCGCGGCCCTGCTGGTCGGTGCATGGGGCGTGCGCGCGCTGCGCAACACGCCCGTCGATGCGATCCCGGATTTGTCGGAGAACCAGGTGGTGGTGTACGCGGACTGGATGGGGCGCAGCCCGCGCGAGGTCGAGGACCAGGTGACGTATCCCCTGAGCGTGAACCTGCAAGGGTTGCGCGGCGTGAAGGCCATTCGCGCGACCTCGATGTTTGGCTTCTCGCTCGTGACCGTCGTGTTCGACGACGCGGTGCCCTCGCTGGAGGCGAGGCAACGGGTGCTGGAACGTCTTGGATTGCTGGCCTCGCAATTGCCGTCCGGCGTCACGCCGTTGCTGGGGCCCGACGCCACGGGCCTGGGCTGGGTGTACCAGTATTACCTCCACGTCGAGCCCGGCCGTGCGGACGCGGCGACGGACCTGGGGAGCCTGCGGGCGTGGCAGGACTTCTTCCTGCGTTATCAGCTTCAGTCCGTGCCGGGGGTGGCCGAGGTGGCGTCGATCGGCGGCTTTGTGCGGCAGTACTCGGTCGAGGTGGACCCGCTGCGGCTGCGTGCGCTGGGACTTCCGTTGTCGCGGGTGCTGGAGGCGATCTCGGCGAATCACCTCAACGTGGGCGGGAAGACGGTCGAGGAAAACGGCATGGAGTTCGTCGTGCGCGGCGTGGGGCTCGTGCAGACGCCCGCGGACATCGAGGAAATCGCCGTCGCCGAGACCAACGGCGCGCCGGTGCGCATCCGCGACATCGGGCACGTGGAGGTGAGCGGGGAGTTTCGGCGGGGCGCGCTGGACGTGGACGGCCGGGAGGTGGTGGGCGGAGTGGTGGTGATGCGCACCGGGGAGAACGCGATGGCGGTCATCGAGCGCGTGAAGGAGCGCCTGGCGGACATCCGGGGCAGCCTGCCGCCGGGGGTTGAGGTTCGGCCGTTCTATGATCGCTCGGACTTGATCGCCCGGACCATCGCGACCCTGCGCGACGCGTTGGTGGAGGAGGTGTTGCTGGTGACGCTGGCGCACGTGGTCTTCCTGTTCCACTTCCGCTCCATCCTGATCGTCACGATCCCCTTGCCGGCCAGCATCCTCGTGTCGTTCCTGCTCATGCAGGGCTTCGGCATCTCGTCCAACATCATGTCACTCGCGGGCATTGCGATTGCGATCGGCGTGCTCGTGGACGCCGGGATCGTGATGACGGAGAACGTGATCCGGCATTGCGAGGAGGCGGAGGGCAAGCTGGGCCGGAGGCTGACGTCGGCCGAGACGATGGCCTGCACCCGGGACGCCGCCGCGCAGGTGGGACGCCCCATCGTGTTCGCCATGGCCATCATCATCCTCGCGTTCCTGCCGGTGTTCGCGCTGCAAGGGGGCGAGGGGAAGCTGTTCCATCCGCTGGCGTACACGAAGACGTTCGCGTGCGTGGCCGCGACGTTGCTGGCGGTCACCGTGGTGCCGGTGCTCTGCTCCTTGCTGGTGCGCGGGCCGTTTCATCGGGAGGAGGACAACCGCGTGATGCGGTGGCTCCTGCGCGGATATGACCCGGTGCTGCGCTGGGCGTTGGCGCGGCCCCTCACCGTCGTGGGGCTCGCGGCCATCATCCTCGGCGCGGCGGTGGTGACCGCGTTTGGCCTTCCGCGCGCCTGGCTGGCGCGCCTTGAGAAGGCGGGGCATCCGGGCTTGGCCGCGCGACTGGGCGGATTCGGGCGCGAGTTCATGCCGCCCTTGGACGAGGGCTCGCTGTTGTTCATGCCGGTGCTGGTTCCCACGCTGTCGCTGCCGGAGATCCAGCGCATCATGGCATGGCAGGACCGCGTGATCCGCAGCGTCCCCGAGGTGATCAGCGCCGCCGGGAAGCTCGGCCGCGCCGAGACGCCCACCGACCCGGCGCCCATCGAGATGATCGAGACGACGATCACGTTGCGCCCGCGCTCCGAGTGGCGGGCGGACCTGACGCCGGACGCCCTCGTCGCCGAGCTTCAGGAAAAGCTCTCGGACGTGCCCGGCTATGCGCCCGGGTTCCTCCAGCCCATCGAGAACCGCGTCCTGATGATCTCCACGGGCATCCGCGCGCAATTGGGGGTGAAGCTGCTGGGCGACGACCTCGACGTGCTCCAACGGTGGGCGTTCGAGGCCGAGCGCATCCTTCGCGAGGTCCCCGGCGCGATCGGCGTGGCGCCCAGTCGCACGCAGGGCAAGCCGTATCTCCAGGTCGAGATCGACCGCCCCATGGCCGCCCGTTATGGCGTCTCCGCCCGAGACGTCATGGAGGTGGTCGAGGCCGGCATTGGAGGGGCGCGCGCGGGCACGGTGATCGACGGCCGCCAGCGGGTTCCCATCCAGGTACGCTTCCGTCGCGACGCCCGCGATGACATCGAGCGCTTCGCCGCGTTGCCGGTGCTGGGCATGGAGGGCCGGAGCGTCCCGCTGGGGCAGGTGGCGCGCATCCGGCGTGTGGTGGGGCCAGGCGAGGTTGCCTCGGAGAATGGGCGGTTGCGGGTGTACGTGCAGGCGAACGTCCGAGGGCGGGACCTGGGCTCCTTCGTGGACGAGGTTCGGGCTCGGATGGAGAAGGAGTTGAAGCCGCGCCTCCCGGCGGGGGTGACGCTCGGTTATAGCGGCGAGTTCGAGAACCTGCTGCGCGCGGCGCGCACGCTGCGGATGGTGGTGCCGGCGTCGTTGCTGGTGATCTTCCTGGTCCTGTACCTCGCGTATCGGGACGCCGTGGAGGCGGCTCACGTCATCCTGGCCGTGCCGTTTGCGCTGAGCGGGTCGGTCTTCATGCAGGCCTTGTATGGGCACCCCTTCAGCGTCGCGGTGTGGATCGGCTACATCGCGCTGTTCGGCGTCGCCATCCAGACCGGCGTGGTGATGGTCGTGTACTTGGAGGAGGCCGTGGAACGCCGCCGCGCCGAGCTGGGGCGGGAACTGACCCGAACTGAGTTGCTGGAGGCGGTCATCGCAGGGGCGCGCCTGCGTTTGCGGCCGAAGGTCATGACCGTGGCGACGACCGTGGCGAGCCTGCTGCCCATCCTGTGGAGCCATCGTCCCGGGGCCGAGGTGATGAAGCCCATAGCCGTCCCCGTGATCGGCGGGACGGTCTCCAGCTTGCTTCACATCCTTGTGGTCACGCCCGTGCTGTTCCTTTGGATTCGTCACGCACGGTCTCGGCGCGGGGCAGGGGACGCAGCGTAGGCCAGGGCACGGGCCGGGTCCGGTACAGCGGCGGGATGCTGTTGCCAGTGAAAGTGGAAGCGGCTTCCAGCCGCTTGCCCAGCATGGGTCAGCGGAAGGGTGCCGCTGCCACGATGCCCGCCGGCGCATGGAGATGTGGGATCCTTGCCGGCGCATCAGGGAGCGGGACCGAAAAACGGTGCGAAGCCGAGGAGGAGGCAAGACCCACGGGGCACGCGGACCACACGGATTCCTGCGGGCCGTGTGGCCTTTCGGGCATTCGCCATGGATTCATCACCGGCTGCATCAACCGGCTGGAGGAGAATCCCCCGCAGAGACGCAGAGACGCTGAGCCTAAAAACGGCCGTACGGGTGGGGATCAGCCAAACCCTCGACCCATGTAGGCCGCGTGCCCTCACGCGGCGGCAAGGATGCCGCTCCTCTGCGTGCCGGGGGGCAGAGTGGCAGCGGCATCCTGCCGCTGGACGCGATCCAGCCAGAGCCGAGACGGCTCTGCCACGTTTCCGGTGGGTGAGGGCCCCCGGCCTACAACTGCCGTTTTTAGGATCAACCGGCTGGAGGAGAATCCCCCGCTGAGACGCAGAGACGCGGAGACATGAGCCAAGAGCCTCTGCGTCTCCGCGCCTCTGCGGGCGGCTCTGTCTCATGCGCTTGGAGACGTTCCTACGAACGTTCCCATGGCATCGCCCGCTGCGGGGCATGGGCTGGAGGGGATTCTCCCGCCGAGACGCTGAGACGCGGAGACATGAGCCAAGAGCCTCTGCGTCTCCGCACCTCTGCGGGCGGCTC
>CAIRNV010000253.1 GCA_903880005.1 uncultured Verrucomicrobiota bacterium | reverse complement strand
CCTCACAGACCTCTGCGGGTCTGCTCGTCGCTCGCGCCTCGTTGGACACGAAAATCCCTCGCGGCGAAACACCAGCCATTTGTGAGACACGACACGAGGCCGGAACGATTCAGTTGGGAGGGAAGTGCTTGCTTGATTTTCTTTCGCAAGAGCTTCGTCCTTCGCTCGTTACGGGCCTGGTACCGGCCGGCGCCTCGCTCACTCCTCGTCTTGCGAAAGAATCTGCGGCGCAACCACTTCCCTCCCAACTGAATCGTCACGGCCAAGCCCGGGGCAACCGGTCACAACAACCGGTCGTAGAGGCGGTACCTGCGGGTGATGCGGCCGCGGAACTGGGCGGCGAGTTGGTGCACGGGGAGGTTGTCCTCCAAGACCCATGAGGCCTCGCACTCCACGAACCCGTGGCGCTGGGCGGCGGCGAGGCCCTCCGCGAACATCCAGCCTTCCAGCCCACGTCGTCGGTGCGGCGGCGTGACCCCCAGGGCGATCAGGCGAAAGCGCCCGGGGCGTCGCCATCCCAGGAGGGTGGGCAGGGCCTGGAGGATCGCCGGCGACGCCAGGCGCCCGCGCAAGGGGCGCAGGGCCGGGTTGATGTCGGGCACCATCAGCAGGAGGCCCGCCGGCTCCCCGTTGGCCTCCGCGATCCACACCAGTCCATCGACCAGCAAGGGTTCCAGGCGCTCGGCCAGGAAGGTGATCTCCTCGGGGGACATCGGCACGGCGGACCAGTTCCGTTCCCATGCGGCGTTGTAAACGTGCGTCAACGCCGGAAGCAGCGGGCGGAGGTTGCGGCGCGTGACGGGCTTCAGGAGCAGCCCGGGGAAACGGCGGCGGACGACGTCGCGAATGCGCGACAAGCGGTCGGCCGGCCCGTCGGCGACCTGGATGTCAAAGCCGACGAGATCCTTGGCCTTGGCGAACCCAGCCGACTCGATGAGCCGCGGGTACCACGGCGGGTTGTGCGGCATCATGACGGCGTTCGGCAGATGGAACCCATCCACGAGTAGGCCGCATTCCTCGTTGATGTTGGGGTTGAGCGGCCCCCGCATGCGCACGGCCCCGCGATCCCGCGCCCAGGCCGAGGCCGCGTCGAGGAGACGGCGCGCCAAGGGCTCGTCGTCCACGCACTCGAAGAAGCCAAAGTAGGCGCAACGCTCGCCGTGTTGGCGCTCGTGCTCGGGGTCGAGGATCGCCGCGATGCGCCCGATGGCCCGGCCGTCGTGCTCGGCCATCCAGAGCTGGCGGCTGGCCCGTCGCCAGAATGGGTTGGCCTCGGACAAGACCTTCTCCACCTCCGCGAGGAGGGGCAGGACGGCGACGTCGTCGCGCGGCGCGAGATCGTGTTGGACGCGCGCGAAGGTCGCGATGTCTCGGGGTGACGGCCCGACGCCTCGGAGGTGGACCGAGGTCCCGGATGGCAAGGGTGATGGCACGCGCGGAGGATGAGGGGACGGCGTTGGGTTCCAAGCCGGGAAGGAGGGCGGTGCTGCCACGGCGGGAGGCCCCGAAGGCACGGGAAGGCCGCTTGAAGCGGGGGGCGATGTCGATAGGGTGCCATCCATGGCCCGCCTTCTCTGGCTTTGGCTTGTCCTGTTGCTCCCGGGTGCCAACGGAGTTCTCGGTGCCGTGTGGGTGGGCGTTGGCGACGCGTGGCGCCTGACGAACGCGCCGGCCGTCGCCCAAGGCCTCGCGTGGGCGTCGCCCGGCTTCGACGACTCCTCCTGGGCGTTGGCGCCCTCGGGGTTTGGCACGTCGAGCTACGGGGAGCAGACGGCCTTCGGCCAGGCACCGGGGGATTGGCGGACGGTCTTGCTTCGCAAGTCCTTCGTGGTGACGCGTCCGCCCGGCCCGGGCGCGTTGGTCCTGCGGGTGGACTGGCGGGATGGGTTCGTGGCGTACCTGAACGGCCGGGAGATCGCGCGGCGCGGCCTGCCCGGCGCACCCGGCACCGCCGTGCCCTTCGACACCATGCCGGCCGCCCGATGGAGCGGGACGGCGGAGGAGATTCGACTGGGGCCGGGGCATGAGTGGCTGGAGGTCGGGACGAACGTGCTGGCGTTTCAAGTTCACTCCGACTCCGACTTCGAGCGGCCGGTGCTGGTGCCGGAGCTGGTGTCCGACCTGTTGCGTGAGCCGTACCTGCAAGTGGCTGGAGGCAACGCGATGGCGCTGGTGTGGCGCATGGCGGACCTGGTGCCCACGCGGTTGGAGCACGGGGTGGAAGGCGAGCCCCTGCAAGCCGTGGAGCTTCCCGTGGCCGAGACCCCGTCCCCGGTGTTGCGCAACCTCCAGCCAGGGGCGCTCCACCGGTACGTGGTCACGGCGCTTCATCCGGGACGTCCGCCCGTCGTGATCGCCTCGAACACCTTCCGCGCGTTGCCCGCCCGGGGAAGGACGAGGTTGCTGATGCTGTCGGATTCAGGGGCGGGCACGCCCGGGCAGTTTGCCGTGGCAAAAGCGTTGGCTAGGGAGGACGCCGACGTGGTCCTGCATGGGGGCGACGTGGTGTACCCCGGGTTCTCGTCCGGGATGGCGGACACGCGTTTCCTTTCGGTGTACCGGCGTCAGATGGCGCGGGTCCCCTTCATGCTGGGATGGGGAAACCATGACCTCTACCACGGGATCGAGCCCATGAGGTCCTTGATGCGACCGCCCGTGAACGACACGTCGGCGGAGGAGCACCGGGCGACCGGGACCTTCCCGGAGGCGTACTACTCCTTTGATGCCGGCCCGGTGCATGTGTGCGTGTTGTTCCAGCCGATCCTGAGCCAGTACGCCCTGACGAACGGATCGCCCCAGGCGCGATGGCTGGAGGCGGACCTGGCCGCCACAACCCAGCCTTGGAAGGTGCTCCTCGCGCACCATCCCATTGCCACCTCCGGAGGCCATCGGTTCACGGACTACAATGCGAACGGCAGGCCCGACTGGGAGGAGGTCGCGGAGGTGCTGGTGCCCATCGCCCGCCGCCATGGCGTGCAATTCTACCTCTCGGGCCACGACCATGTGTTCGAGCGGTTCCTGCCCCGGGACGGGTTGAACGCGGTGGTCTCCGGAGGCGGGGGCACGCATCTCTACTGGCTTCGCGGCTTTGTGCCGGACTCGGCCCAGTTTGCCATCACGCACCATCACTTGCGCCTCACGTTCGACGAGGCCGAGGCCGACGTGCGCGCCATCCTTCCGGATGGGTCCGAGTTGGACGGCTTTGGCGTCCGGCGACTGCCCTTCGTTGGGGATGCCAAGGCCGCGTGGGGCACGCCCTTGGTGGAGGAGGCGGCCCCCAACAACGGCGATGGCAACGTGACGGGGCAGACCTTCGACATGTCGCCCGCGCAGCCCGTGCCGTCCCTGACGGGCCAGAAGGCGAACCTTGGGCGATTGCGCGTCATGGTGGATGCCACACACCTGCACGTGGGCCTGGAACGTGTGATCCTGCCGCCAGATCATGATGCCTGCGTGTTCATCGGCGTGCCGTCGGCCCCGGGCGTGGCCACGTTGGCTGGCTTGGGCAACGGCATTCCCGACCCACTCGGCGAGGGGGTGGATGCGCTCGATGGCATGGAGAACCTCTCCTTCGACGGCTTCGCGCCATCGATCGCGATCGTCGCGGGCGACGAGCAATGCGATGGCGTCCAAAGGGGGTTTCGTCGGCCCGGCCATGCGGCGGGATTGGGGCAGGGCGTGTTTCGCCTGATGCCGGGACTGCCCTCGGTGGCGGGAGCGCGCTTGCAGCAGTTTCACCGTTCCCCCCAGGACAACGCCTACCACCCGGAGCAAAACGCGGATTTCGTCGAGGTCTCGATTCCACTGCGGGACGTGCCGGGCGCGAGGCCGGGCGCATGGGTGCAGGTGGCGGTCGTCGCGGCGGGACCGCCCGACGCCATTCGGCAGACGCGCTTCATGGATCCCGGCTGGATCGGGGCGCGAGGGAGCACGGAAGGCCATGGCCCCGCACGCGTCGAGGCCGTGCGTGTTTGGCTGCCTGCGGGGGGCGTGGGCGACGAGGACGGCGACGGCTTGCCGGACGCATGGGAGCGTGCGTTTGGATTGTCCTCGGAGGATTCCCTCGGCGACAACGGCCCCGGGGGCGACCCGGATCAAGACGGGTTTCCGAACCTCACCGAATGGGCGTCGGGCGCGAGCCCGAGGCTGCCTTCCGAGCCCGTCCTTCGCATGAGCGTGGAGCGGGCGGGATCGACGACCGTACGATTGCGTTGGCCTTGCCCTTTGGGCGAGGTGGACGTGCAACGTGCGTCCACCTGGGCGGGGCCCTGGGAGAGCCTTCCGGGATTTCCACGTCGTGGGGCGGCGCCATGGGACGAGGTGCACGTCGTGGCGACGGAGGAGGCCGGTTGGTTTCGGCTGGGCCGGAAGTAGCCGGGCGGCGAAGGCGCGCGGGTGGGATGGCGGGAACAGGGTGGTTGCTTCGGTTTGCGGGTCTCCCGTACCGTCCGGCCTCAACAACGGCATGAAGGTCTGGATCGACGGTCAACTGGTGGAGGAATCCGAGGCGAAGGTGAGCGTCTTCGATCACGGTCTCCTGTATGGCGACGGCGTGTTCGAGGGCATCCGGATGTACCACAACCGCGTGTTCCGGCTGAAGGAGCACATCGAAAGGTTGTACTGGTCCGCCAAGGCGATCCTTCTGGAGATCCCCATGACCCAGGAGGAGATGATGCGGGCCTGCGTGGAGACCTGCCGCGCCAACGGACTGCGGGACGGCTACATCCGGCTGATCGTGACCCGCGGCAAGGGGACGCTGGGGCTGGACCCGAGGCGTTGCCCGCGTCCGTCCGTGATCATCATCGCGGCGACCATCCAGTTGTACCCGGAGAAGTACTACCAGGAAGGCCTGACGATCGTGACGGTGCCAACGACGCGGAACCTGGTGAACTCGGTGAACCCGGCCATCAAGTCGTTGAATTACCTGAACAACATCCTCGCGCGCATCGAGGCGAACAACGCGAACGTGGAGGAGGCCATCCTGCTGAACAGCGAGGGTTTCGTCGCGGAGTGCACGGGGGACAATGTCTTCCTGGTCCACAAGGGCCGCTTGGTGACGCCGCCGTTGAGCGCGGGAGCCCTGTACGGGATCACGCGGGGCACGGTGATGGATTGCGCGCGGGAGATGGGCATCCCGGTGGCGGAGCCGAACCTGACCCGATACGACGTGTACATCGCGGACGAGATGTTCCTCACGGGCACGGCGGCGGAGATGGTGCCGGTGGTGAAGGTGGACGGTCGCGTGATTGGTGATGGGCGGCCCGGGCCGGTCACGGCGCGACTGCTGGAGGCCTTCCGGGAGAGGACGAAGGTGGATGGGGAGATCATCTTCGCCTAGCCAGGGCCGTTCCCCCTTGGGGATTGCCTGGCGCTTGTGATTCCTGCGGTTGCAAAGCCTTAACGATTCAGTTCGGAGCGACGTGATTGCGGAACCAGATCGAGCAAGCACGACCGATCCAAATGAATCGTCCCGGCGAGGAAAGGGCAGGTGATCCTCGCCGGGGGTGAGCGAGGTCCGCGATTTGGGGCGTCGGTTTGGAATTCTTGGGTGTTGGGGTAGTTTCAACCAGTTATGGAGTGCCATGTTTGCAAGCAGCGCGAGGCCACCGTGCACTTGACGCAGATCGTCGATGACGACGTGCGGAGCCTCGACCTGTGCGAGGCATGCGCGAAGCAGAAGGGCGTGTCGGACCCCATGGGCTTTTCGCTGGCCGACATCTTCAAGGCCGGCGCGGGCGAGGAACCGGCGAAGGAGCCGGTGCCGCGTCCGGCGGCGGCCGCGGAGGTGAAGTGCCCGCGGTGCGGCCTGGGGCACGCGGAATTCAAGAAGACGGGCAGGCTGGGTTGCTCGGATTGTTACGAGGCCTTCGGCGAGGTCTTGGATGCGATGCTCAAGGGCATGCACAAGGGCATCCGCCACACCGGCAAGGTTCCCGGCTTGGGCATGCCCGCATCCAAGGATGCCGTCGGGGTTTCGGCCGGGACGGCGTCGGCGAAGGCGGTGGAGCCGACGGATGGGCCGGAGGCCGACATCGAGCGGTTGTCGTCGGAATTGGTGGCGGCGGTGGCGCGCGAGGACTTCGAGAAGGCCGCCGAGCTTCGGGACATTCTTCGCGCAGCCCGCGCGGCGGCGAAGACGACGTTGTCCTCCAAGGGAACCGAGGCATGAAGCTGCTCGAACAACTGGCGCCGGTTTCCGAGGTGAGCCACCGGAGCGGGCCGCGGGACCGCGTGGTGCTTTCAAGCCGGGTGCGCCTGGCTCGCAACCTCCCTCACATTCCCTTTCCCGGGCACGCCAAGCGGGGAGACCGCGTCAAGGCATACGAGCAGCTCATGCCGATCATCCAGGGCTTGGCGCCCTTGTCGGGCGGGCTCGCCGAGCCGATGGAGAAGTTGTCCGCGCTCGACAAGCAATTGTTGGTGGAGCGGCACCTGGTGAGCCGGGAGCATGCGGCCAAGGGCGTGGGAAGCGGGTTCGTCCTCAATCGCGAGGAATCCCTGTGCGTGATGGTGAACGAGGAGGATCACCTTCGCATGCAGGCGCTCCGGGTCGGCTTGCAGCTCGGGGAGGCGTGGACGGCCATCGATGCCATCGACACCGCCCTTCAGCAAAAGGTGGAGCTGGCGTACTCCCGTTCGTATGGGTTTCTCACCGCATGCCCCACCAACCTCGGCACGGGCATTCGCGTGAGCGCCATGCTGCATCTGCCGGGCTTGGTCTTGGCGGAGCAGGTGGGACAGATCATCCAGGCGGTGGGCAAGCTCGGGCTTGCGGTCCGGGGCCTGTACGGCGAGGGCACCGAGGCCTTGGGCAACCTCTTCCAGGTGTCGAACCAGATGACGCTGGGCGAATCCGAGCCGGAAATCGTGGAGAAGCTCAACAAGGTGATCCTCCAGATCATCGAGCATGAGGACAACGCCCGGAAATCCCTCCTGGCCAAGAAGCCACGATGGGTCTTCAACCACGTGGGGCGCGCCTATGGCATCCTGTGCAACGCCCACACGATCTCGTCGAAGGAGACCCTGAACCTTCTAAGCCTCCTCTGGCTGGGGATGGACGCCGGGCTGATTCCTGCCGATGCCCGTCCGCTCGTGAACGAGCTGTTCCTGGTTACCCAACCTGCGCACCTCCAGTGCTTGTTCAGCCAACAGGAGAAGATGGCGTCCGAGGAACGCGACGTGCTGCGCTCGGACGTCCTTCGAGACCGGTTGGCCGGCTTGGCGCGTCCTGACCATCGTAGGGTTGCCTCCCCCGGTCTGGACGATTCAGGCACCCCACCCACCTCGTAGCAGGGACGATACAGTTGGCGGGGGAGTGATTGCGGAAGCAGATGCTGCCGCAATCCGAGGAGTGAGCGAAGCGCGGGCCGGTTCGCGGATCACACGGATTCAAGGGCATCGTGTGCCCTGGGCGCATTTGCCATGGATGAGCCCCCCGGCTTGGACCTATCCGTGTCATCGGTGTCATCCATGGTTTTCCGGCAGAAGCCCTGATCCACTTTCACTTGGCCTTCATGGAAGGTGGCAGCGGCATCTTGCCGCTGGACGTGATCCAGCCAGAGCCAAGACGGCTCTGCCACGTTTCCGCCGGGTGCGGGCACCCGGCCTACGGCACGGGCCGAGCCTTCGGCTTCACGGGGG
>CAIRNV010000252.1 GCA_903880005.1 uncultured Verrucomicrobiota bacterium | reverse complement strand
CCTCGTACCGGCCCGCGCCTCGCTCACTCCTCGGCTTGCGCAAGCATCTGCTTCGCAATCACTTCCCTCCCAACTGAATCGTCCCGGCTTAGCCGGAACGATGCAGTTGGATCGGTCGTGCTGGCTCGATCTGCTTGCGCAAATCCTTCGTCGTTCGCTCGTTACGGGCCTCGTACCGGCCCGCGCCTCGCTCACTCCTCGGCTTGCGCAAGCATCTGCTTCGCAATCACTTCCCTCCCAACTGAATCATTCCGGCTGAAGCTTCCGAACGATGTTTATCGGGCAAAAGCTTTGACACGGTTGTCGGCCGCAGGATAGGGGGACGCCCTCATGAACCCTGAAGGAGCCCAAGGTGATCCGGCACGCTCCGCTGCGTCCCTCTTGCAGGACCTTGCCGACCTGTATCGGCGGCAGGTTGCGGCCACGGGCGACCCACATCTCGCCGCGCACAGCAACAACCTCGGCGTGGTGCGCGCGCACCTGCGGGCCATCCTCCGGTACCTGCCCTTTGTGGAAGGGCCCCGGATCCTCGATTGGGGCTGCTACCACTCGCTCGATTCCTGCGTGCTTCGGCGGGTTCTAGGCCCCGGGGTGGAACTGCACGGGTGCGATCCCTACGCGGTGAACACCCCGGTCTTCCACCAGGACTCGGGGCTGGTGTTCCGAAGGCTGGTTCATGCGTGGGAGCTTCCCTACCCGGATGGCTACTTCGACACGGTGATCGGCAGCGGCGTCATCGAGCATGCCTGCAATCATTTCGAGAGCCTGAAGGAACTGCATCGTGTCCTGCGCGACGGCGGGCAGTTGATCCTGACCTTCGCGCCCAACCAGTGGTCGGTGACCGAGCTGGTGCAAGATGTCTTGGGCGGCCAAGGACATCCGCGGCGATACACGCGCTCCGGTTTCCGGGACCTGCTCCTGGGGCATGGCTTCCTGGTCGAGCGCCTGGGTTTTCATGAGGTCGCGCCCACGTTGACCAGTCCTTCGGTCGCTTGGCTGAGGACATGGCCCGGCGTTTCCGCCTGCATGACAGGGCTTGAAAGGCTGAACCCGGTCCTCGATCGCCTGTGGCCCCTGAATCGGCTCGGGCAAAACCTTTACGCCATCGTGCGCCGCGTGGATTCCATCCATGGCTCCCATCCCCGGCGAACCCGGAAGGGGCTGTGGGCCCCTGGGAAGCCCGCGTCGTGATTGGAGCCGTTGGGGCCGCCGGTCAGCGTCCCTTCAATCCCAGCCGTCGCCGCCACGTCGTCAATTGTCGCCGGACCTCTCCCGTGCCCGGGGCACCGGTGATTTCCCTCCGGGCCATGGCTGCTTCCAGGTTGAGCATGCCGAGGACATCCGGCCCAAACGTGGCGTCCACGGACTGGAACTCCTCCACCGTCAGTTGGTCGAGGCGCTTGCCCCACTTCTCCGCCAAGCCCACCACCGCGCCCACCACGTGGTGCGCCTGTCGGAATGGCATGCCCTTTCGAACAAGGTAATCCGCGAGGTCGGTCGCCAGCAGCAAGGGATCCGAAGCCGCAGCACGGCACGCCTCCGGCACCGCGTGGGTGTGTTCCAGCATCGCCGCCATCAACCGCACGGAGGCGCGGACCGTGTCGGCCGTGTCGAAGACGCGCTCCTTGTCCTCCTGCAAGTCCCGGTTGTACGTCATCGGCAACCCCTTCAGGAGCGTCAGGAGCGACATGAGGTTTCCCACGACCCGACCCGTCTTGCCTCGGACCAACTCGGCCACGTCGGGGTTCTTCTTTTGCGGCATCAACGACGAGCCGGTGGTGTAGGCGTCGTCGATGCGCACAAACCCAAACTCGCTGCCCACCCAAAGGATGATGTCCTCCGCGAGCCGGCTGAGGTGCACGGCCAGCAAGGCGGCGGCGGCCGCGAACTCGACGAGGAAGTCGCGGTCGCTGACGCCGTCCATCGAGTTCTGCGTCACGCATGGCTTGCCCTTCGCATCGCAGAATCCCAGCAACACCGCCACGCGCTCGCGGTCGATGGGCAACGTCGTCCCCGCGATGGCGCCTGATCCCAAGGGGCACACGTTGGCCCTGCGGCGGGCGTCGGCGAGCCGTCCCAGGTCGCGTTCGAGCATCTCGGCGTAGGCCAGGAGGTGGTGCGCCAGCCACACGGGTTGCGCCCGCTGCAAGTGCGTGTAGCCGGGGATCACCACGTCCGCATGACGCGTCCCCAAGCCCACCAACGCGGCCTGCAACCCACGCACCTCGCCCGACAAGGCGTCGATCTCATCCCGCAGCCATAGCCGGATGTCCAACGCGACCTGGTCATTGCGCGAACGCGCCGTGTGCAGCTTCGCGCCGGCCGCCACCCTCCGGGTCAGCTCGGCTTCGATGTTCATGTGGACGTCCTCTAGCTCCGCCTTCCACGTGAACATCCCCGCCGCGATCTCCGATCCGATCGCCTCGAGGCCCTTGCGGATGTCCTTCAGCTCCTTCGACGACAGGATGCCCACCTCATGCAGCATCGTTGCATGGGCCACCGAGCCGCGGATGTCGTGCTGCCACAGGCGGTGGTCGAAGGAAATGGACTCCGAGAACGCCGCCACATCGGCGGCTGGGCCGGACGAAAACCGGCCGGAACGAGATACGGGCTTCATGTCAGGGCAAACGAGGATGAATGGGATCTCAGGAGGCGAAGGACCGTGGGTTGCGCGAGGCGTGGGCCATCATCGACGAACCCTCGCGATGAGGTGCCCGAGGCGGCGGCCGTATTCCACGAAGTTCCCGCGCAGCGCGTCGTCCTGGGCCGCCGAGCTGGCATCGTGGAAGACGGCGACCATGTGGGGTTCGATGGAGATGCCGGCGTCATATCCGCGGGCGAAGGCGTCCGAGAGGATGCGCTCCACCGCGCCATCGCCGTCGCCGGGGAACAGGTAGTCGGCGTCGTTCCTTGCGGTATCCCATCGGGCGTCCTTCACATGGATATGCACCGATGCATCCCGCACATGGGTCCAGAATTCCCACGGATCCTGGCGGGGTCGCGGCTCGGGCTTTGACCGGTCCACGTTGAAGACGGGGTTCGCCGTGTCGAAGACCCACTTGAGACCGGGGACGTTGTCGAGCAACCGCAGCGCATGCTCCCAGCTCATGCCGCCGTAATTCATGCAGTTTTCGTGCACCGGCTGGATGCCGGCGTCGAGGAAGCGCTGCGTGACCTCGCGCAACCGCCGGAACCGCTCCGCCTCCATCTGGTCGGCGTCGTCACGGACCTTGTAGCTCATGATGCGGACGAGCCGGGTGCCGAGGCGTTGCATGCGCGGGATCGAGCGGGCGACCTCGGCCAACGTGATGTCGAAGGGATCCTCGATGCGCTTGGCCCAGTTGCCGATGGTCGATGCGAGGCAATACACCGAGATCCCGGCATCGGACAGGGTTCCCGCGACGACCTCGAACGCGGCGTCGGGGATGTCGTGAAGGTTGCCCTTGGCGAAGCCGGGCACGGTCACGTTCCGCATCTCGATGTGACGCCAACCGAGCTCCTGCGTGGCGCGCACCTGCGTCCCGAGCTCGTTGCCCGCCTCGTCCGATATCCCGCACAAGATCATGGGCGAAAGGCTACCGCCGTCCGGCCCCGGGTTGGAAGGCCCGTGTCCCGCCCGAGCAACGCCTTGCCCTCGATGCCCCCGGCGCGGGACGCTCCTCGCCATGGACGCACTCATCGCACGGCTTGATCGACACCTTCGGGCGACGCCTCGCCTTGGAGACGGCGTGTACCTGGCTCGCACGGCCGTGGTGCTGGGCGACGTCACGTTGGGCGACCGCAGCAGCGTCTGGTACGGGGCCGTCCTGCGCGGGGACATCAACCGCATCGAGGTTGGGGCGGAATCCAACATCCAGGACAACGCCGTGCTGCACCTTGCCGACGACTTCCCTTGCATCGTGGGGCGGCGCGTGACGGTGGGGCACTCCGCGAACGTGCATGCCTGCGTGGTGGGCGACGAGTGCCTCGTGGGGATGGGGGCGACGATCCTCGATGGCGCCGTCATTGGGGAGCAATGCCTGGTGGGTGCCCACGCCTTGGTGACGCCCGGAACCCGCATTCCACCGGGCTCCATGGTGTTGGGCGCGCCCGCCAAGGTTGTCCGCGCCCTGACGCCGGAGGAGCGGGCCGGGCTTTCGCACTGGGCGTTGAAGTACGTGGCCAACGCCGCCTATTGCCTGGAGCACCGGCTCCACGTGGGCGCTCCACTCATGCCGGGAACGTGAGCCTCTCCCGGGGATCCGGCCCTGACCGGATCGCATCGGTGGGAGGGTTGCGAGAACGCCGCGGACTCCTCTCAAAGCTTGGCGAACAGACGGTTCGCCTCCTCCAGCGTTTCCTTGGAGCCGATGTCGTACCAGATGCCCGGGATTCGCCATGAACGGACGGTTTGGCGCGGATAGATCCATTGGATCAGCCGGCCTGGCTGGTCCGGGTTGTTGCCCTCGGCGATGTACTGCCTGACGAGGCCAAGGTAGCGCTTGGGGTAATAATACAGGGCGATGCCGATCAGGGTGGACGCGGGTTGGGCCGGCTTTTCAACGAAGCTGGTCACCAGGCCGTCGGCGTCCACGTCCACCACGCCGTACTTTTTCGCCTGATCGATGCTTCCCACGTCGTGGACGCCGAGAACCACGTCGTCATGGCCCTTGCAAAAGGCGCCAAACTCGGACAACGACTGGCTGAAGAGGTTGTCGCCCGCGACCACGATCAAGTCGTCGTCGAGCTTCTCGCGGTCGATCACAAACTGGATGTCGCCAATCGCCCCGAGCTTGTCGGCGTCGCTGGTCGAACCGTCGTTGATGACCGTGAACTCCAGCTTGGCCTTGCTGGCGCGGTAGGCATCTGCCCACTGCTGGAAATGGGAGGCGAACTTGTTGTTGGTGACGATCAGAACCCGGTTGAGGCCCGGCAGCCCGGCCATGTTGTCCAGCACGTGGTCCACCATGGGCTTTCCGGCCACCGGCAACAGCGGCTTTGGCTGGGTCAAGGTCAGGGGATACAGGCGCGTCGCGTAGCCAGCAGCCAAGATCAGCAGGTTCATCGTCTTGATAAAAACGCTGCCGACATTCCGGAATTCGGGAAAGCGGAGATTGCTCGGTCCTCAGCCGGAACGATTCAGTTGGGGGGGAAGTGATTGCGAAGCAGATGCTTCCGCAAGCCGAGGAGTGAGCGAGGCGCGGGCCAGTTCGAGGCCCGTAACGAGCGAGGGACGAAGGATTTGCGGGAGCAGCTCGAGCAAGCACGACCGATCCAACTGAATCGTTCCGGCTCAGGTCCGGGAGGCCCGGCCTAGGACGGCTCCGCCACCAGGTCGTAGTCCGTGTGCCCCACCACCCGAACCCTGGCGAACTCCCCCGGCGCCACCTTCCCCCGGATGTACACCCGCCCGTCGATGTCCGGCGCGTCGGCCTCCCCGCGCGCCACCCAATACGTCCCCTTCAACTCCCCCAAGCCGGAGTCCGTGCCACGGATCAGCCCATGCTCCCACGACAACACACGGGCCTTCCTCAAGGCCTCGGCGGAAGCCTGTCCCTCCACCAGGACCTTCAATTCCCGTCCCACGAAGGACTGCGCCACCTCGACCGCCACCTCGTGCTGGGCCGCCATCGCCCGCTCGCGGCGACGCTGCCGGGACTTCAAGGGCACCTGCGCCTCCATCCGCCCCGCCACGGTCCCCTCCTCCTGCGAATAGGCGAAGACCCCCAATCGCTCGAAACGCGCCTCGCGGATGAAGTCCGTCAACACCTTGAACTTTTGCTCGGTCTCCCCAGGGAACCCCACGATGAACGTGGTTCGCAACGCGATGCCCGGTATCCCGGCGCGAATCCTCCCCACCAACTCCCGGATGTACCCGCCGGTCGTCTCCCGCCGCATCCGCTGCAACATCGTGTCCTCGATGTGTTGCAACGGCATGTCCACGTACCGCGCCACCTTCCGGCACGACGCGATCGTCGCGATCAACTCGTCCGTCCAATGCGCCGGATGCGTGTAGAGCAGGCGAACCCAGAAATCCCCGGGGATCGCGTCCAGCTCGCGCAGCAGCGTGCACAACGTCGTGGCATCCGCCGGCAGGGCCTGCGTCGCCGCCTTGAATCGCTCCGGCGAGGCGATCGCCCGGCTGTGCCCCTCGCGAAGATCCAGGCCGTAATACGTCGAGTCCTGCGAGATCAGGTTGATCTCCCGCACGCCCTCCGACACCAACCGCCGCACCTCCGACACCACGTCGGACTGGGCACGCGACCGATGCGAGCCACGCATCCGGGGGATCGTGCAGAAGCTGCACGGATGGTTGCAGCCCTCGGCGATCTTCACGTAGGCGAAGTGACGTGGCGTCAGCCGGAACCGCGGCGTGTCATGCTGCGGGATGTAGCTCGGGCGAACAGCCACCTCCACCAGCGGGCCCTTCGGCGGAGTCACCACGGTCCGCGTTCGATTGTGCCGCTCCGTCCCGCGCAACGACGCCGAGGCGTCATCCGCCGCGCCGGCCGCCGTCTCCATGGCTGCCACCTGGCCCTTCACGGCGCGCGCGCGCCCCTTCGCCGGCGTCGGGGAGCCCATCTTGCCCGCGCGGGACGCAATCGCCTGCCCCACGATGTCCCCCACCTGCGCGACCTGGTCGATGCCCATGAAGGCGTCCACCTCGGGCAAGAGCTTGGGAAGCTCCTCCCGGAATCGTTGGGGCATGCACCCCGAGACGATCACCGCCTGCGCGGGATTGCGTGCATCGCGCTCGGCCGCTGATTCCAGGATGGCATCCACGGATTCCTCCTGGGCGGCGTCGATGAACGAGCACGTGTTCACGATCAAGGCGTCGGCCTCCGCCGGGTCGTTGGTCACCTCGATGCCATGCTTCAGGAGGGAGCCCAGCATGATTTCCGCGTCCACGAGGTTCTTGGCGCATCCGAGCGAAACGATGCCCACACGGCGTGGCGTGGAGGAAGGCGGCGGGGTCGTGGCAGGTGCTTCCGTCTTGGGTCGTGGGGCAGGCATGGATGGAGAAGGGGATTCGGGAGGTCTTGCCAAGGGTGGTTGCGACGCGCGGCGGGCGATCATTCCTGGACGGACGCCCCCGCCACCAACTCGTCGAGGCGCCGCAGGATCGGCTCCAGCAGGGCCAGGTCGGTGTCGGGCCGCCGCGGGTTGCGCACATGGGGTTCCGGCGATGGCACGAGCCCGCGCAGGTGGAGGAACTGGGCGCAGGAATGCTTGTAGGCGGGCACGGGTGCGCGAAACGCCAACATGCCGAGGTACTGCAACCAGTCGTTCAGCTCGAAAAACCGGGCGTCGCCGGCGGCCCACATCCGGTCCCGCGCCGCGAAGGCCTCCGGGTGGAACGCCGACAACCCGAGCAGGTAGTCGCTGCCCCACTGGACCATGTCGATCGCGAGGTCGTTGCCCGTGTACACCTTGAAGCCCGGGCGCTCCGCGTCGCGCACCGCGAGGCGTTCCCACTCAAGGCCGCGCGACAACGAGCTGTGCTTGGCGCCCTTGAGCTGCGGGATCGACAGCAACGCACGAAACGTCTCCAAGTCCCAGATCCGCCCGAACGGCACGAACATCCGCCCAAGCTCGAAGCCCAGGAACTCATCCACCTCGGACGCCACGGACCGAAACAACCCCACCAACGCATGGCCGGGCCAATCGCCGGTGGCGGACGCCGGGAAGAGGATGGGCGTGCCCCCATGGCAGGCGATGGCGCTGCACTCGCGTCGATAGAGGGTGGACGGTTCCCCGTCCTGGCCCTCGATGTAGGCACCCGCCACGAAGGGCCGGCCTCGTGCCGCGCTTCCCACCAACCCCAGGATCTCCCGTCGTTCCTCCGGACGCAGGAGGTTGGCGTAGCCGGTGTCCATGTTGACGGCCGGGGTTAGCCCCGCCGCCCACGTCCGCTCCAGCAAGGCCCCGTACGAACCGAAATCCACCGTCCCATCCTCCCGGAACGGGAGCAGAACCGCCGAGATGCCCTCGATGCGCCGGCGTGTCCTGAGCGGGGGTAGGTTCATGGCCGTTCCGGGATGATGGGCCTTGGTCAGGCCGGGATTTCCTCGGAGCGGAAGAATCGCCGGACCTCGATCTCGGCGTTTTCCGGCGAGTCCGAGGCATGGGCGATGTTGAGCATGCTGTTGGTGCCAAGGTCGCCCCGGAGCGTGCCAGCGGGAGCCTTGCGCGAGTCCGTCGGCCCCAGCAATTCACGGACCTTGGCCACCGCGCCGGGGCCCCGGAGAATCAAGGCGAGGACGGGCCGCGAACTCATGAACTCGACGATCTCCGGGAAGAACGGACGATCCGTGAGATGCGCGTAGTGCTCCGCCAGGAGCTTCGCGTCCAAGCGCAACATCTTGGCCGCCGACAACCGGAGTCCCGCCGCCTCCAGACGACGCAGCACTTCGCCGGCGAGGTTCTTCTCCATGCAGTCCGGCTTGCAGAGTATCAACGTTCGTTCCATCAGGCCCACAGTGTGTCCCGAAGTCATCCCCCGGGCTCAAGCCTGTATCCGGCCCGCATCCACGAGACCGACGACGCTCGTGGCCGAGGGCTCACGCCACGGCTCCGCTCGATGGCTTGAATCCACGCGGCAAAAGCCGGAGCCTCCGGCCCGAATGGAGCCATCCACGAGGCCCACATGGCGGACGCTGCTCGTCCTGGGGCGCGTCTCAAACCTTCCCACCGTCTGGAGCAACGCGTTGTGCGGTTGGCTCCTCGGCGGCGGCGGCTCCGTGGCTCGACTGGTCGTCTTCTCCCTCGCTTCGAGCGCGATGTACATCGGGGGCATGTACCTCAACGACGCCTTCGACACGGACTTTGACCGTCAGCATCGACGCGAGCGCCCCATCCCGTCGGGGGCCATCCGGGAGGCGCTGGTGTGGCAGGTGGGCGGCGCGTTGCTGCTGGCGGGCAGCGCGGCCATGGCCTGCATGGGATGGTCCACGGCCCTTCTCGGCGTCCTGCTGCTGGGCTCGATCATCCTCTACGATGCCGTCCACAAGGCCGTGGCCTTCTCGCCGGTCATCATGGCGTCGTGTCGCGTCTTCCTGTTGCTGGCGGCTTCCTCCACGGGTGCCCAAGGCGTGACCGGCATCGTCCTCTGGGCGGCGCTGGTGCTCGCGGGCTGGATCATGGGCCTGTCCTACGTCGCCCGCCGAGAGTCCTTGAAGGGCACCATGGATGCATGGCCCCTTGCGGCCCTCGCGCTTCCCATCGTCCTCGCCATCATCGTCCGGGACGGGGCCCACCGCATCGAGGGCCTGCTTTGGTCGGCCATCGTCGTCTCATGGGGCATCAAGTGCCTCCTGCATGTCTTCGCACGCGAGCACCGAAACCTTGGCCGGGCCGTTTCCGGACTGCTGGCGGGGATCTGCTTGGTGGACCTCTTGGCGGCCGGCGCCAGCGCCACCCACAACGCCGCCTTCCTCGCGTTGTTCGCCGCGGCCCTCGTCCTTCAGCGCTTCGTCCCAGCCACGTGACATGACAACGGTGGAATCACCCCGCCCCGCGCCGGCAACCGGAGCCGAATCCGCCGCTCCCGCCCATCGGAACGTGGCGCTCATCGGCTTCATGGGTGCTGGCAAGACCACCGTGGGCGCCATTCTTGCCGGGATCCTCGGGTTCGACTTCCTCGACACCGACAAGGTCATCGAGCAACGGCAAGGTCGCCGCATCGCCGACATCTTCGCCCACGAGGGCGAGCCCTTCTTCCGTGGGCTCGAATCCAGCCTCTGCGCCGAGCTCGAGGCCTCCGAGGGCAAGGTCATCGCCACCGGGGGCGGCCTGCCCGTCAATCCCGCCAACCTCGCGTCCCTTCACCGCCACGCCTTCGTGGTTTGCCTTTGGGCCTCGCCCGAAACCATCTACGCGCGGGTGCGAACCCAGCACCACCGGCCCTTGCTCCAAACGGAGAACCCCTTGGAAAGCATCCGCGACCTGCTCGCCCGTCGCACCGCGGCCTACCGGGAAGCCGACCTGATCGTCGGCGTCGATTTTCGCTCGCCGGTCGAGACGGCTCGCCACATCGCCAACGCCTTCCGTCATGGAGCCGCCCGGGCCTGACCGTTCGCTGGCCGAGGGCCTCAGGGCCGAGGCGAGTCGTCTTGGCTTCCACGCATGTCGCATCACGTCCGCCGAGCCCCCCACGTCCGCGCCGTACCTCGTCGAGGCCTTGGCCGAGGGACGCCACGGCGAGATGGCATGGCTCGCACGCAACGCCCAGAAACGTTGCGACCCCAGCCTCGTGCTGCCGGGCGCACGTTCGATCGTGATGGTCGTGGCCGCCTACGACCCGGGCCCCGTTCAACCCACCACCCCTGGAGTTGGCGTGGTCGCTCGTTATGCCCGTGGTCATGATTACCACGACCTGATCGGGCCGCACCTGGCCGAGCTCGCGGCGTGGCTCGACCGCGAGGCCCGTCCCGGTTCCCGCTCGCTGTGGTACGTGGACACGGGCCCCATCCTCGAGCGGGACCTCGCGCAACGCGCGGGGCTGGGATTTGTCGGGAAGCACACGGGCTTGGTTTCGCGAGCCCTGGGCAACTGGTTCCTGATTGGCGAAATCCTCACCCAAGCCGACCTGCCGCCCGACCCGCCCGAGCGCAATCGTTGCGGCCGTTGCACCCGTTGCATGGAGGCCTGCCCCACGGGTGCGCTTCCCGCCCCCTTCACCCTCGATGCCCGCCGTTGCATTTCCTACCTCACCATCGAGTTGAAGGGCTCCATCCCGGAGGAACTCCGGCCCCTCGTGGGCCACCGCGTCTTTGGCTGCGACGACTGCCTCGCCGCGTGCCCGTGGAATCGGTTCGCCGCCGAAGCCCGCCTGCTCGCGCCTTATCAACGGCCGGACCTGGCATTCCCTCGGCTGGCCGACTGGCTCGCGCTCGACGAACCCGGCTTCAAGGCCCTCTTCAAGGGAACACCCCTCCTGCGCACCAAGCGACGCGGGCTCCTGCGCAATGTCGCCGTGGCCCTCGGCAACACGGGGACGCCCGACGACCTTCCCGCGCTCGAACGGGCCGCCGCCGACCCCGAGCCCCTGGTTGCCGAGCACGCGACCTGGGCGATCCAACGCATCCAACAACGCACCCGCGCCACCGCCGCATGAATGTCACCCCCGGAGGATCTCCCGCCCGCCCCGAGTCACCCATGAGGCGCGTCTGCGTGTTCGCCGCATCCAGCGGCCGCATCCCGTCCCGCTACAAGGATGCCGCCCATGATCTCGGCTTCCGGCTCGCCCACGCTGGGTCCACGGTGGTGTTTGGCGGCGGCTCCCACGGATGCATGGGTGCGCTTGCCGACGGCGCCCTGGCCGCAGGCGGCCATGTGGTGGGGATCATGCCCGTCTTCATGAGGGAACGGGAGTGGGCACATCCGGGGGTGACGGACTGGGTTTGGACCGAGGACCTGTCCGAGCGCCAGCGTGAGATGCTCAAGGGCACGGACGCCTTGGTCACCTTGCCGGGTGGATGCGGCACCCTCGAGGAGGTCGCCGAGGTCCTGACGCTCAAGCGACTGGGCCTGTTTCACGGCCGTATCATCCTGCTCAATCAAGATGGGTTTTGGGATCCCTTGGTGGCCTGGCTCGACCGCGCGATCGCAGAGGCCTTCATGGAACCCGCCCATCGACACCTTTGGGTCGTCGTGCCAAACGTCGCCGCGGCCATGGCCGCCCTGGCCACGCCGAAATGAACAAGAAGCGGCGGTAGGACGTGCGACAGCCAAGCTCGGGCCGGCGTCCCGCAGGTGCAGGACAACGAGCGAACGACGAAGGATTTGCGGAAGCAGATCGAGCACGCACAACCGAACCAACGGCATCGTCCCGGCTTCAGTGCTCAACAACGATTTCCCGGCTGCATGACCCCAGCCAGCCGCCCAACGAGCAGCTCGAACTCCAAGTCCTGCACGCGCCGAAGGAAGGTCGCCACGGGGTCATGGACGGGCCGTCGCGACACCGACTCGCACGCATCCACGAGTTGCATCGTGTCGAGCGTCCCGGACAACACCAGTCGTTCCGCCACGGCCAACGCCGGGCCTGGCTTGGGGATGTCCTGCCATTTCCCGGCGAGCGACCGGTAGATGGGATGGTCGCCCACCTGCCGGTACCAGTAATTCGCGTTCCAATAGTCCGGCTCGCGTCGATGAACCAACGCATGGACCAACGACCCATCCGGGTCCGTCATGTCCTGCACCAGGTCGTGCGCCTCGTTGTGGTGGTCGTGGTACAGCAGGCTCGCCGCCATCAAGCGGTCCGCGCCGCCCACCTCCTCGAACATCCACGGGCAGGCCCGCCGCACGCGCGCCTCCACCTCGGCGATGGAAAGGGTGCCCGCCCGGCTCCGCTGGCAAAGGTCCGGCGGCTCCGACGTGCGTAGGCTTTCCCAAAGGGACGTCACCGGCGCTGTCACAAGAGGATGGGACATGGGGAACCAGGACAGGCTTTCCCCGAAGCCCGGGGGGCGTCAAACAAGAGTTTGGGCGTTAAATGGGTCCATCGATCCGGGCTGTGAGGTGGACGACCGACCCCACAGAACCTCTCCAGTCAAGGCCATGCTTGCCGCCGCTCCCTGCGGCCCGCCACCTTGGGCCGTCGTGAACCGAATCCGCCTCCTTCCCGACCACGTCGCCAACCAGATCGCGGCCGGCGAGGTCGTCGAGCGCCCGGCCTCCGTCGTCAAGGAGCTCGTCGAAAACGCCATCGACGCCCGGCCCTCGCGCATCGCCGTGGAAATCGCGGCCGGCGGACGCAGCCTGATCCGCGTCTCCGACGACGGCGTTGGCATGAGCCGTGACGATGCCCTGCTTTGTCTCGAACGGCATGCCACCTCCAAGATCCAGAGGGCCGAGGACCTGGCCTCCATCACCACCATGGGCTTCCGCGGCGAGGCCCTTCCTTCCATCGCCAGCATCAGCCGCTTCAACCTCGTCACCCGCGAGCACGACAATGCCAACGGCGAGGCCACGTCCATCGTCGTCCAGGGCGGCAAGATCAC
This sequence comes from uncultured Verrucomicrobiota bacterium, assembly GCA_903880005.1. Taxonomy (GTDB): domain Bacteria; phylum Verrucomicrobiota; class Verrucomicrobiia; order Limisphaerales; family UBA9464; genus UBA6176. Next base: position 7,100 of record CAIRNV010000252.1, on the reverse strand, counting down.
CGAGGTCAAGGCCGCCGCGAATCCCCCCGGGACCTCCGTCGAGGTTCGCTCCCTCTTCTTCAACCTGCCCGCCCGTCGCAAGTTCCTGCGCTCCGAGGAAACCGAGCGCGCCCACATCCAGCATTACCTCACCCTGGCCGCCCTCGCCCACCCGTCCGTGGGCTTCGCCTTCCTCAACGAAGGACGTCTCGTCTGGGAGCTGCCTCCTCGCCCCGCCGCATCCATGGCCGAACGCATCGAGTCGTTGCGCGAACGACTCCGCATCCTCCATGGCGGACCCGCCCAATGGCTCGTGATCGACTTCGCGTCGCGGATCGACGCCACGCCCGACCCGGAGGCTCCTGCCATCCTCCAGGAGGATTCCACCAGTCACTTCCACCTATGGGGGCTCATCGGGGCCCCGGGCGTCTCGCGTTCCACCCGGGACGAGCAACACCTGTTCGTGAACCGACGCCCCGTCGAGAACCGGGGCCTCAACCATGCCCTCGTCGAGGGTTACCACACCGCCCTCATGAAGGGCCGCTACCCCGTTTGCTGCCTCTTCCTCGACATCGACCCGGCCGCCGTGGACGTGAACATCCATCCCTCCAAGCGTGAGGTGAAGTTCCGCGAGGAAGGTCCCGTCCGCCGCCTTGTCGCGCGTGCGGTGCGCGTCGCGCTGGAGGCCCACGCGCGCACGGGCATCGCCGCCACCGCCCCGGGGGTACCTTCAGCCCCGCCGTTGCAACCCCTGCCAACGTCTCCCCGCTTGCCGTCGAGCCCAGGCACCCCATCCATACCCGCCGTCCTGATTCCATCGACGCCTGCCGCCGCACCAACGCCCGCCCCCGTGGTGTCGGCCTCCGTCGCACCCACCTTCCTCCCGCCCGCCCAGCCCGTTCCCAGCTCCCCCGCCCTCCCACCCTCGCCCCTGCTTTCGATCCCCCTGCGCATCGTGGGCGTCATTGGTCGCCTCTACGTCGTGCTGGAATCCGACCGCGGCCTCGTGCTCCTCGACCAACACGCGGCCCATGAGCGGATCCTCTTCGAGCAAATGCTGCACCGGATGGAGGAGGGGCCCTCGGCGCCGTCGCAGCAACTTCTCCTGCCCGAGACGGTCGAGTTGTCCGCCCGTGACGCGGACTTCCTCCGACGTCACGTCGAGGTGTTGTCTCGCCTTGGGGTGGGCATCCGGGAGTTTGGCGAGCGGACCTTCCTGCTCGACTCGCTGCCGCCCTTCGTGAAGGCCAAGGATCCCCGCAGGTTCGCCATCGACCTCGTGGATGCCCTCAAGGCGGCCGGCACCGGCGTCAACACGCTGCGGCTCGGAGAGGACATGATCGCCAAGACCGTCTGTCGCCATGCGGTGAAGGCCAACGACCCACTGGCCGGGCCTGAATTGGAGAAGCTCGTGTCCGACCTCCGGGCGTGCACGATGCCCTACACCTGCCCGCATGGACGCCCCACCTTGATCGAGCTGGGATGGCGGGAGTTGGAACGCCGATTCGGGCGGTCCCAGTAGGCAGGTACGGCCACGAGCGAACCACGAAGCCGTTGCAGAAGAATCTGCGGAGCCACCCTGTCTTCCCAACGGAGCCCGAACGCGGCGGCCGATCCGAACGCCTCGCCCCTCGCTGTGGCAGCGGCATCCCGCCGCTGGACGTGACCCAGCCAAAGCCGGAACGATTCAGTTGGGTCGGTCGTGCTTGCTCGATCTGCTTCGCAATCACTTCCCTCCCAACTGAATCGTTACGGCTTAGCCGAGACGCCTTTGCCACGTTTCCGCCGGGTGAGGGAACCCGGCCTGCAATCCTCACGCTCCCACACCCCAACCTCACCTTGCATTCGAGCCAAGACCCATGGCCTTGGCCACGGCCTCGCACGCAGGGTCGGCAACGCCGCGCCCTGGATGCCGTAGCGCCGCGCCCCGGAGCCAAGGGAAGGAAACGAGGCGTCGTGCCGGCAGGAATTCCCCCAGCAAGGCAACGTTGGTCTCGCTGGCAAGGCCCGGACCGGACGGATCCATGAGGACGACCACGGGATGCCTCGCCTTGCTCCTGCGCCCCGGAACATCCGCCGGCTTCATGCCGCAAATGGATTCCCAGGCGAGCCGAAGATGGCTGATCACGCCGAGGCGATTGGCCGCAACGAGCACGACGCGCGCCCCCAGCGCCTCCACGAGTCCGGGAGCGTCCATCCCCTCGAGCAACGGGCTCAGCCATCCACCCGCCGCCTCCGCCAACACCACCTTCATCCCCCTGCCGGCGGCACGGATATGAGACACGACGGCCTCCGGGGCGACGCGACGCCCAGCCCGGCGAGCCGCCAGCAACGGCGTCAACGGCTCGGGAAAATGCCACGGGTTGATGACATCGAGCGGCACCGTCGCGTCCTGGGCCCGATGCAGGGCCTCGGCGTCCGTGCGATCGCCGGATGCCAGCGGCTTGAGGGCGATGGAGGGGACGTTGCGGCTGCGCAGCCAACGGATGAACGCAGCCGTGAAGACGGTCTTGCCCACCCCGGTGTCGGTGCCAACGACGACGAGGAAGACGGGGGCGTTCATGGCCGCGCCACCCGGCCGGATGAAGGCTCGCGAAAGCCGATGGGCGCGGGATCGTTCCCGGCACGTTCCCCGGGCGACGCTGGTGGGACGCCGTTCGTGCTGCCGCGCCGGTAGCCCGCAAGGTCCAGCGTGACGTGAAGGTAGCCGATCTCCCGAAGCCGACCCACCACCCGCGTCGCAAGGCCGGGTTCGGCAAGCCGAAGCACGTCGTCCACCTCGATCCGCGCCAGCGCCCCCGTGGGCGACTCATGGTGGCGCACGCGAAGGTCGTGGAAGCCCGCGTCCCGAAGAAACAACTCGGCCGCCTCGATCATCCGAAGCTTGGCGGGGGTGACGGCCTCCCCGGTGGGAATGCGCGAGCTCAGGCATGCCATCTGGGGCTTGTCCGCCGTGGGCAGCCCAAGCCGTGCACTCAACGCCCGGATGTCGTCCTTGGACAAGCCGGCCTCCCGAAGCGGCGCGCGAACATCAAACTCGGCCGCCGCCATGGATCCCGGCCGATGGTCGCCGACGTCGCTGGCGTTCTCGCCGTAGGCGATCACGGCGAAGTGCTCGTTGCGGGCGATGGGCTCCAGCTCCGTGAACAGCGCGTGCTTGCAGAAGTAGCAACGGTTCAACGGGTTTGCGAGGTACGACGGGTTGTCGAACTCGGCCGTGCGCACGACCCGGACCGGGAACCCAAACCGCTCCCCCAGTTCCACGGCCTCGGCCAGCTCACGCCGTGGGAGGCTGGGGGAGTCCGCGATCACCGCCAACGCACGGGACCCGAGCACGTCGTGCGCCACGCGGGCCAACAGGACGGAATCCACGCCGCCGGAGTAGGCGACGAGGCACGAGCCATAGCCTTGCAGGATGGCTCGCAGCCTCATGAGCCGCGAATCGTCGGCGTCGCGGTGGAACAGCTCGGACATGACGACGTGGGCGAGGTGCCGGCTACTTCTTCTTGAGGCCCACCGAGGAGGCCCGCTTGGCGACCTTCCGGCTGGTCAGGACCTTTGAAACGGTGCCGACCTTGAGGTAGCGCTGACGGACCTTGTCCAGGATGGCGTCGCGTTGGTCGTAAAGGCGCTTGGGCTTGCGCGGGGCCACGCGGGTCAGCACGTAGGCGCTCAACAACGGGAGCGCGATGGTGCTGTCGGTGTAGCAAACGACCGAGTCGGGCAGCTTGTCGGGATCGACCTTGCCCCAGCTCACGGCCTCGGCGGGGGTGGCGCCGGAAAGACCGCCGGTATCGGGCCGGGCGTCGGTGACCTGCAGGAAGTAGTCGTGCCCCTTCTCCTGGATGCCCATGACCTCCTGGATCTGGGGCTCGGTCTGGAGCATGAAGTTCTTGGGCGAGCCGCCACCCAGGATGAAGACGGAGCTGGTATGCCCGGAGTTCTTGGCGTGATAGACGATGCCGGCGGTCTGGTTCACGTCACGGTTCACGTCGAACACGAGTCGCGAGTCACGCAGGGCCATGGCGGCGACGTTCATGCCGATGGAGCTGTCGCCGGGGCTCGAGGTGAAGATGGGAATGCCGCATTCGTGGGCGGTGGCGAGCACCGAGCTGTCGGTGATGCCGAGCTTGCGGCCCCGCTCGGAGACATACTTGCCCAGGAGGAAATGGAACTCGTCCGTGCCCATCGGGCGCTGGAATTCCGGCCCCTTGATCACCTCCCGGACGAACGCGTCCGTGTCCAGCAGGACGTTGTAGTCGAAGAGGACGTCGTAGATGCGGATGACGCCCTCCTTGTGGAGCTCGACGTCGTCGAGGAACGGCGACCCCGAGTAGAGCTTCATGTCGAGGCCGTAATGGAGGTCGTGGTAGAGGTTGGCGCCCGTGGAGACGATCCAGTCGATGTAGCCGGCCTTCATCAGCGGGATCAGGCAGGACTTGCCCAGGCCGGCCGGCGTCAGCGCCCCGGTGAGGGACATGCCCACGTAACCGTCCGCAGGCAGCATCTTGCGGGCGAGCAGCAGCGCCGCCTCCCGCAACCGCCCGCCGTTGTAGGCGAGGAAGCATTGATCGATGAGGTCGGCCGCCCCGATGTCCTTGCCCACCCCGAGCGGGTTGAGGCGTGGATAGGCGGCGAACTTGCGGGACGGACGGGACGGCTTCGACTGGCTCATGTCGGGCCGACTATGAAGACGGCACCGGGTTTTTCACGTTTCAAGTTTGGCGCCCGACCGGAGGTTCAGGCGCTCCCGGATCGCCGCGGCCAGCGCGACGACGGAGGCGGGCTTCGGCAGATACAAGATACCCTTGGGTCCGGCGGCGGATGCGTCGGGATTGTACCCGCTGGAAATGATGACCGGCAGGCCGGGGTCGTCCTTGCGAAGACGCCCCGCGAGTTGCCTGCCCGTCATCCCGCCCGGCATCACCATGTCGGCCAGGAGCAGGTCCGCGCGTTGCCGCTTCCATGCACGGATGGCTTCGGGTCCCGTGCCGGCCTTGAGGACACGATAGCCCAGCGATTCGAGGTATTCCCCCAGGAATTGACGGAGCGAGTCGCTGTCATCGACGAGCAGCAAGGTCTCGTCCCCACGCAAGGCGGGCGACGGCGGCCGGGACGGCGCCCGGGCCGTGCGTTGCGAGCCGTCCACCAAGGCGGGCAGGCAGATGCGAAACGTGCTGCCCTGACCCGGGCTGGAATCGACGTCCACCCAACCGTGATGCTGGGACACGGTGTCACGGACCATGGGGAGGCCTAGCCCGGTCCCCACGCCCACCTTCTTGGTCGTGAAGAAGGGCTCGAAGATGTGGACGAGATCGCCCGACCCAATGCCGCACCCATGGTCCGTGACGGCGATGCCGACGAACCGCCCCGGGCGACGGTCCGGGTGCTTCCGGGCAGCCTGCGCATCCACGACAAAGCGCGAGGTCGCGATGGAAATCCGGCCGCCCTTCGGCATGGCATCCCTTGCGTTGAGCACAAGGTTCAGGATCGCCTGCTGGAGGAGGCCCTGGTCGGCTTCGACCCGCGGCAAGCCAGGCGCCTCGTCGAAGGTGATGACGAAGGTTTCCCCCATGGTCTTGCGCAGGAAGGCGAGGAGGTCGCGCACGACCTCGTTGGCGTCGATGCGTTGGATGTCGAGGGGCGCCGGACGCCCAAACAAGAGAAGCCTGCGAACGACGCTCGATGCCCGCTCGACGCAGCCGCCGACTCGGTCCGTCCACCGCTGGCCCTCGGGGGTGGGAGACAGGACGCCGGAAGTCTGGCCCAGGAGGGCGAGGATGGACGCCAGCTCGTTGTTGATCTCGTGGGCCACCCCGGCGGCGAGGCGGCCGATGGCATGGATACGACGGGCCTGGGTGAGCTCGGACTCGACCTCCGCCAGGCGATCGCGCTCGGTGGTCTCGACCAAAACGGCCCGGCATTCCGTGCCGTCCTCCGAGGCGATGGCCTCCATCTGGACGGTCATGCTCCGGCCTCGGCGGACGGCCAGACGGAGCGGCACCGCGGGTTGGGGTTGACCCGAGAAAACCCCTTGCAGGAACCGTTCGCATGCCGGGACATCCCCGGGGTTGAGCAAGGTCCGAAGGCGCACACGACGATGGCGCGCATCAAGGCCGAGGAGCCGCGTGGCGGCTCGATTCGATTGGGTGATCACGCCCTCGGGGGTGAGCGTGAGGTACGCCACCGGCGCGAGTTGATAGAGCTCCGTGTAGCGGGCAACGGCCTCCTCCGCGGCGGCCCGTGACTGGGCAAGCTCGGCGTTCTGGACCTCCAGCTCGACCTGATGGGCGCGGAGCTGGTGAAGCAGCCGGAGGTCGTCGGGCGGTGCAACCCGTGGATTCCGACCCCGACGGGACGACGGAAGGTCCTGGGCAGCGGGTCGCTGGGCGGACGAGGGCTTCATCGGCGTGTGCCCCGTTTGCCCGGGGACTTCGTCTCGTCTCCAGGGATGGGTTTCGCGTCCTCCGACATGCCACGCAGAAGGGCTTGACCGACCTTTTCGAGGATCTCTTGGGGAGGCTCTCCTTGGACGACGTCGCGCCTTCCATCCGGGGTGAGGTGCAACAGGTTGAAGATCTCCCGCAACCGCTCCTGGCCACGTCTCGACGCCGTCACGTCGAGGAAGGTGATCACGACGCCGTCAATGCGGTTGTCGAGGGTGCGATAGGGCATGACGCGGACGTTGAACCACCGGCCATCTCGGGATGGAACCTGCCGTTCGACCTGCATCAAGGACTGGAGGACGTTGTGGATGTCGGAGGCAAAGCCGGGGTAGTCGAGGTTGCTGACGATGTCGGTGATGCTCCGCCCGGCGTCGCCGGGGATGAGGTTGATGAGGTTGGACGTCTGGGTGGTGTAGCGGCGGACGCGGAGCTGGTCGTCCAGGAACAGGGTGGCGATGCCGGTGCTGTTGAGGAGGTTCTTCATGTCGTCGCTCGTGCGCGACAACTCATCGAGCTTGGCTTGCAGCTCGTGGTTCACGGTTTGCAGCTCCTCGTTGATGGACTGCATTGCCTCCTTGGACGTGGTCAGTTCCTCGTTGGCGCTCTGCAACTCCTCGTTCGTGCTCTGCAATTCCTCGTTGGTGGAACGCAGCTCCTCCTGCGAGATCTGCATCT
>CAIRNV010000251.1 GCA_903880005.1 uncultured Verrucomicrobiota bacterium | reverse complement strand
GGGGAAGGGCCGGGGCGAGGCCCGTTGCCGGCCAACGGCGAAGCCGGAACGATTCAGTTGGGAGGGAAGTGATTGCGAAGCAGATGCGTGCGCAAGCCGAGGAGTGAGCGAGGCGCGGGCCGGTACGAGGCCCGTAACGAGCGAACGACGAAGGATTTGCGCAAGCAGATCGAGCAAGCACGACCGATCCAACTGAATCGTTCCGGCTAAGGGAAAACATGCGGGTGAGCATCGTTCAAGGACTCCGGCCAAGGCGAGAGCAGGTTCCTTGCCGCATGCATCCGACGGCGGGCGCGTCTTCGGGATTGCCGGCGGGACGCCCAAGCCTTGGGATGGACGCATGCTGAACCCGTTCCTCCGTCGTTGGGCGCCTTGGTGCCTCGCGCTGGCGCTGCCGTCGTCGCCGGTCGTCGCCGACTCCTACATGGTCTTCGTGGGCACGTACGCCGGCCCGCGCTCCGAGGGCATTTACTCGTATCGATACGACTCGGCGACGGGCGTCATCGAGGAACTGGGGCTCGCGGCGCCCACGCGCAGCCCAAGCTTCCTCGCCTTGCATCCCAACGGGCGGTTTCTCTACGCGGCCAACGAGGCTGGGCGGCCCGACGGCCGCAAGGAGGGCGCGATCACCGCCTTCGCCATCGACCCCGCGTCCGGGCGCCTTCGCGAGTTGAACCACGCTCCGAGCGTGGGGGCGGGCCCTTGCCATCTCACGGTGGATCCGGCTGGGCGTCAGGTGTTGGCCGCCAACTACGGCGGCGGATCCGTGGTGTCGCTCGCGTTGGAACCCGATGGCCGCGTGGGCGCGCAAACCGCCTTTCACCAGCACGTGGGTTCGTCCGTCAACGCCGCCAGGCAGAAGGAGCCGCATGCCCACTCGATCAACCTCGCCCCCGGGGCGCGCTTCGCCTACGTGGCGGACCTCGGCATGGACCGCCTGCTCGTTTATCCCTTCGATCCCGCCCGGGGCCTTGCGGGGCCGGCACGCGACGATTCCCCACGCCTCGGCCCGGGCTCGGGCCCGCGTCACGTGGCGGTGCATCCGTCCGGGCGACATGCCTACGTGATCAACGAGATGCTCTCCACCGTCACCGTGTACCGAGTCGGCGCCGGCGGCGGGCGGTTGGAGGAGGTCCAGACGGTGGGCACCCTGCCCGAAGGATTCTCCGGGGGCAGCAGCACGGCGGAGGTGGTCGTGCACCCCTCGGGACGGTTCGTGTATGGCTCCAATCGCGGCCATGACAGCCTCGCCGTCTTCGCCGTGGATTCGGCCACGGGTCGTCTCGCGCCGAGGGGGCATGTGCCCACCGGTGGCAAGACGCCGCGCAACTTCTGCATCGACCCGGAGGGCAAGACCCTGTGGGCGGCCAATCAAGGGTCCGACAACATCGTCGTGTTTCGCGTGGACGCCGCGACGGGCGCCCTGGAGCGGACCGGCCAGGAGTTGAAGGTGGGAATGCCCGTTTGCGTGCGCTTCCTGCGCCTCCCGCGCTGAATCGTCCTGGCCAAGGCACTTCCACGGCGCCCGCCCCGGCTCCGACTCGGCGCTGGGACGTCTCCGGGAATTCGGTAGGCTGGCGACGCATGATGGATGCATCGAAGGCGACGCGAGTTCGGGCGGCGATGCCACCGGGCGGTTTGTTTGCCGGGCAGGCGTGGCGCGTGGGCACGGGCCCCTTGGCGCTGGACCCCTCGACGGTGCGGGAGCTGGAGGGATTGGGCCGGGTGTTCCTCCAGTTTTACCGCGCGGCCAGCCAGCTTTACCGGCGCTCGGTGGACGGTCGCGCTCCCGCGTGGGTGGCCGCCTTGATGGACCAAGGCAAGCCGGACGAGCTCGTGCGGTGGCAACGCCACCATGGCCTCCGCAACGAGCTGCCTCGCGTCATCCGGCCTGATGTCCTGCTCGTTGAGGACGGGCTTGCCGTGTCGGAGCTGGACTCGGTCCCGGGAGGCATCGGGCTCACCCAATGGCTCAACGAGACCTACGCGGCCCTGGGAGACCCGGTCGTGGGCGGGCCCGATGGCATGCTGCGTGGGTTTGAGGGCATCTTCGGCGACGCCCCGCGCGTCCATGTCGTCGTGTCCGAGGAGGCGGCCTCCTATCGGCCGGAAATGGAATGGCTCGCGTCCAGGATGGGGCCGCGATTCCGGGTTGCGGGGCAGGACCTGGGCACGGTGCCCGACGGCGACGCGGTGTATCGCTTCTTCGAGTTGTTTGACCTGGCGAACGTGCCGGCCGCCGGGGGGTGGTTTGATGCCGCGGCCGAGGGACGGCTACGCGTCACGCCGCCACCCCGGCCGTTGTTCGAGGAAAAGCTCCTCCTGGCGCTTCTCTGGAACCGAAACCTGCGGGAGTTCTGGAGGCGGGAGCTGGGCGAGGGCTTCCTGAACCGGCTGCTGCGCATCGTGCCCCGGAGCTGGGTCGTGGACCCGTCGCCGTTGCCACCGCACGCGGGGTTGCCGGGGCTCGACCTGACCGACTGGAGGCAAATGAAGGAATGGTCGCAACGGGAGCGCGACGTGATCCTGAAGGTCTCCGGCTACTCGCCGTTGGCCTGGGGATCCCGGGGCGTGCACCTCGGGAGCGACCTCAGCCGCGAGGAATGGTCGCGAGCCGTCGAGGACGCGCTCGGCGCCTGGCCCTCGTCGCCCTATATCCTCCAGGTCTATAGACGTCCCAAGACGGTCCCCGTGTCGTGGGTGGACGAGGGCGGGGTGACCCATGCGATGGCGTCGCGGGTGCGGCTTTGCCCCTACTATTTTGTGCACGGTGACGGCGACGCGGCGCGCACGGTGCTGGGGGGCGTCCTGGCGACGGCATGCCCGGCCGACAAGAAGATCATCCATGGCATGAGCGACGCCGTCATCGTGCCGTGCATGGCGCGGGCTGAGCCGGGAGGGCAGGGGGCCGCATGACGACGGCGGAGTACGCGTTGCTCGCGTTGAGCTCGTTGTTCGTGATCGTGGACCCGATCGCGGCGGTCCCGGCGTTTGTGGCGATGACCTCGGACAACTCGCCGGGGGAACGCCTGCGGATGGCCCGGATGGCCTCGGTGGTGGCCGGAGCCCTGCTGCTCGTGTTCGCGGTGGTGGGCAACGTGTTGTTTCGCCTGCTGGGCATCACCATCCCGGCGTTCCAGATGGCGGGCAGCGTGGTCTTGCTGCTGGTCGCCTTGGACATGGTGCGGGCACAGCGTTCGCGCGTGCGCCAGACGGACGAGGAGGAAGCCGAGGGACGGGCCAAGGAAGACGTGGCCATCACCCCCCTTGCCGTGCCCATGTTGGCGGGCCCCGGGGCGATCTCGACCGTCATCCTGCTCCATGCGAAGGCCGATGACTGGCCCAAGCGCGTGGTGCTCGCCCTCGCGATCGTGTCGGTGGCCGTGGCGAGCTATTGGACGTTCGCCCTCGCCAGCCGCGGCAGTCGGTGGCTGACCCCCATCGCCATGAAGGTGGTGGAACGCATCATGGGGCTGCTGCTGGCTTCGATCGCCTTCCAGTTCCTCATCAACGCACTGGTGGAACTGGGCTTCGTCCCCAAGCCGCCGGTCCCGTGACCGGACGTCACGATGCCTCGGCCAGGGTCCCACCCGGCTGCACCCGGAACCGCCGGCCGCGCCATTCGACCGTGTTGCCGAGAAACGCGGCCGCCCACACGACGGCCGAGGCGAGGTCCTTGATCCAGATCCTCGCGATGGACGCGCCCAGCCGGACCTCGGGGCACATGCGACGATGAAGGGAACCGGCGACCCACACCCTGAGCGCGAGGAGCGCACACCATGGCCATGGACTGACACGCAGGTACGTGGCACACGCCAGCGATCCCAACGCCCACGCGCTGCCATTGCTCAGGATGCTCAGGAAGAACGGCACGGGACGACAGGCGCGGATGGTTCGCGCCCATCGAACTTGGTGTTGCCAAACCTCCGCCGCCCGCGCAGGGGCCTCGATGCAGTCCGCCACCATCGTCGCCAGCTCGATCTCGAGGCCGCGCCCCCGGATGCGGCGTCCCAGGTGAAAGTCGTCCGCCAACTGGTCCACCAAGCCGCGAAACCCCCCGACTGCCAGCAGGTCCGACCGCCGTAGAGCCATCACGGCGCCCAACGCGAAGTCCTGCTTGGCCAACGACCGCGACTGAAGCACCTGGCTCCAGAAATCGACGTTCAACGACAAGGCCTCCAGCCCGCGCACCCCGCGCATCGGCTCCGGGTTGCGGTACAGGCAATTGACCAACCCCACGCCCGGCGACATGAGCGGCGCGGCCGCCGACATCAGCAACCCCGGACGCGCAAGGACGTCGGCGTCGCTCACCACCACCACGTCGTGGCGGGCGAGTTGCTCAAGCCGCGCCAGCGTGCAGGCCTTGTTGTTGAGGCCCGGGCGTTCCGGGCACACCACCAGCCTGGCATCCACGTCGGGATGCCGGGCCATCACGGCCTTCACCACCGCCACGGCCGCGTCGTCCGGGCGGTGCACGCCCATCAAGACCTCCCGTTGCCCCGGGTAATGCTGGAGGAACCAGCTTTCGAGGCAGCTTTCCAAGGACGGGTCCGCCCCATGCAAGGGCTTCAGCAAGGAGATCGAAGGAGGCGCCGTCGGCGTCGCGGGGGCTTGGTGCAGCGGAAACCGCCCGGCCACGGCCCACTGCCAGAGTTGCAAGAGGGAGGACAGGACGGCGAGTGCACCAATCACCCAGAAAAACGCCACGGGCCAAAGCGTGCGCCAACGTCGGCGCCTCCGACAAGGCGCGGATGACGGCCGAGACCTACCAAAGGAAGGACTGGGTCGTCGCGATCACGTGGTCGTTCCGGAGGAGGGTGGCGCGCCAGGCGGACACCTCGCCCACCCGACGAAACTCATCCGGCCCCAGGACGACCTGGCTCCAGGCGCGACCCATCTGGGATCGCGGGATGGGCCGTTCCACCACGACGGTGTTGCCCGCACGTGCATCCTTGCCGTGGGAGGAACCCCGCAACTCCAGCTTGAGCACGACGGGCGACGCCGCCGTTCCGGGAGACGCCGGGCGAGCCGTCCAAAGGATGTCGAAGCGAAGGCCGGCAACCTTGCTGGATTCCTTGCGCAGCAGCGCCTGGTAGGCGTCGCGCTCGTAGAGGCTGGGATGGATGGAGGCCCGGCCCTCGGCGTCGAGGAGGCTTGGCAAAACCTTGATGATGCGGGCCTCGGTGGGCGTGGAGCCCCGATTCGAGCAACCGGCTGCCAAGGCCAGCATCAAGGCACCGACGAGGCGAGGCGATTTCGATGGAGTCACTGGTTGAACCTTGGCAACTCGAGGATGGCGGGCTGTGGCTGGAACCGGCGCTCCGGTTGGCGCGTCGCAGGCTTGGCCTCTCGTGCGGCGGAGGGAAGGCCCGCGGGCTTGCCAATGTCCGGAAGGCCCGTGTTGCGCGATGGACCGGGCAAGGCGGTCGTGAGCGCCCTCGCCGTGTTGGGGGACGGATTGCCCGGGGACGCGTCAGTGCCTCCCAGCAGGGCCTCGAACTGACGGGACCGGCTTGTGGCGGAACCCCGGGGCTCGATGCCAACGATCGACAGCGGGTCCGGGTTGGACGGGGTGGAGCCGCCGCCCGACGCGCCGGAGGAAGCCCCATTGGCTCCGCCGCTGGTCGAGGGCGGCGGCGCAAGAAGTGCCTCGAAGGCCGAGTTGCGTTCCTCCATCAGGTTCTTGCGGGCCTCGTCCAGAACACCCGGCGTGGCGGCCGTGCCGGGGTTCGCGCCATCGCGGAAGCCGGGGACGAATCCATTGGCATGGGCGGCCACGCGTCCGGCGGCCGACGCCGAGGCGTCGCCCCCGAGTTGGACGATCCGGGAGGTGTCGAGGGGCCGTTCGTTGCGACGATCCGTGTCCTGGGACCAGGACGAGGTCGCCGGATCGGGCAGGTTTGGAGAGCCGAGGCCCTCCGTGCCGCCCAACGGGGAACGCTTCGCAGCCCCGGACAGAGCCGCATCCCTCGCCTGAAGGTATCGGACCGATGCGGGCGACTCGGCCTCAAGGCGGTCCTTGAGGTTGGGCAATCCCCGCTCGGGCTCCCGCCCGGTCCGCGGCTTGTCTGGGTCCGCGATGCGCGTGGCGTTTTCCAGCAGCCAGTTCCGCTGCTTCTCAATCTCGCGATTCCACTGCTTCTGGAGGAGGGGGTCCACGGCGCCGGCGTTCGGCCGGGGCGTCATGAAGGGGTTGACCAGGCTCGAGTCATCGCGACCGGGCTTGAGTTGGGATGGGTTGACCAAGCGATCCAGCAATGGGTCCGAGATCTTGCCATTGCGGCCGATGGCGCCCTTGGGCGTGGAGGGGCCGCTTTCGCGCATGGTCTCGCCGGCCGCGAGGGACCCCGCCGCAGCGAGGGCCACCACGGCAAGCCATGGCCCGGCAAGGCGGGGCAGGGACGGCGTGTTGCGCATGGGACGTTCGTATCCGAATCGCCGGGGGCCGTCAAAGGGGGAGACGGGGCTCCGCGCCCGCCGCAACAGGCCAAGCCCGATGCTCGTTGGATCAAGATCCAGCCGCCAGGTCCGTCCCAGGTCGCGTCCGGAAAAGGGGATTGCCCGCCGGGCGGCAGAGGGGGATAAGAGACGCGAAGGAGCCACGAAATCAGGAGCGCCGTGACGGCATGCGGGAAGCCACTTCCCGCAAAAGTCCAGCCAGCACGATCGATCCAGGAGAATTGTCCCGGTTCCTTGCCATCCCGACTCGATATGAAGCCGCGCCGTTCCCAAGCGTTCACGTTGATTGAGTTGCTGGTCGTGATCGCCATCATTGCGATCCTCGCGGGCATGCTGTTGCCGGCGCTCGGCAAGTCCAAGGCCAAGGCCCAGGGCATCGCCTGCGTCAACAACCTCAAGCAACTCGGGCTTGCTTGGTGGATGTACGCCGAGGACAACTCCGAGAAGCTCGTCCCCAATGGCACCGGGGCCCAGATCGGCTGGGTCGAGGGCTGGATGCCAACGGCCCAGGACGCCACCAACGTGAACCTGCTCCGGTCCCCTCGCGGGATGCTTTGGAAGTACAACGAGGCGCTCGCCATCTACAAGTGCCCCGCCGACAAGAGCACCGTGCGCCTGGGCGGCCGGGCCCTGCCTCGCGTGCGCTCCATCTCCATGAACGGCAACATGAACGGCGCGAGCTGGTACACCGACGAGATCAAGAACTCCCACATCACCTACCGGAAATCGTCCGACATCACGCGCCCGTCGCCTTCGGAGGCCTTCGTGTTCCTGGACGAGCATCCCGACGGCATCGACGACGGGTACTTCCTTGTGTTCGTGAACCGTTCGCAGATCTGGGGCAACTTGCCGGCCAACTACCACAACGGCGCCTGCGGCTTCGCCTTCGCCGACAATCACGCCGAGATCCGGAAGTGGCTCGACCCGGACACCCTCTCCAAGAAGATCCTCCCCAACCCAAGGGGGCCGCGCGACGTCCCATGGATCCAGGTCCGCACCACGGCTCCGCTTCGGACGGATGCGCCGTGGCCACCCTGATCGGCGCCGTCCGCGGGAGGAACATCTAAACCGGAACGATTCAGTTGGGTCGGGCATGCTTGCTCGATCTGCTTGTGCAACTCCTTCGTCGTTCGCTCGTTACGGGCCTCGCCCCGGCCCGCGCCCGATCCCATCCCTGCGGTGCTGTCGCCTCCGGCGGGTTGGCGTTTTCATGATGTGCGGATAGCATTCCCCGCCATGAGCGAGTCCGTGCCGCCTCCGATCGAGCCAGCCCCTTCCCTTCCTGCGCTTCCCCCGGTTCTTCCGGGTGCGGTGCCTCGACCCGAATCGCCGCCCGCTGGAGTGCGTCGCGGCCGATCGGGCGCGTGGTGGTGGGTCCTGGGAGTGCTCGTGGTCTCCGGGATCGGCGGCGTGGCCTTGTTGGCCGCGGCCTTGGCAGGCTCCATGGGCGGGGGTGGCGCCAGTGGCCGTTCCCACCACGGCGCCGCGCATTTGCAGGAGGTTGTCATCGAGGACAATGACTCCCGCAACAAGATTGCCGTGGTCACCGTCGATGGCGTGATCGCGGGCGGGGCCACGACGCCCGACGGCCTGACCTTGCCGGACTTGGTCCGGCACCAGCTCGAGCGCGCGGCGGATGACAAGCATGTGAAGGCCGTGCTGCTCAAGGTGGATTCACCCGGCGGCGAGGTGTTGGCCAGCGACGAGATTTATAGGGAGTTGTGGAAGTTCGGCGAGGATCACCCTGGCACGCCCGTCGTCGTCTCCATGGGTTCGTTGGCGGCGTCGGGGGGCTATTACGTCAGCGCGCCGGCCTCGTGGATCGTGGCGAACGAGCTCACCATGACCGGCTCCATCGGCGTGATTTTCCACAGCTACAATTACCGCGGGCTCATGGACAAGGTGGGGGTCAAGCCCGCCATCACGAAGAGTGGAAAGCTCAAGGACATGATGAGCGGCGAGAAGCTGCCGGAGGAGGAACTGCCGGAGGAACGGCAGATCATGCAGTCGATGATCAACGAGTCGTACGCCCGCTTCAAGGAGGTCATCCGCAACGGCCGCGAACGCGCGGCCAAGCGACATGGCTCTGCTGGAAAACCCTTGGCCGCCGACTGGGAGGCCATCGCCGACGGCCGCATCTTGTCGGGACGCGAGGCCTTGTC
Source organism: uncultured Verrucomicrobiota bacterium (assembly GCA_903880005.1). Lineage (GTDB taxonomy): Bacteria > Verrucomicrobiota > Verrucomicrobiia > Limisphaerales > UBA9464 > UBA6176. Next base: position 5,069 of record CAIRNV010000251.1, on the reverse strand, counting down.
GAAGGGGCTCGTGGACGAACTGGGCAACTTCCAGGTCGCCGTGGATCGGGCTCGGAACTTGGCGGGAATCCCCGACGCCAACCTCGTGTCGTACGACCCGCCCATGTCGTTCGGCAGCTTGTTCCGTCTCCTCGGCAAGGCCCAGGCGGAGTCACGCACCGTGCGCATCGACTTGGGCCTCGGCGCGGGCGTCGCGTTGCCCCAGGGCCGGCTGTACTTCCTGTCGCCGGTGCACGTTCGCTAGGACGGAACGAGTCCCGTCGCGGGCGAAGGACGACGCTCGTTGGGCGGGCAAACCTTCAGTCCGACCGGCTTGATTCAATCGTTCGCGGCGGCCTCGCTCCGGCTTCCCGCGTCAGGCGAATCGATCCGGCGCGAGGAGCGCGATGTCGATCTCGGGGCGTTGCCCGTCCACAAGGTCCGCGACGATGCGGCCGGTGATGGGGGCTAGCGAGAGGCCCATCATGGCGTGGCCCGTGGCCACCACGAGGTTGGCGTGCGCCCGGCTGCGGCCGAGGTACGGCAATCCGTCGGGAGTGCACGGGCGCAACCCCCGCCATGGCTTGACGCCGTCGAAGTCGCCGGGTTGAAAGGCCGGGTAGTAGGCAGGCACGGACTTCACGATGCCCCGCACGCGCACCGCGTTGATGTTCTCGTTGAGGCCGGCGATCTCCATCGTGCCCCCGAAGCGCAGCGCCCCGCCCATCGGCGTGACCGCCACGCGTGCCTCCGTGAAGATGGAGCAAATGGCGGGCAATTGGCGCGGGCGCTCGAGCGTCAGGCTGTAGCCCTTGCCAGCCTGCATCGGCAGATCCAGCGCAAGGCCGCGGCCCGTCCCCGGCGACCACGAGCCGCCGGCGAGGATGAAGACGTCGCCCTCGATCGCGCCCGCGCTTGTCTCCACCCCCCGCACGGAGCCGTTTTGGACGTTCCAGCCCCGAACCTCCGTGCCCCAGTGAAACACGGCTCCGGATTCCTGCAGCCGTCCTTGCAAGGCCGCCATGAACCGACCGGGCGACAAGTGGCAGTCCTTCGGGAAGTAAACCCCGCCCGCCACATCCATCGTGACGCCGGGGTCTAGTCGCGCGAGTTGGCGCGCGTCGAGGACCTCGGCGGGGATGCCCAGATCACGTGCCTGGCTGGCGGTGCGGGCCTCCTCCTCGACCCCATGGGCGGTCTTGCAGAGCATCACGAGCCCCTTCTCCACCAACCCGAAGTCGAGCCCGCCTTGCGCGAGGTCCACGAATGCCTGCCGGCTGGCGAGGCTGAGGTCGCGAATCAAGGGGGCGGCCTTGCGGACGCGTTCCGGGGTTGAGGCCCTCCAAAAATGCCAACCCCAGCGCAGCAACGCCGCGTCGAGCCGCGGCTTCACGTAGAAGGGCGACTCGGGGTTCCACATCCACTTCAGCCCCAGGGCCACCATGCCGGGCGCGGCCAACGGCACGAAATGGCTCGGCACCACCATCCCGGCGTTGCCAAACGAGCAGCCGTCACGCGCCTCCGGTTGGCGGTCGATGATCGTCACGGCGTGCCCCCGCCTGCGGCAGGCATCCGCCGTGCTCAATCCGATGACACCCGAACCCACGATGACAACCCTCGTCATGCCGGGGCCATTGGAAGGGTTCGACGGCCGCATGGGAAGCGGATGTCTTGCCTTGGCAACCATGGAGGGCGTTTCATCCGCCTCGTGCCGGACTGGCTTTCCATCCTCATCCTCGGCTTGGTCGAGGGCGTCACCGAGTTTCTTCCCGTTTCCTCGACAGGGCATCTCCTGTTGGTGGAGCACTGGATCGGGCATCGGTCCGAGTTCTTCAACGTGATCATCCAATCGGCGGCGGTGCTGGCGGTGCTGGCGGCCTTCCGCGAGCGGGTGACGCGGTGGGCGACCACGTTGGGCGAGCCGGCCACGCGCGATGCCCTCGCCAAGATCGCCGTGGCGTTCGTCATCACGGGGATTGGCGGCCTCGCGCTCAAGAAGGCAGGACTGCGCCTGAGCTCGGAGAATCCCGTGCCCGTGGCGACCGCGACGCTGGTGGGGGGCGTGTTGTTCCTGGTGGTCGAGCATTTCCTCAAGGGTCGCCCAACGCGGGACGACGTCTCGTGGCCCGCCGCCGTGGCGGTTGCCGCTGCCCAACTCCTCGCCATTGCGTGCCCGGGCTCGTCACGGTCCGGCTCGGCCATCTTGTTCGCGCTCGCCATGGGAGTGTCCCGGCCGGCCGCCACCGAGTTCGCGTTCCTCCTTGGGGTGCCCACGCTGCTCGCGGCGGGCGGCAAGGAGTTCATCGACGCCGTGAAGTCGGGCGAGCCGCACGAGCCCTGGGGGTTGATCGCGCTGGGTTGCGTCGTCTCGGCGGCGTCGGCGTTTGTCGTCGTGAAGTGGTTGCTTGGGTACGTGCGTTCACACCGGTTCACCGGGTTCGCCATCTACCGCATCGTGCTCGGCGGCGCGTTGCTCCTTTCGCGCCTCGCTTGACGGATCGGCCCCCCGGCGCGGTCCTTCCCGCAGTGCGGCACGGGGCCCCTGAGGCGCGAGGGAGGCAGTCTTTGCGGGCGAACATCCCGCCCATCCCACGGATCCAATCGAACCGTCCCGGCTTGGACCGTCCCGGCCCCGGCTCACCGTTCGTGCAACACGGGCTGGCCCGTCGCAGGCCCTCGCCCGCCCCTCATGTACTTGTGGCAGCTCACGCACGACACCGTCATCTGCGTGTAGGCCAGGGTGGCGCCATCGATGTTCTTGTCGGCGGCCGCCCGTGACAGCTCGGCGGCGGCACGTCGGAACTCGGTTGTGAACAGCTCGTACTCCGGCGTCTGCCGCGCCGCCCAACCGTTGGCCTGGCTCAGCTTCACCAAGCGGTCCGCGCTACCACGAAGCAGGGTGAAGTCCTGCAAGGCCAAGCCCTTCAGTGCCTGCTGCGACAGGCCCAGCTTCTCCCGCATGACCTCGGCCGTCAGGCGGTCGCCGCCTGGGGCATTCGCCCGAAGCTGCGAGTCGCCTGTTGCCATCCATGCAACGCCCACCCCGGCCACCCCCAAAAGCCACGCGCTCACCTGTTTTGCCTTCATGATCCAAACCCTCGCCCATCGCTCCCCAAGATGCCGTGCATTGGTTGCTTGGACCCACGCGTCGCTTGCCCGTTCGTCGATGGATCTCGAAACCGAGCCCGTGCAACGCCATGGGCCGGTCGAGCTGGCTCGCTCCTCGTCTGCAAGATCTGCGTCGTTCGCTCGTCGCGGGCGTTGTGCCGACATGCGCCCGCAGGAGGGAGCACTGCGCCCGTGCGGAGGCTTGACCGACCTCGGTCGTTCGCGTCGCCTCGGCACATGGTCTTGTTCGGGCTCACGCGGTGGTTGGGATGGATGCGCGTCGCATGGTTGGCTTCGTGCTGGCTGCCGCTGTTCCTGGGTGCGGCCGAGGCCGGGGGCGAGCCGGAGTCGGCCCGCTGGGTTCGCCTGTTCAACGGCCGGGATTTCGATGGCCTGGATCGCTACCTCGGCCCGCCTCACGGAACGTCGAGGCCACTGGGGCTCAACAACGACCCCCGGGGCGTCTTTTCCGTCGTCCAGGTCGATGGCGAGGGCGCCATCCACGTGACGGGCGAGGTCTATGGCGCGATCACCACGCGTGCGGCGTTCACCAACGTGCACATCCGCCTCCAATACAAATGGGGCGACAAGAAGTGGCCGCCCCGCGCGGAGCCGCGGCATTACCGCGACGCCGGGCTCCTGTATTGGGCCGTGGGTCCCGACGGTGCCGGCTCCGGCGCATGGCGTCGTTCCGTCGAATGCAACATCATGGAGAAGGGCGTGGGCCAATGGTGGAGCGTGGACGGGGTTTACTGCGACGTGGAAGGGCGTGATGTGATCCTGGAGCAAATGCCCGGCATCCCCTACCGCGGCGAATCCCCCGGCGAGCGTTGCGTCTTCTACTCGCCCGGCGCGCCCCGTTACACCGTTCGGCCTCACGAGGGCATCACGTCGCCCCTGGATGCCGAGAAGCCATTCGGGGAATGGAACACCGTCGAGGTGGTCGCGTGGGGCAACACCTGCCTCCATCTCCTCAACGGAAAGGTCGTCCTCGCGCTGTCCAACCCGCGCGTTCGCGAGGCCGGCGTCGAGCAACGCCTGTCGCACGGGCATGTCCAGCTCCAGAGCGAGGCCGCCGAGCTTTGGTACAGGAGGCTTGAGGCTCGCCCCATCGACTCCATCCCCACTTTCCTCTTTGACATCGTGCCGCCCGAGCCCGCCTCCGAGGAGGGCTTCACGCCGTTGCTGGTCGGCGAGGCCTCGAAGCAGTGGGCGCAGTGTGGCCCCGGCGGATTCACCTTGCGGGACGGCGTCGCCACCGGCCACGGCGGCATGGGGTTGTGGTGGTTCAAGGGACGCACCTTCGCCAACTTCATCCTCCGCGGCGAATGGCGTCAGGTCGGCCCGCGCTCGGACTCCGGGGTGTTCTTCCGTTTCCCCGACCCGGGCAACGACCCATGGGTCGCCGTTCGGCAAGGCCACGAGATGGAGATTGGTGACCCGCGGCCCGCCAAGTCATCCGAGGGAACCGGTGCCTTCTATCCCTTCCATGGACCGGCCACGCTCGCCCCGCTCCGTCCGCCCGGGACATGGAATGCCTACGAGTTGGTCTGCATCGGTCCCAACTACGCGCTTCGAATCAACGGCCGCCTCGTCCACACATGGACCGACGATCAAAAGCGCCCCTTGTCAGGGTTCATCGGCCTTCAGAACTACGACTACCCCGACGCCGTGGAGCACCGGCGTCTGCGCATCAAGTCCGTCCTCTAGTGTCGTGTCTCACAAATGGCTGGTGTTTCGCCGCGAGGGATTTTCGTGTCCAACGAGGCTCGAGTGACGAGCAGACCCGCAGAGGTCTGTGAGGAGCGAGCCACGACGTGGGACGCGAAAAGAGCCGCGGCCCTTCGGGTTGCTCCAAGAGTGCCCCGGGGCTTCGTGGTTCGTCCGTCACAGACCGCTGCGGGTAGGCTCCGTCCTCACGCCTTGCCCCGGGGCATTCTTGGAGCAACCAAACACCAGCGATTTGTGAGACACGACACGAG
>CAIRNV010000250.1 GCA_903880005.1 uncultured Verrucomicrobiota bacterium | reverse complement strand
GCCTCCAGCTTTTCCCTGGGTGCGTGAGTCGAGGATTTGCCATCCGTCTTCTCTTGCTGGGCGACCCGCGAGAATCGCTCGAACCAATCCTGAAAATACTTGTATCGCGAGGCCGAGCTGAGGCAGTCCTCGTAGCCCAAGAGTCGATTCGTGCCGCCTCCGGCCTTCGCTTTCTTTTTCGTCAGCTTGTGGGCGCCAAATAGGCGTCCTGTGCCGTAATAAGCGAAGATGGGAAGCACGGGTGAGTCCGTGCGCTTCGCGTCGTTGAAGTCCTGGAGGTGCTTGCGAAGCGTGGTTGCAGCCTCCTTGAGGGACAGGGCATCCACGAAAGTGGTTTTGGCACGCGGCTTGTCCGATTCCAAGGTGCGGGACCATGTCAAAGGGCACTCACTGATGCTTCCGTCCGCCTCGAAGCTGGTGGGAAGGGCGGGATTCATCGTGCCGTCTGGGCCGAGTTGCAGGCGGATGTCGTCGTGATCAAAACCTAAAGAACCTAGGCGGCTCTGGATCGTGTCGACGAAGAGGCGAAGCGCCACGGCCACGGCGTCCAGGATTGCTGTTTTGCCGCTGCCATTGGGCGCCACGACCACCGTCAGCGCGGGATGAAACCGAACCTCGAGCTCCGGGAAACACCGATAGTTCCTAAGGAGCAACGAGTTGAGGCGAGTGGGTGTTCTTGCGGAAGTCATGGCGTGGCTCGGGCGAGTAGTTCGCCCAGGTCGTAATTGATGGATGCGACGCCCCAGTCCAGCTCCTTGGTGAACGGCGTCGATATGAAGAATGGACCCACGACCGTGTTGTCCTCAGCAATCAAGACAATGGCGAGGTGAAACTTCCCGGACTGATTCAGCGCGTAGAGGATCTCATTGCGGGTGATCGTGACGGTGGTTGCCCCCTTGATCCGTCCCTTGACCTCGATGTGCCGAACCTCCGGTTGTTTTCCATCCACCGCTGGCGGGTAGGAGGTCAAATCCCAGCCGCATTTCTGGGCGGAAACATCCACCACCTGGCATCCGCGAGCCTCCTCGGCACGCCGAACGGCCTCCATGGCGAGCCTTTCGATGCGGGATCGGGCGGCGGGGTCGGCACTGAATGCGGCATGGGTTGCGGCATCGGGAGGCTCCTCGCCTCGGAGTTTCCGAAGGAGGCCGGCGGGCACGACCAACGCGCCACTCAACAGAACTGGCGTGGCCGACGTGACGTGCCGCATGGACTGGAGTTCGCGTTTCCGGCTTTCCAAGCGGGATTCGAGGTCGGCCAAGGTGCGGCGGACGTTTTCGAGGTTCAGCCGGACATCGGCACCGGCCTGCTTGTCCTCGGTCAGCTTGACGAAGCGGTCGCTCCAGAAGGCGATCTCCTTGGTCAACCGTTCATGGACGGCTGAAAGAGTCCGATCCACATGGGCGATACGACGCCCGGCGATCTCGTTGTAGTGCTCGGGAACGAGGGAAGCCGCCGCCAACGCCAGGGCGCGTTGCTCCAGACCGGCGGAGAGCCATGGCTGGTCCAGCGTCGATCCCAGAAGCGCACGCTCGGCCGCCGGAAGCGGTTCCATGTCGAGGTGGGGTGCCCAACCGGCAAAGCTGGCTGAACCGTCCGGCAAGACACGAATGAACTGGAGCCGCTTGGAGATGACCTGTCCGTCGCCAGACTTGATCTCGTGGGTCAACAGGAAGAGCAGCCAAGGCGTTTCGCCTTCGTCCGAAGGATCGACGAGAATCGCCCCTTGGCGCAGCAGGTTGGCGTTCTGTTCCAGCAGAACGTCGCTGAGCGCCAGCATCAGCGGGTGTCCTGGGTGGATCAGAGCGGCCAAGGCCATCCCGGGTGGGTCGAGAGGACGAACGGCTTCCTTGGTAAAGCAGACGCGCTCGTAGCGCTTCAGCACCGGGGACAGATCACGGCGGTTCCGCCCGCTGATCAGGCGATCCCGTTCACGGATGGCGCCCGGCACATGGGTGATTTCCCAACGCCCACCTTCGCGGGGATAGCACGAGCCGCCCACGGCCTCGAAGGCCTTCATGAAGAAGGAACGGATGAAGTAGGGCTGCAAACGCCGCGCTTCCGCCTTCTCCATTTCCTCCTTCACCGCGAAGAGGCGTTCGGGGCTCAGGGATTCCTGGGCAAGGGCATTGCGGTTGAGCAGGGACTCCAGGTGCTCGCGCTCAAAGGTGTTGTCGATGCTGTGCCGGAGCTTGGCCCGGACATCCTCGCGGTCACCATAGCGAATGGCCTCGAGCAGCAGGTCCTTCAAGCTGCGGTCCTCGAACACCTCGCCGAGGATGTCGAAGACGCGGCCCTTGAGGGCCTCGCCCTCGATGCAGAGCTTCTCCAGGAGACGGAAATAGACGTCGCCTTCGCGGGTTTCCTTGGCGACGAGGTTCCAGAGGTGACACACCTCCTGCTGGCCGATGCGGTGAATGCGGCCAAAGCGTTGTTCCAGCCGGTTCGGGTTCCAAGGCAGGTCATAGTTCACCATCAGGTTCGCGCACTGAAGGTTGACGCCTTCACCGGCGGCGTCCGTGGCGATCAACACCCGGATGTCCGGATCCGACCGAAACAACGCCTGAGCCTTGAGCCGATCATCGCGGTGGGTGCCGCCGTGGATCGTGACGATGGCATTCTCGCCACCCAAGACGCCGGCAATACGGGCGTGAAGGTAATTCAGCGTGTCGCGATGTTCGGTGAACACGATGAGCTTCCGCAGGCGACCGCTGGAATCGTGCATGCGCTCGTCGCGCTGGAGGATCTTGGAAAGCTCGTCCCACTTGCGGTCCTGACCAGAGGTC
>CAIRNV010000249.1 GCA_903880005.1 uncultured Verrucomicrobiota bacterium | reverse complement strand
AGCCCCGGGGCATTCTTGGAGCAACCCGAAGGGCCGCGGCTCTTTTCGCGTCCCACGTCGTTGCTCGCTCCTCACAGACCTCTGCGGGTCTGCTCGTCGCTCGCGCCTCGTGGGACACGAAAATCCCTCGCGGCGAAACACCAGCCATTTGTGAGATACGACACTAGGCCCGCACGGCATCCGGCACGTCGTTGTCCAAGGCCTCGAGCAATCCATGCACCGAGGCCAATCCGAACTTGTCATCCATGCCATTGAGGGCGCCCAGGGCCGAGCCACGAATGAAGGAGGTTGAACTGCCGTCGTAGCCACAACGGTCCAAGAAAGAGCGAAGCTCCTTGGTGACCAAGTCCAAGGCGTCGTCATCGTCCACCAAATCGCATTTGCTGAGGTAAACGACGACGATGGCGACCCCGGCCTTGCGGGCGAGAAGGATCTCTTGCTCAGCCTCAGGCATGACGCCATCGACCGCGCTGATCACGAAGATGGCCGCATGGGTCTGGGAGCCCATGGCACTGAGCCATGTGGCGCAATCCGTGTGCGTGGGGAAGTCCGCCAGGCGGTACCCGCGCCTTTGGGTGCTGAACTCCACCAAGGACAGCTTGGCCGTCCCGCCTGGGACGCTCTGCTCGGCTCCCGCGTCCAGCTCGTTGTAGGAGCAGGCGCGCCCGCGGCCATTTTTTGCCGCGTCATGGGTGACTGCGGCGGTCAAGGTGCTCTTCCCGTGGCCGGCTTGGCCCAGGACAACCAATTGGATGCTGTGATCGAACGACATGAGATCAAAAGGTCTGAAACAAACCGAGGGCTCTCCCAGTGCGACGGGCTTAGCCGGGACGATTCAGTTGGATCGGTCGTGCTGGCTCGATTTTCTTTCGCAAGAGCTTCGTCGTTTGCTCGTTACGGGCCTCGTACCGGCCCGCGCCTCGCTCACTCCTCGGCTTGCGAAAGAATCTGCGGCGCAATCACTTCCCTCCCAACCGAATCGTAACGGCTTAGGGAAGAGTCCTATTCCCGAGGGTACCCACACACCCATCCGGCGCGTCAATCCCTGATCCGCGCCCCTCACCACGCGTGACAAGTTCTTCGGTTCACGGTTCCAGCCTTGGACGCGAATGGAGTGGCAACCGGATGGATCCCAAGGCCCCCAGCCGTTCACCCAGTCCGTAAAACCCGGGCATTCCCATCCAAGGGTACGACGCCTCGACCCCTCGAAAGCCGTATCGATTCAATTGGAAGGGAAGTGATTGCGAAGCAGATCGAGCCAGCACGATCGACTCAACAGAGGCCCCCCTGGCTCAGACGTTCGGGGAGGAGGAGGTACGGGCCCGCAGCAGCAACGCGGCGTTCCATGCGGCGAACTCGCGCAATCCCGGGCAATGCATCAGCCAGCCCAGCTCGGTGTAGTAACGCGGGGCCATCGTGACGACGTCGAGGCGCGCATCGCGGCGGATCCAGCCCATGACCCGCCCGATGTGCGTGACGAACAAGTTCACGCCGGGCTTGTGGAATCGCGGCCGCCCCAGGGCGTCATGCAGGCCCGTGCCCAGGCGAGGCCCCAGGTAGTGGAACGGCGAGAACTCGTGCCCGCCCCATGGGGAGAGCCAATTCGTCCAACTGAGGTAAAGGCGTCCGCCGGGCGCGAGGAGCTGGTCCGCGCGCTCCAAGAATGCCCGGGGACGCGAGAGATGTTCCAAAACGTTCGAGCAAACCACGAGGTCGTGACGGCCGAGCGTGGCGACGTCGTCGCGGTCGAGGTTGATCACGTGGAAAGGCCTCCCGCGATGCTCGGGCAGGAGGTCGTTCCGTTCGTCGGCAAAGGCCACGTCGCAGCCCCGGCGCGCCAACTCACCCCCGAAGACGCCGTGCCCGCACCCCAGGTCCAGCACGCGCACGCCCGGCCCCAGCCGCACCCCCTGGGCCCCGATCCAGCGAATCGCATCAGTCGCCTGCAACGCGTAGAACACCGCGTCGTCGCGATGCCGGGCAAAGCGCCACAGGAGTCGGTGCAGGATCATCGGCGCGGGCCTCAGTCGATCTCGACGACGATCTTCCCGAACTGCCCGCCTTGCTCCATCAGGTCGAAGGCCGCCCCGACGTCGTCGAGCTTGAAGCGGTGGCTGACGACGGGATGGATGGCGTGGAGGGCCGCGTAGGAAGTCATCAACTGGAAGTCCGTCGGGCTGCCCATGGTGGTGCCGAGGAGGGACAGTTGCTTCCAGAACACCTTGCGCATGGCCAGGTCCGGCGGATTCCCGCGGGTCGCGCCAAAGAAGACGATGCGCCCCCCCGCCGCCGCGAGGTCGATCAAGTCACCGAAGCCCGGCCCGCCGGCGCTGTCGATGATGACGTCGAAGGGCCCGTGGTGCTCGCCGAACTCCTTGGCCCAGCCGCCGCGCGTGTAGAGCGCCCCCGCCTTGGCCCCCAGCTCGTGCGCACGCCGCAGCTTCTCCTCGGAGCTGGACGTCACGCAGGGCACCGCGCCCGCCGCCGCCGCGAATTGCAACGCGAACAACGCCGTGCCCGCCCCGATCCCCGTGATCAGGATTCGCTCGTGCGCCTTGAGGTGCGCCCTGCTGAAGACCGCGCGGAAGGCTGTCAACCCGGCCAAGGGCAGCGCCGCCGCCTCCGCCCAGTCCAGGTGCGACGGCTTCGGGGCCAGTTGCGAGGCGGGGACCGACACCATCTCGGCGAGCGTCCCGTTGCGTGGCATGCCCAGGATGGTGAAGCGCGGTTCCTGGGCCCTCGGGTCATGGCCCCAGTCGAGCGACGGGTTGATGATCACCTCGCGCCCCTCCCATGACGCATCCACGCCCGGCCCCACCTCCGTCACGATCCCAGCGCCGTCCGACCCGGGTATCATCGGGAAGTGAAGGCCCGGGTAGGCGCCCTGCTTGATCCACACGTCCCGGTGGTTCAACGCCGCCGCCTTCAGGCGAACCACCGCCTCGCCGGGTGCGGCGTGCGGGGCCGCGACCGTGTCCACCCGAAGCTCCTGAACCGCGCCAAGTATCGCTGCCTTCATGATGAGGCCGGACGCTACCGGCTGGTGGGGAGCCTTCCAACCAGCAATTGGCCCGCAGGCCCCCGGACGCCGTTCCTCAATCCGCGTCGTCGTCCGAGGAGTCCGCGTCCCCTCCCGGGTCCTCCGCCCCGTAGATCTCCCCGTCCATCGACGCCGCCATGCCTTCCCTCAAGGTCAGGATCGCCGGCAGGAACGTGAGGCCCGCCACCATGCACGTCGCCGTCCCCGCCGCCATCACCCAGCCCAGGCTTTGGATGCCCCGGTGCTGCCCCACGATCAGGCTGCCGAAGCCCGCGATCGTCGTCAGGCCCGACACCAACACCGCCTTCCCGGTGCTCTTGGCGAGGATCCCCGGGTTTCGTTCCTCGGCGAATCGGTTGAGGATGTGGATGCCATTGGTGACGCCGATGCCGATCACGAGCGGCAAGGTCATGATGTTCGCGGGGTTGAACGGGATGCCCGTCCAACCCATGAACCCCACCATCCAGAGCGCGCCGACGGCCACGGGGAGCAACGACAGCAACACGGGCATGACGGCCCGGAAATGGAGGAACACGAGGATCACGATGGCCCCCAGCGCCCACCAGGCCGCCTCCACGTAGGAGTCCTTGAGCAGGGACGTGTACTCGTACAACTGGACGGGCGTCCCGGTGGCCTTGGGATCCACCGTGCGCAGGTCCCGCACGAACGCCTCCTGCTCCGCCCGGTTCCACACGTTGCTGCGCGGGTACACCTGCACGAGGTGCTTGCCCGTCCGGCCCACGAACCGGCTTCGCAGCGCCGCCGGCAAGTCCTCCACCCGCAACGCCCCCGAGTTGTCCTGGTCGCGCACCGCCGCCATCAACTCGCGAAGCTCGCCCAGGAATGCACGCTGGAATGCCCCCAGCTTCTCCGCATGCCGCGCCGGGTCCCCCTTCCCCAACGCCGCCACCAGGTCCGTCACCGCCTCCCTCAACGACCGCACCTGCGCCCGGAGCTTCTCCTCCGGCTCCCCCTTCAACGCGTCCTCCGCAAACCCCATGTACCCCCCGAACGCCAGCAAGCGCAGGTTCAGGTCCCCCAGGTCCACGGGACCCGGGTCCACGTCCGAGAACCGGAGGCCCGAGACCGCCGCCTTGACCTCGCCCACCAACCGGAGTTTCTCGACCTGGTTTTCAGAAAGGAACCGCGCCATCGAGTCGGTCGTCGAGACCGTGGGCAAGGCACGTGCCCTTCGCTCAAGGTCCGCCGCCTCCTCCAGCGTGCTCGCCACCATCGCGCCGTACAGCACGGCCTTCTCCGCCGACGCGATCAACTTGTGCTCGTAGGACACCGAGGCGAGGCCCTCGTTCTGCATGTGGAGCAGGTTGTAGTCGAAGTGGACCGTCGGGAGCTTGGCCGCCGCAAGCAGGCACAAGGCCAGCGTCACGCCAATCACCGTCCGAGGCCGGTCCAGCCACCAACGCTCCAGGCGGGCGCGCATGTCGGGAGCAGGGGCAGCCACGGCGGCAGACCTCGCCTGCTCGCCCGCCGCCAGTCGGTCCACCTCGTTCTGGCGGCCGCGCATGAGGAGCACGGGCAGCAACGTGATCATGGGCACCAGGCACAGCAGCATGCCGCCGCCCGTGATGATCCCCATCTCGCGAATGCCCCGGAACTCGGTCAACCTCATCGCGAGGAACGCGCCCGCCGTCGTGAAGCAGCCCGTGAAGATGCCCTGGCCGGTGTACACGATGGCCTTGAACATCGCCTCCTCCTTGCTCCGCCCATGCCGCAGCTCCTCCTCGAATCGCGTCACCAGGTGCACCCCAAAGTCGATCGCCAAGCCCACCAGCATGGGCACGAACGTGATCGTCAGGATGTTTAGGTGCCCCACCGCCAGCGTCGTCCAGCCCATCGTGTAGCCCAGCCCCACCACCAGGCACACCGTCGCCTTCAACGGCCGCCCCGTCTGCCGGTAGCCCACCACGAAGATCAACGCGCACAGCCCCAGCGACAGCACCGTCGCCACCGTCGAGTCCACCTGCGACTGCTCCATCTCGTCCCGGTCCAGCACCGACTCGCCGGTGACCCCGATGTTGACGCCGGGCACCTCCGACCGGACCTCGGCCACCAAGGCGCGCATCCGCTCGATGGCCGCGCCGTTCACGTCGCCTTGCCGCGCGAACCGCTCCTCTTGGATGCGGGCCGCCGTGGCGTCCGCCGGGCGGCCGGTCCATCGCTCCCACCACGTCGGCCGGACGTCGGCGGCGCCCACCTCCACCGACCTGGGGCGCGCCGACACCAGGTAAAGGCGGCCGTCCGCGAACGTGATGTACTTCTCCCTCTCGGCCTCCGCGCCGCCCCCGAACAAGGCCTCGACACCGGGCGACGGCGGGTTGCCCGGGCGCGAGAGCGACGCCGTCATCATCCGCAGCAGCCGCTCCATCGCGGGCAACATCTGCACGAAGCGATCCGCCTGCGCGGTGCGTTCGCGGGCGGTGGACCGGATCAACTGGTTCACCTGGCGGAACAACGAGGGCAGGTTCGTGGCCGTGGTGAAGCGGTCCAGGAACGGCCGGTACTCGCCCAGGACCCGCGCGAACTCCACCAGGTTCGTCTGCGGCGAGAACAGGAGCGCCTTGCTCCCCATCAGGCGCAGGTCCCCCTTGAAGAACACCTCGCCAAAGACGTTCGTGGGGTTGCGTGCGGCCGACTCCGCCTCCAGCCGCGCCCCCAGCCGCTCCACGAACTGACGGTTCTTCTCGACGTCATCGCTCTCGACCACCACCACGATGTCGTCCTGCCCCGGGAACTCACGGCGCATCGCCAGGAAGTTGCGGTGCGAATCCTTGTCCTCGCCCACCAACGCGTTGCGGTCGAGGTCGAATCCCAGCTTGAAGACGGTGAGCAAGACCGACGCAACGAAAGCCGCCAACTGCGGCCACGCGAACCAGCCCGGTCGCCGGCAGATGGCCCCCGCCAGCCAGGACAAGGCACGCTCCGCCAATGCGCCCTTGCCGCCGGTGGCCGCGTCGTGCGTGGAGGGCCCCATGTCGCCCGGTCCCCCGTTGTCGTTCGCCCGCTTCAAACGTGGCCCAGCGTGCCCGCATCCCGCCCCCGTGTCAGGCAACTTGATGAACGTCCGTACCGGAAGGCTTCACGGAATCCCAACGGAGTCGTCACGCGTCCGCCATGCAAGATCCCAAGCCTGACATCGAGCGCGCGGTTCCATTCATCCCGAATGGCCAACCCCGCACCCACCAAAACGAGCATCATGAAACTAGGATGGATGAGGACCCTCTTGGGGGCCGTGACCGCAGCCATGGCGACGTTGACCGCCACGGCCGACACCAACGTCATCAGTGGCTACCTCTACGGCAGCCACCAATGGAAGGCGACCAACACGTATGTCCTGAATGGCTTCGTGTACGTGATGAGCAACTCCGTGGTCTCCATCGAGCCCGGCACCGTGATCCAAGGCGTCCCCGGCTCCGGCTCCGGCTCCGCAGCCGCCAATGACTTCGGCTGCCTCGTCGTCTGCCGCGGCGGCAAGCTCAACGCCATCGGCACCCCTACCCGCCCCATCGTCATGACGTCGGTCCAGGACGACGTCACCGACCCCACCGACCTTCCCTTCCCCTCCCGCGGCCTTTGGGGCGGCTTGGTCCTCTTCGGCAATGCCCGCATCAACAACCCCTCCTGGACCACCAACAGCGTCCCCTACGACATCTACGAGGGCCTCCCCGACACCGCCGTCACCAACGCCGTCACCGGCCAGGTGGACCACATCCACCGCTTCGGCGGCACCGACGACAACGACTCCTCCGGCGTCATCCGCTACGTCTCCATCCGGCATGGCGGCAAGAAGCTGACGACCGACAAGGAGATCAACGGCGCCTCCCTGTGCGGCGTCGGTCGCGGCTCCACCTTTGAATTCGTCGAGGCCTACGCCACCGCCGACGACGGCTTCGAGTTCTTCGGCGGCTCCGTGGACACCAAGTACCTCGTCTCCGCCTTCAACGACGACGACGGCTTCGACACCGACGAGGGCTACAACGGCCGCAACCAGTTCTGGTT
>CAIRNV010000248.1 GCA_903880005.1 uncultured Verrucomicrobiota bacterium | reverse complement strand
CGGCTGAGGGTTGGGGGCGTGGCGGACGCGGTGTGGCGGGGCCAGACGTTGCCGGGGCTGGTGGGCGCGGCGGCGGCGGCGGGCATGGGGTGGGAATCGGTCCAGCGACGGACATCGGAGGCGTTGCTGGACGCGGCGGAGCGGGCTTCGGCCCGAGGGGACGAGCCGGCCCGGGCGATGCTCGTGCAGCAGACGGCGAGGTTGGTGGAAGGCCTGAGCCGGAATGCGTTGGCCTGCTGGGAGTCCACGGGAGAGCGGCTGTTGCAGGGCGTGGCGGCGGCGGGATCGGAGCTGCGATTGCCGGGCGGGATCGAGGTCGAGCGCCTGCGCGGAGCGTTTGTGTACGACACGGCGACGCGGCTCTTCCGTGGCGCGTTCGGCGGCGCGGTCCGGATGCCGGGGCTGGGGGCGGGGCTGGAGCTAGTGAACGCCTCGGTGGACTCGGAGGGTTCCATCGACCTTGCCATGGCGGGGAGCGTGACGTTCCCGACGAATGCCCCCGCCGCGCGGTTGACGGTGTCGGCGCGACGACCGGTGCGGCTGCGGTTGCAGCGGGGGTTGCCGCCGGCGGCTTCGGGTTCCGGGCGGTTGACGTTGTTGAACCTGACGAGCGGGAACGGCCCGGTGAGCCTGGACGCGAGCCTTCGGCTGGCGCCGCCCTTGTACGAGGCGGGCTTTGAGGCGCGCGGGCTGGGGTTGGATGTCGTGCGGTTGGTGGGAACGAACGGGCTACCGGAGAACGTAGATCGGCTGCGGGAGGTGGCGGCGAAGGGTCGCGGGGTGTTGGCGGATCTCTTGGAAGGAATGGGCGGGTTGGTGGATCCGTTGTCCGGACTCGGCGCGCCGGACGCGACGGCTGCGGGAGGTCGGCTCGCCTGTGGGCGCCCAGCCGGCCTTGCTGGGGACGTCACGGCGAGGAAGGCGGATGCGTCCATGCCGAGCGCGACGGAGATGGACTCGGCGATCAAGGCGATCAAGGCGTCGATCAAGGTCGCAACCGTGGACCTCGCGAATCACCCCCGCCGTGGTGAGGGTCCTGCGGCGGACGTTGACGAACCAGATGGGCGCGTGGCGCGAGCTGCTGGCGATGTCGGCGGGGAGGCTGGAGCAAGAGCGGGCGCGGCTTGGTGGAATGGAGGCGGGTGACCCCGGTTTGAAGGCGGCGCGGATGTCGGCGGCGAAGGTGTTCACCAACGCTGCGTCCATCCTTCCGATGTCGTGCGAACTGCTGATGGCCATTCGGGCGATACAGGGGCCCGGGACGCAGGTGGGCGAGCTTCCGTCGGAGATCGTGGACCCGCCCGAGCACGACCGGCTGATCCAGTCGGCGACGGCCATGATGATGGCCTTGATTCAGGGGTGCCCGAGCGGCGGGGACTGCGACGGCGAGCTGTTGAACCTGGTGATGCAGGGGAGCACCTCGTTGCAGGCGGCCTTGATGTGCGGCGACGAGGAGAATGGTGCCGTTCGGAACGGCCTTGTGAACCTTGCGAGTCGGCTTCTGGAAGTCAGGCAGCGGGAGATGGGTCTTGGTGTCGATGGCACGGTGGCTGATCCGGTGGAGCTGGAGCGTGCCAGCAACGAGACGCTGGCCAACGTCGCGTCGAACCTCATGGTCGCCCACGTCACCCTTGCGGCCCTCGGGCAAGGCGACATCAGCGGCATGGTCCAGGGGATCAGAGCGGTGAACCTCGAGCGCCGCCAGCGCCTGCTCCGGCGCCTGCAAGCGGTGCAGGCGGCGCGCGTGCCGGCGGAAACGCTGCGCCGGGCGACGCTGGTCCACAACATCCTGCCGCAGTGGATGGAGATCCACTTGCAACTTCGGTCTGTCGGCGTGGGCGGGCTCCTGGCGACATCCTTGCAACGCTTGGACGGGACGATCGGGCCGGTGACTTTGGAAGAGGACGAGGGGGACGTGGCCGACCTTCTCACCGAGTCCAATGATTACATCTCTCGCGCATTGGCCCCGTTGACCCTCGAGGGCGTCGCGTACATGCGCCTCATGCAAACCGGGGACACCAACGGCATGCGCTATGGGAGGCTGATGGTCGCGGCGTTGAATTCCATGCGCGGGCGGACCCTCACGACCTTTTCGCAGTCCGCCCTCTGCGACTCCATCCGCAAAAGGGCCGCCAAGGATTACGAGGCGTTCACCAGGCAATACACCAACAGCAAGGGCCAAATCGACATGGTCGTCGTCGAGAGGCACATCGCCCACATGACGTTCCTTGCGCGTCAGATGGAGATCGCGGGCCAGTTGAAGGACGACGTTGGACCGAGGCGCGGTGCAGCGCCTGCCGGAGGGGGCGACGCGGCGGACGCTGCGTTGGCGGACTACCACGCCTCCCTACCGCTGTGGACCCGGCAACTCACCAACGCGGCGGCGGCGGGCAAGACGTGGTGGGTGCCCTTGCGGATCGCGCGCGAGCTGGACGCATGGGCTGCGGGCAAGCCGGACGGGTCGCCGGAGAAGGCGGCGGTCTTGGGCGCGGCCGACGCCGCATTGGAAGGGACGCGCGCCATCGTGGCGGAGCTGGCTGACGCGGCGTCGCGGCAACCCGTCCTGCCGGACCTTCCCCTGCCGGCCAAGCTGCGGGTCGCGCGCGTGTTCGGCAGCATGCGGATCGACGCGGCCACGGGGAACTCCGAGGCCGTGTTCGGGGGCAAGCTGGAGTTGCCGGACCTTGGCGACGCTTGGTTCGCGATCGACCGCGCGCGGCTGGACAACCGGTTCAACCTCGACTTGACCGCTTCGCTGGGCGCATGGCGTCCGGTGGGTGCGGTCACGCTTTCCTCCTTGTCCGCCCGGTTCACGGGCGGGCCGGACACGCCCTTCGCGTTCTCGGGCCAAGGCCGGGGGAAAATCCAAGATGGCCCGGAGCTGGACGTGGCGATGGCGTGGGCACCGGAGGTTCCGGAGTTGCGCTTCGACGCGGCTGGCGCGGGCCTGGCCTCGTGGCGGCCGAGCGACGACATGGTGCTCCTCGAAGGCCGGGTGGGAGTCTCCTTGAATCCTCGCGCGTTGTCCGGCGAGCTGCGGCTGGGAGGAAGCGTCGGGCTGCTGCGCCGCGACAGGGCCGTGCCCTTGCCGACGAACGCCGCCGACGTGAGGCCCGCGCTGTTCCAGTTGGTGGCGTCGAACGTGCTGGGCTTGGTCCGGTTCGAGGCGGACGGCTCGACGACGGCGATGCTGCAATCGGGCCGGTTGACGCTGCCGCCGTGGTTTTATCCCACCAACCTCGACGCGCAGTTGTGCCCGTTGCCACCCGGGGTCGTGGCAGGCACGACGGTGGAACTGGACACGGGTCGGCCGTTGACGGCGCGGTTCTCGCCGACGGGGGGTGGGGGTGGCGGGCCGTCGTTCCGGTTGTCGGGCGGTGACCTTAGGCTTGGGCGCTTCGGGATCGCGCCGCCGGGCATGGCCGGGTTGGAGGCGGCGGTGTGCAGCGCGACGCTGCGTTTTCCCGAGGGAGGCCTTCCCCACCTCACGAACGTGACCGGGAGCCTGCGCCTGCCCTTGCCGGGCCAGACCAACTACATGGACCTGACGGACGCGGTGCTGCGGCTGGATGGGTTTCCCGAAGGCAAGCTGGCGCTGCGGAACGACCAGCGCTTGGCGTCGGCGGGTGGCGTCTTCGAGTTGGTGGCGCTGGGGCGTCCGACGAACGGATGCGTGGGGACGTCCCTCGAGATCAGGGCGCCTTCGATGGCGGACGGCCTTCCCACGGTGACGATCTCGGGCGGACTTCGCGGGGTGCTGGATCCGGCGATGCTCACCGATCCCGAACGACCCGGGGAAAGCGTGTCGGGCTCAGGTTGCGGGACGCTGACATGGACGCCGGGGTCGCCGCCGTCGTTCCAGATCGAAGGGCTGGAAATCGCGGGGTCGTTCCGGCTGGGGCCGAGCGGCCCGTTGCTTCGCGGGGTGCGGGCGAGGTTCGAGGGCGTGGAGAACCTGTTCGCGTTGTCGGAGGAGCGGCCGTTCAAGGTCACGGTGGACGGGACGTTGGATCTCTCTGGCGCGAGCCCGGCGGGGCCACTGTTGGGGATGACGGGCGCGGGGTTTGAGTTCCTTGGGTTCGACGTCCCACCCAGGTTTCGCGCGCCATCGGAGATCGTGGCCGCGAACTTCAACCTTGGAGGCGCGTTGCCGCTGACCGTGAAGCGGCTGGTGTTTCGGTTCCGTGATCCCGGCCTTCCGCTCGCCCGCCTGTTCGACCCGTCGAACCTCGGCATCACGGCGAGCGCGCGTGTCGCGATCCCGCAGGAGCAACCAGTCCTCGAGGGCGACGTGGACGACCTGACGGTGTCGTTCGGTTCGGATGGCGTGCCCCGCATGGAAGGGGTCGAGACCATCGGCCTCGGCGTTCAGTCGTTCGACATCCCGCCGCTGAATGACATCGGCGGCAAGCTGACCGTGGGCGGTTTGCGGGACGGCCCGACGAAGCTGTGGTTCGCGGGCAGGCTCGGCGGCTCGATGCAAGGCTACCAAGTCACGGTGCTGATGGCATCGACGCTGACGCGGGTCATGGGGATGTGCGTGCAGGTCAACGCGGGCGCGGTGGGCGTTCCGCTGGGTCCCACGGGCTTCCTTTGGACCGGCGCAGAGGCCGGCCTGAGCTTCTCCAACACCAGCGGCGACCCGTGCGAGTTCACAACCTATTTCCGGACCAACTCACTGGGCGATGTGGTGGGCTACAGCGGGCCGGCGTTGGACGGGCCGAACGTTCCCGGGATGTCGTGGGCCGACTTCGCGGCGTCGCTCCGGCGCATGAAGGAACAGGCGGCAACGTTCGCGTCCACCGTGCCCACGTCGACCCTGCCTCCCATGCCCGGCCAGAACGGGTTCGTTGCGCCGCGGGGAACGGCCACGCCCGCCGGCGGGGCCATTGATTGTCCGGGCGATTGCCCGCCGCCGACGGTGAACATCTTCTGCCAGCCGCACCCCGACGAGGCGCGATTCCCGGGGCGCGTGATCGCGAAGTTCTCGTCCATGGACGAGGCCACGCTCACGAATGCCACCGGCCTCACGCGGGCGGTGTTCCGGGCGGCG
>CAIRNV010000247.1 GCA_903880005.1 uncultured Verrucomicrobiota bacterium | reverse complement strand
CTGGCCCTTGTACACGAGGTCCAGGGTGCCGTTGCTCTTCAGGGTGATGCTGACGTTGCTGAACGTGTCGCTCTGGAGGTTGCCGGCCGTGTAGGGGACCCGGGCAATCAGGTTGCCCGCGTACTTCACGTCGATGGCCGGAGCCTCGTTGTCCCCATTGTTGAAGGTGTCAAAGCACACCACCAGCCCTTGGCCGCCATCGGGGCCTTCCTCGCCGAACGCCAAGCCCTGGAGGTCGGAGCCGAAGTACACCGAGATGCCGTCTGCCGGGTCCGAGGTGCCACCGCCGATGCGGACCTTGAAGTTCATGGTGAACCCCGAGATCGCCTTCCCGGCGTCGAGGTCGTCGAGGATCACCGTGCCATTCAACGATTGCTCGGCATAGGTGATCGCCAGCACGCCGTTGGCGATGGCGGGATACGGGTCGCCGTTGGCACGCGTGCCGCCGATGAGCGTGAGTCCGGTTTGCGACGGGTTGCTGAAGTCGCTCGTGAACGAGCCCGCGTGGAGGCCGGACGCCGCGAGGGCGACCGCCGTGGCCATGGCCAGTCGTGATGTTTTCTTCATACGTGACTAGGGGTGTTGTCCCCGCATCGACGCGAGATCGCCACGTTCCAAGACCAGCGTGACGGCCTTGCTACGAATAAGGGGCTGGCCCGTGTGGTACCGCATCCTCCTGGCCCCATCACGTCTTTTGTGGCGCAAGTTGGGATGTTTTTGTCCAGACGCTCCGCCCCCCCAACCCCATGACCGTCCTCCCGCAGGCTGGCCTTTTGCTCGGGCCGTGGCCTAGAGTGATGACATGCGAGCACTTCCGCCGGGAACGGAGGGCTTACCAAGTCCGCCGCCCCACGGGTCCTCTTCCTCGATGCCGACCGCGTCCCAGCCCGCGCCTCCATGGCGCCACGACCGGGTCCAGCCCACGCTGGACCTTTGGCGTGCCATGGTGACGGCGCGATCGATGGACCGGGTCGAGATGGAGCTCATCCATCGGGGCGAGGCCTTCTTCCACGTGGGCGGCGCCGGGCATGAGGTGAGCGCCGCCTTGGCCTTCCACTTGATTCCAGAGGACTGGCTTCACCTTCATTACCGCGACAAGGCCCTCATGCTGGCCCGCGGCATGACCCCGCTGGATTTCTTCCACGGGCTCCTTTGCACGCGTGACTCGCACTCGGCCGGGCGACAGATGAGCGCCCACCTCAGCGCCCCGGCCCTGCACGTCCTGAGCATGGTGGGGCCGGTCGGGAACAACGCCCTCCAGGCCGTCGGCGTCGCCCATGAGTTGCAGCAAGGTCCTGCCAACCGGGACGGCGAGTCCGGCTTGCCCATCGTCGTGTGCGCGATGGGCGATGGCACCACCCAGCAAGGCGAGGTCCTTGAGGCCATCTCCGAAGCCGCGCGCGGACGGCTCCCCGTGCTGTTCCTGGTCGAGGACAACGGCCTGGCCATCTCCACCCACACCCGCGGCCGCACGTTCTACCAACCCGACGGCGGCGTGCCGGCCTCGGCGTTCATGGGCATTCCCATCCATCGCCTCGATGGAACCGACGCCCTTGGGTGCCTCGATGCCTTCGGAGCCATCGTCCGACGCATGCGCCGGGACGGGGCTCCGGCCATCGTCGTGCTCCAGGTCGAACGGCTCACGCACCACACGAATGCCGACGACGAGCGCGTCTATAGGCCGGAGGCGGAGATCGCATCCGCCCGGCAGGACGGCGATCCCATCGTCCGGCTGTCCCGCCAGTTGGAGGCCCTCGGCGTGGAGCCGTCCCGGCTGGAGTCGCTGGGCCAACACATCGAGCAGGAGGTCCGCGCCGCCGCCGCCGCCGCCTTGGAAAGCCCGAACCCCGACGCCAACCACGACGCCCGCGAGCCATGGAACGGCCCCGGGCCGCACGATGCACCCGGGCCGGCCTCCGCCGAGCCCATCACCTTGCTGGC
Source organism: uncultured Verrucomicrobiota bacterium (assembly GCA_903880005.1). Classification (GTDB taxonomy): domain Bacteria; phylum Verrucomicrobiota; class Verrucomicrobiia; order Limisphaerales; family UBA9464; genus UBA6176. The sequence goes on along the minus strand of CAIRNV010000247.1, from coordinate 346 downwards.
CGCCATGCGCTCCGTCCTGCGCGACGCCCTGCAATCGGACCCTCGCATCTCGCTTCTCGGCGAGGACATCGAGGATCCCAAGGGCGACGTCTTCGGGCTGACCCGGGGGCTGAGCCGGGCGTTCCCAGGCCGCGTCAACAACTCCGCCTTGTCCGAAAGCCTGATCGTTGGCGTGAGCATCGGCCGGGCGCTGGCCGGGGGCCGGCCCGTGGCCTTGGTCCAGTTCGCGGACTTCCTCCCCCTGTGCTTCAACCAAGTGGCCTCGGAGCTGGGGTCGATGTGGTGGCGCACCCGCGGGGGATGGCGCGCGCCCGTGGTGGTCATGGCCCCGTGCGGCGGCTACCGG
>CAIRNV010000246.1 GCA_903880005.1 uncultured Verrucomicrobiota bacterium | reverse complement strand
CCCAGCGGATCCACAGCTCCATCGGCCACCTTTCACCCGTCCAATTTGAGCAGAAATTCTAACGCAAAAATCACCCCTTTTTACTGTCCAGTTTTTCGAGGCAAGCCCAGACGGCGTTCATCCCATCCGCTAGGACGGCGTGTTGGCACGCAGCCTGCCGCCATCCGTCCGCTTGTGGATCGCGAGCCTACCACCTCCTTACGCGTGGATTTGGGGGATGCGTGCGTCCTCGCGAATTTCGGCGTGGCGAACCTGCTCTTGCTCCTGGCAGAGAAGCCGTGCCATCCCCTTCAGCCCGGCCTTCGATCTCTCGCTTCAACGCACACCGATTCAGACGCCCCTTCTCGGCTCGCAGCAGAGCACTCATTTCAGCCGTCGCCTCCACGCTCTCAAGCACCCTCTCCACCTCCTGCAGCGCCTCCAGCGCACCGGGCCGTGTGAGGGCCCGCCGCAATGGCTGGGCCCGCCGGGATCGTAGCGCGCCGGTCGCCCCGCCCTCTGCCCTGTCGGGCTCCTTGGCGCCCCCATGGCCAGCACCCGGATGGCAGACTTCCATCGATACCCCAGCACCTCAACCGCCTGCTCGATCAGCCCCTTGCAGTGCGGCCCGCCCGCTCCCCGGTCGCGCCACCGCAGCCTCCCCAGCACCCCCGCGTGTTCTCGTGCTCCCCGATTCATCCATGCCCACCACGGCAACAGGCCTTCTGCCGCGCCGATCCCCCCCCATTTCCTTCACCCTTCCGCCTTCATCCTTCACCCTTTCCACTTCATCCTTGCCACCCCTTTCCCGGCCGTGATACAACCTCCGCTCGAGCGCTTAGCGGGTGTAGTTCAATGGTAGAACGCGGGCCTCCCATGCCTGAGGCGAGGGTTCGATTCCCTTCACCCGCTCCAAGTCTCAAACAGCTAATTCCGATGCCACTGTCATACGAGTGTCATGCGGGCACGAGCCAACGGGCCGACAACCGAGCCAAAAATCTGGACCTCGCCCGTCCACAACCGTCGCTGAGGGAACGTTTCCCTGATGACTTCAAGGCCACTTTTTAACTACAAACGGCCCCCTTTTTCCCGTCCAATCTGTCGAGGCAATCCTAAATCTTTAGCTCATCCGAATGGGAACAACTTCCAATAATGGTGGCCTCCGCGACAACCACACACGGGGAACGGTAGCCGACTTTCTGCGCGCGAAGACGGAGAGCGGCTCCAGGCTCTCGATCGTCTCCGCCTACTTCACCATTTACGCTTACGACGCGCTCAAAGAGGAACTCGAGCGTATCGAACACCTCGATTTCCTCTTCGGTGAGCCCTCTTTCGTGAATCGACTTGACCCGAGCAAGACTGAGAAAAAGGCCTTCATCATCGACGCTGCGGGACTTCAACTCTCGAACAAGCTCCAGCAAAGGCGCGTTGCCACGGAGTGTGCGGACTGGATTGAGCGCAAGGTTGCCATCAAGACCATCAAGCAATCGAATCTCCTCCACGGGAAAATGTATCATGTCGCCAAAGGCGGCGTGGAGCACGCCATTCTCGGCAGTTCCAACTTTACCGTGCGAGGCCTTGGCGCCGGCGGTGCCGGGAACAACATCGAACTGAACCTGATCGTTGACAGCAACCGTGACCGTCAGGAACTCAAGCAATGGTTCGATGAGCTTTGGGGAAACGATACTCTCGTCAAGGACGTGAAGGAGGACGTTCTCACCTACCTCAAGCAGCTTTACGAGAACCACACTCCCGAGTTCATCTACTACAAGACACTCTACCACGTTTTTGAGAAGTTCCTCGGCGAGGCGGGCAAGACAGATGCGGACTTAGGCAAGACAAGCCTGTTCGAGACCAATATTTGGAAAGCTCTCTTCGAGTTTCAGAAGGATGGGGTAAAGGGTGCGATCAACAAGATCCTTCGCCACAATGGCTGCATCATCGCGGACAGCGTCGGCTTGGGAAAAACCTACGAGGCGCTCGCCGTGGTGAAATACTTCGAGCTGAAGAACGAACGCGTCCTCATACTCTGTCCAAAGAAGCTGCGCGACAACTGGACCGTCTATCGATCCAACAGTCTTCTCAATCCCCTCTTAGACGACCGTTTCAGGTACGACGTACTCTCCCACACCGACCTCAGCCGCGAGACCGGCTATTCCGGTGACATCAATCTCGCGACCCTCAACTGGGGCAACTACGACCTTATCGTCATCGACGAGTCGCATAACTTCCGCAACAACACGCCGGGGAAGAAGGACGAGGACGGAAACCTGATCCGCAAGAGCCGCTACCAGCGCCTCATGGAGGACATCATCAAATCCGGCGTGAGAACCAAGGTGCTCCTGCTCTCCGCCACGCCGGTCAACAACGACCTGAAAGACCTGCGCAACCAATTCTATTTTCTCACCGAGAACAAGGACGACGCCTTCGCCGAATCCATCGGCGTGGGCAGCCTTAAGGAAACCCTTGCATCCGCGCAGAAAGTCTTCTCCCGTTGGGCCAAGGAGCCGACCGCAGTGCGAAAGACGGACAACCTCCTGAAAGATCTCAATGGCGCCTTCTTCAAGCTTCTGGACGAACTGACCATCGCCCGCTCCCGCGAACACATTCGGAAATACTACAAGACCACCATTGCGCAGCTCGGTGGGTTCCCGGAGCGCAAAAACCCAGTCTCGCTTTATCCCGAGATCGACCTGCGCGGGCGATTCCTCACCTATGACAAGCTGAACGACGAGATCGCAGGCTACAAACTCGCCCTCTTCAACCCGTCGCGCTTCGTCCTCCCAGACCACAAGGCCGATTATGAGAAGAACGGCGCGCTTCCATTCACGCAAGGGCAGCGCGAAACCTTCCTCATCGGCATGATGAAGGTGAACTTCCTAAAGCGCCTCGAAAGCTCCGTGAAATCCTTCGAGATCACGATGGAGCGCACCATCGCGAAGATCGAAGGACTCGAAACGAAGATCAAAAACTTCCAGGCGCTACCCAAACAGAATGCGGAATCCGAGGAGCTTGAGCTGGAACTCGATGACCCCGGTCACGACGAGGAACTGGAAGAAGCCATGCAGGTCGGTGGCAAGTTGAAGTTCCGACTCAATCATCTCCGGCTCGACGGCGACGACGGCTGGCTCAAGGCCCTCAAGCGCGACAAAGACCAGCTTCGCATCCTTTACAACGCCGCTCAAGACGTCACGCCCGCCACGGATGCCAAGCTCGCCGAACTCAAGAAGCTCATTGCCACAAAAGTCGCCAAGCCGACAACGAACAAGCTCGGTGAGCCGAACAAGAAGGTCCTCGTGTTCACCGCCTTTGCCGACACGGCTGCCTACCTCTACGAGTCATTGCTGGACTGGGCCCACAAGGACCTCGGCATCCACGTTGCGCTCGTCTGCGGCGGCGGTAACACCCGCACGACCTTCGGGGACAGCGGTTACGACCAGATCCTCACCAACTTCTCGCCCCGCGCCAAACACCGCGCCAAGATTTCGTCCATGCCACAGAAGGGCGAAATCGATCTCCTCATCGCCACGGACTGCATCAGCGAGGGCCAAAACCTTCAGGACTGCGATTATCTGGTCAATTACGACATCCACTGGAACCCCGTCCGCATTATCCAGCGCTTCGGACGTATCGACCGTATCGGCACCGTCAATGACAAAGTTTATCTGGTGAACTTCTGGCCCACGGAAGACCTCAACAAATACATCAATCTCAAGAACCGCGTCGAAGCTCGAATGGCCCTCGTGGACCTCTCCGCCACCTTCGAGGACAACGTGCTTAAGAACGAGGAGATCAAAGACCTCATCTCCGACGATCTCCGTTACCGCGACAAGCAACTCCTCCGCCTCAAGGACGAAGTCCTCGACATCGAAGACCTCGGCGATAGCGTCTCTCTAACCGAGTTCACCCTCGACGACTTCCGCCTCGAACTCCTGAAATACATCGAGGCGAACAAGCAGGCACTCGAAGATGCGCCATTCGGTCTCTACACCTGCGTGCCGCCACATCCCGACTTCAAAGTCATCGGCCCCGGCGTCATCTTCTGCTTTCGGCTGGAGGGCCAGCGCGGCGGTGCCACCGACGCCAAACCTGCGACGAGTGAATTCATCAACCCGCTCCATCCCTATTTCCTCGTTTACGTTCTCGAAGACGGAAACGTCCGCTTTGGCTTCGCGCACCCCAAGCAGATTCTCGACATCTACCGCGTCCTCTGTTCGGGCAAGGCGGAAGCCTACGGCCAGCTCTGCAATCTTTTCGACCAGGAGACCCATCACGGCAGCGACATGACGGCTTACGAAACACTCCTGCAAAAAGCCGTGGATTCTCTCGCCGCCACCTTCCGCAAGCGCGCCACCGACCGCCTCCAGTGCAGTCGAGACTTCGTCTTGCCGGATGCAAAGGAGCAGGTCCACGAAAAGACCGACCTGGAACTGGTCACCTGGCTCGTCATCAAAGCCCCATGAAATCAGCCCTCGCCAATTTCCAAACACTCCCTCTCAAGGACGCTGCCCGGCAGCTTCTCGGCAAGCTGGGCTACAAGAGCGACAAGTTCCTCGTCGGCGCTGGCTCCAAGCCGCATGACTTCCTCGCTGACTTCGCCTCCGGCCACGCCTTCGACCAGGCCAAAGCTCTCTTCTCCGACTGGAAATCCGCCGACCTCCTCTTCCAGCTTACCGACGAGGAACTCAGCCGCGAATCCAGTCTCTTCACTGACAACTCTGTCAAAGCGGGTCTGCTGAAGTCCTACATCTTCATAGCTATTGAGCTGAAGGGCACCGACTACGCCCGTGGAAAGTTCTCCGCCATCACCCGGCAGATCAACCGCCTCTTTCTCACGCCGGTCATGGTGTTCTTCAAACACGGCGACCGCCTCACCATCGCCGTCATCAACCGCAGACGGAACAAGCTCGATGACAGCAAGGATGTCCTCGAAAAGGCCACCCTCATCCGCGATATCAACTACGCCCAGCCCCACCGCGGCCACCTCGACATCCTCTCCTCGCTCGCGCTGCCCAATCTCGTCCACCCGCAGAAGAAACCCATCGCCGACTTCGACACCCTCCACGCCGCGTGGGAGCAAATCTTCAACGTCGAGCTGCTCAACGAGCGCTTCTACCGTGAGCTGGCAAACTGGTATTTCTGGGCGCTCCCACAGGTCGAGTTCCCCGCCGACCTCGAACCCGACGAAGAGAAACGCCGCGCCACCGGCCTCATCCGCCTGCTCACACGCCTCATCTTCTGCTGGTTCCTCAAGGAAAAGAACCTCATCCCCGAGAGGCTCTTCCACCCCACCGACCTCTCCCAAGTGCTCAAGGGCTTCGATCCCGAGAGCAAGACCAGCTCCACCTACTACCAGGCCATTCTGCAGAACCTCTTCTTTGCCACGCTCAACCAGCGCATGGGCAAGGACGGCAAAGGCCAGCCCTACCGCGTCTTCGCCAAGGACGAAGGCTTTGCTAGAAACCGCGCCACCTACGACGTCAACAACCTCTACCGCTACGAAAAGCTATTCGCCGTCCCCGAAGACGACGCCCTCGCACTGTTCGCCGACATCCCTTTCCTCAATGGCGGACTCTTCGAATGTCTAGATCGCACCGAAGATGGCACTGACAAGAAACGCTACCTCGACGGATTCTCGCGCAATCCCAAGAAACGCCCCACCGTCCCCGATCGCCTCTTCTTCGACAGCGGCGAAACTGCTGACCTCTCCAACGTCTATGACGACAAGAAGCGAAGGGCAGAAAAAGTCACCGGCCTCATCCACATCCTGAACCGCTACAAGTTCACCATCGTCGAGAACACCCCCATCGATCAGGAAATCGCCCTCGATCCCGAGCTCCTCGGCAAAGTCTTCGAAAACCTCCTCGCCTCCTACAACGAGGAAACCAAGACCACCGCCCGCAAGCAGACCGGCTCCTTCTACACCCCGCGCCCCATCGTGGACTACATGGTGGACGAGTCCCTCAAAGCCCACCTCACCCGCGCCCTCGTCGAAAAGGCCCGCATGAAGGAAGCCGACGCCCGCGCCGGCCTCGACCTCCTCTTCGCCTACACCGAGCGCGAGCACGCCTTCACCCCCGCAGAAGTCGCCACCCTCATCGCCGCCATCGACGCCCTGAAAATCCTCGACCCCGCCTGCGGCTCCGGTGCCTTCCCCATGGGCGTCCTCCACAAGCTCGTCTATATCCTCGGCAAGCTCGACCCCGACAACGAACGCTGGCGGCAGACCCAACTCGCCAAGCTCGACTCCGCCCCCATGCGCGAGGAACTCGAACGCGCCTTCGCCGAAAACAACGACGACTACGGCCGCAAGCTCTACCTTATCGAAAACTGCCTCTATGGCGTGGACATCCAGCCCATCGCCATCCAGATCACCAAGCTCCGGTTTTTCATCTCCCTCGTCTGCGACCAGAAAACCAACCGGAACAAGAAGGACAACCACGGAATCCGCCCACTGCCCAATCTGGAAACCAAGTTCGTCGCCGCCAACACGCTCATCGGCCTGCCAATATCGGACAAAGACCTCTTCAGTGATGCTCTCATCGCCCCCATCGAAAAGGAAATCGAAGACGCCTATCACAGCCACTTTAACATCCAGAGGCGTGACCAGAAGCTCGCCTTGCAGACGAAAATCAAAGCCCTGAGGCACAAGCTCGCCGATGCGCTGGCTGGCAGCCTGGGAGCTGTAAACTCAAAGAAGGCCAAACACCTCGCCGAGTGGGATCCCTTCGACCCCCAATCCACCGCAGACTTCTTCGATCCGCACTGGATGTTCGGGAAAGCGTTGAGGGACGGCTTTGATGTGGTGCTTCAAAATCCGCCATTCATCTCGCACGAAAAACTGTCAGCCGCGACCAAAACTGCTGTCGCGAAATATGACTGCTGGGAACCGTTTGCTGATATCTATTGCTATTTCATAGAGCGGTCTATGCAGCTCCTGCGCACAGGAGGAGTGTCATGCTCAATCACTTCTAATTCGTTTCTCCGAGCAGACTACGGCGGTCCTCTGCGGAGGTTGGCATCAAAGACCTGCGACGTTCACAGCCTAATCAGCATCGACAAGTCCCAAGTGTTTACGAATGCCATCGTGAACGTAGCGATCCTTTTACTCTCAAAGGGTGCTAATTGCGCCCGATCAGGTTTGTATCGTGGCAGTAGAGCCCCTTGGGAATCGGGGTCGTTTGAAGATCACATCGCGGCTAATTCCTACGAATGTGCCAATTCCTCATTGCTCCGAGGTGTCTGGTCCCTTTCCACAAATCACGAACTTAAACTACTCACCCAACTCGAATCCGGGAACAAGTCGCTAGCTCAGCGCAACGCGAAGATTCGCCTCGGCCTGGCTACTGGCAGTAACGATGCATTTCTGATAAGCCGTGAGAAGATGGAGCAGTTCGTTAGGGCGGACGCTACAAACGAGACCGTGCTAAAGCCCGTGATTAGAGGAAGGGATGTGGACCGCTACCAATTAGCGCCGATTGATGAGTTCCTGATTCTGTCAAAAAACGGCGTGAACCTACCTCGGGATTTCCCGTTGCTTGCCAATCACCTCAAATCGTTTGGCAGCGGATTCCTTTCGCGGGGCGCGCAAGGAGCCCATTGGTGGAACCTTCGCGCCTGTTCATTTTATGAGGACTTCGAGCAAGATCGTGTTGTCTGGATTGAAATGACCAACAGCCCGCGCTTTGCAGTCTGCCCTGCGGGTGTCTACATGCTTAACACAGCTTATTTCCTTCTGCCTCCTCCGGAATGGCGTGCCTACGCGCTAGTTGCCTTACTAAACTCATCCATATCCGCTTTCTTCATGAAACACTCAGCGCAGACTAGCGGCATGGGTGTAACGCGGTGGTTTAAGGAACACGTTTCGCAAATTCCAATCCCTGCCGAGGCTCAACCTGTTGAAGCCCTCCTCTTTGCACTTGGGATGTTGCGCACCCGCATCGCAAACACTGAGGCCGCCTTCCTCGAAGACCTCATCGACGCCTGTGTGATGGAGTGCTACTTCCGCGAGCACATGGCGGAGCGCGACCTGCTCTTTCACGACACCGTCGCCCCGCACCTCGCCGCCTACGCCCCCGAGTCCAGCGCCGCCCAGCAGCGCGACTTCCTCACCCACCTCCACCAGACGCTCAATGCCCCCAGCCACCCCATCCGCAACCGCCTACTTCGCCTCACCGCCGACAGCCCCGACCTCCTCGCCATCATCAAACAGGAGGGTAAGGTATGAAGTCGCGCGTCCAGCGAATCGAGATTCAGAATTTCAAGGCGTTCCGCAAGTTCTCCCTGAATCTGGAAGGGCGTCACCTCCTCCTCTACGGCCCGAACGGCTCGGGGAAATCTTCCCTCTATTGGGCGCTCTACACCTTTCTTCGGAGTGCTGAGAGGGACACACCGGATGTCGCCAAATACTTCGATCCTGCCGGAAGCCAACAGCTTCTAAACCTTCACGAGGATCCTGCAATTCTCCCTGGGAAAATCGCGCTAACGATTCGCGACTCGCTCACCAAGAACGACACGACATATCAAATCAGCAAGGATGATCACGGCACGCACAACCAGCCGCCGATCTTAAAAGGTAATCTTGCCAGCGATTTCGTGACCTACCGTTTTTTCTTCGGCTTCTCCAATTTCAAGAACTCAGAACGGTTTGATCTTTGGTCGCTCTTCGAAACCGAGATCTTGCCATTCTGCAAATCGCGGGGAGGAACGAGCACACCGTTGCAACAGTGGAGACATGTCAAAAGCGGAGAGGCGAATCCAGGGGGAAGCCGCGGTCCAGGAGGGGCTGAGGCTTATAGAAATTTCAAGGCCGCGACCGACCGATTTGCGGCAACTCTTAAAAACCTTGTAAATGAAATCGGAGCCGAGGCACAGAAGTTTTATAGTGCTCATTTCTCCGAAGGCGACCCGACACCGGTGAAACTGGCCCTCGGCGTGACTAGGCCGCCTTCCTTCTCGGGAACGGACCGTCAATCAGGCGTATTCCGGAGGCCGATTGTAGAGCTCCATATCGAGATTGCCGGGAATGTGATTAAGCGTCCCCAATCATTTCTCAACGAAGCCAAGCTCACCCAGCTGGCCCTGTCCGTGAGATTCGCCGCATCACTTGTAAATCTCCACGATTCTGACATCAAACTTCTGGTTCTGGACGACCTGCTGGTGAGTCTCGACATGAGTAACCGCATGAAGTTTGTCGAGATTCTTCTCGGTGGGACCTTTGCGAACTATCAGAAGATCATCCTCACGCACGACCGCGGATTCTTCGATGAGTTTCGGCGGATGATCGGCACCACGCACACGGCCTGGTGCTTTCAAACTCTTCAGGGAAACTCAAAGGATGGAGTCGAGCCCAAGGAGGAAAAGGACGCCCTTGAGAAGGCAACCGACTATCTCAACGGACACGACCTTGAGGCAGCGGCCCTCCAGCTCCGAAAGGCCGCTGAGGACACCGCCCAAAGCTACCTGAAGATGGCAACGGGCAGGGCCCCGAAGCCGGGCGAGTTTCACTCGCTCTCCCAAAAATTGGACAAGGCAAGGAATATCCTGCTGAACCGGCTGCCCCTTCAGCTTTTTACGGACGTCTGCTCCAAGGTTCCCAAACCGCACCGAGACAAGCTTGTCCGCATGAACGACGATGACATTGATTCCGATGCAGGCCTCACGCCGGATGAAAAGACTTTGCTCAAGCATCAGCGCGAAAAGCTAAAGCAGTTCATGACAAAGGATGCGTGGAAAGCCCTCGAAGCGATCGATGTCCTCGACACCGTCATCCAAATGAAAGACCGCGTCCTCAACCCCGCCGCCCACTGGTCAGAAACCCCGCTCTACGATGCCGAGGTGAGGAAGGCCCTGACCCTGATCGCACGTCTCGAGGCAACACTTCTAAAATGAGACAATTCCGAATGAAACTGAACGCAGAATTCCTCAACACCAGCGAGCGCGTCCTCAACCCCGGCACCAACGGCGAATCTTCACCGCGCTACGAGGTTCAAAACTCCGTGGGTTCGATCAAACAACTTGAGACCGCGTTTACCACATGAACCTGACCCAAGCCTACTACGAATCCAGATTCGAAAACTTGTTCCGCGCCGCGAAGGGGAACGAGTTCCAATCTCTGTTCGAACGCCTCATGGGCTTGGTCTACAAGGCCGACTTCATGGCCTGCCGCCCGTGGGGCAACCAAGGCGACCGGAAGAACGACGGCTTTCTCAAATCACAGCGGCGGTTGTTTCAGGTTTACGCTCCCAACGAGATGACGGCCACGGAGGCCACCGCGAAAATCACAGAGGATTTTGAGGGCGCGAAAATCCATTGGGGAAAGCATTTCGACAAGTGGGTTTTTGCTCACAACGCCACTGCTGGGCTGCCTCCCCATGTTCAGGAGCTGCTGCTGAAATTCGAAAAATCCAATCAGGGCATCGGCCTGGAGCCGTGGGGATTGGAGGAATTCAGGTTGATGTTTCGCAGGCTTTCAAGCGAAGACTTGATCCCGTGGTTGGGTGCAGCCCCAACGAATGAGACCAAGGCCAACCTCGGCTTCCATGATCTTCAAGTGGTGCTGGAAACGCTGGGGCAACGGGTCGCCCCAGCCAATGCAGAGGTTCGGGATGTGCCTACAGGCAAGATCGAGGCGAATGCTTTGTCCGAGAGTGTCGCCACCCTGATAAAAAGCGGCATGATTAAGGCACCGCTGGTGGAAGCGTTCTTCTCGCAATGGCACGACGAGACGCTCGGCGAGCGCGTTGCTGAATCCTTTCGGGCCGAGTATCAACGGTTGCGAGGGCGGTTTTCCCCCAACCAGATTTTTACCGCGCTTCAAACATGGGTGGGCGGCTCCGAACTCGGTTCGCCGGAGCATCAGGTGGCGGTCGTCACCATCATCGCCTATTATTTTGAACACTGTGACATTTACGAAGCTCCGAGGGGGGTAAACCCATGATCCTGCCCACCAAACATTTAGCCCAAGACCGCGCCTTGCTCACCGTGGGCGCGAGAATCTTGCCGCGTCTTGTTCAGCCCAAGACGGTCTCGGCTCTTTGGGAAGAGTTGTCGGGCGTGACGGCCTCCATGAACAAATCGGGCACGCTCCGCTACGACGCCTTTGTCCTCGCACTCGACCTCTTGTTTCTCGTGGGGGCGGTTCAACTCAAGGACGGGCTGCTCACCCGCTCCACGCTATGATTAAACGCATCTTCAGTAGTCTTCCCACTTTCAAGGGGCTCGATTTCAAATCGGGCTTGAATGTTCTGATCGCGCAGAAGGAGGCGGGAGCCAGCGACAAGCAAACCCGCAACCGGGCGGGCAAGACGAGTCTGGTCGAGATCATTCACTTCCTCACTGGTTCGGACGCGGGGACGGATTCGCTATTTCGATCTGCCGCGCTCGTCAACGAGAGCTTTGGCATGGCGTTTGATCTGGGAGGGAAGGTCGTGACAGTGGAACGTTCGGGCCATCAGAAAGCCAAGATTCATGTGGATGGCGCTGATTTTCCGGACGGTAAATCCCGCCTAGCTAACTCGGAGTGGAGCGAATTGCTCGCAGAGAAGATGTTCGGCCTGCACGCCCTTCCTATGGTGGACGGGCGTGCGCCGACTTTTCGCTCCTTGCTCGCCTACTTCGTCCGCCGCCAATTGAGCGGTGCCTTCACCACTCCCGAGAAACAGGCGACGATGCAGCAGGCGGGCGACTACCAAGTCGCCTTGCTATACTTGCTGGGGCTGGACTGGAAGATTGCAAGCGATTGGCAGAAGGTGCGGGAGCGGGAGAAGACCCTTGCCGAGCTTAAGAAGGCCGTCGGTGCCGGAGCGTTCGGCAGCATCATCGGCAAGGCATCCGACCTGCGCACCAACGTGGCAGTGGCCGAAGCCGCGCTGCGCGATATGCAGGTCGAGTTGGCCGAATTCCGGGTATTGCCGCAATACGCGCAGATGGAAACGGAGGCCGATCAGCTCACCCGCCGTATCAACGATCTTTCCAACGGCAACGTCATCGATGCCGCTGCCATCCGCGATCTGGAGCGGGCCATGGAATCGGAGGCACCGCCGCCGCTCGACGATCTGGCAAGCATCTACGCCGAAGCAGGTGTGACTCTGCCGGGCGTGGCAATCAAGCGCTACGATGAGGTGCGAAGTTTTCACGAGTCGGTGGTGCGCAACCGACGTGATTACCTTTCCGGTGAGTTAGATGCCGCCAAGCAGCGGGTCGCGGACCGTGAACAGGAGAAACAACGCTTGGACGCCCGCCGGGCGGAAGTCATGAACGTGCTTAAAACGCACGGCGCGCTAGACCAATTCTCCAAACTGCAAGCCGCTGCCGCCCGCAAGGAGGCCGAGGTAGAATCACTCCGCCAGCGCTTCGAGGCGGCCGAGCAGCTCGAAGGCACCAAGAACGAATTGGACATCGAACGGAATCGGCTAACACTGCGTTTGCGTCGGGATTTTGCGGAGCAGAAGGAGCGTCTGTCCGAAGCCATTCTCGCCTTCGAGGAAGCCTCGAAGAGGCTCTACGAATCAGCCGGAAGCATGACGGTGGAGGAAACCTCCAACGGCCCCGTGTTTAAGTTTCCCATGCAGGGCTCACGCAGCAAAGGCATCAAGAACATGCAGATTTTCTGCTTCGACATGATGCTCATGCGACTCTGTACCAAACGTGGCATCGGCCCCGGTTTTCTCGTTCATGACAGCCACCTGTTCGACGGCGTGGACGGCAGGCAAGTGGTAAGCGCCCTCAAAGTGGGGGCCGAAACTGCGGTCGAACTTGGGTTTCAATACATCGTGACCATGAACGAGGACGACGCTTTCAAGGAGAAGATTGATAGATTCGATCTCAAGGACTACGTGCTGCCCGTTGTCCTCACCGATGCCAAAGAAGACGGCGGGCTGTTTGGGATGCGCTTCTGAGCGCGAGGCCTGAACGATGACGACGCCATGCGCGAGCGAAAACGCAAAGATGAGCCGACCTGCCCACCACAATCGGAGATCTTTTCCGGGTTCAAACACCTTCAGTGAATTCTTCAGTGAAACCTTCAGTAACCGACCCCGGCTCCGGGGCAGGCGACAGAGGCGACCTTCAGTGAAATCTTCAGTGGCCGTGCAGAGAATGTTCCCTGTTTAGTAACCGTCCGGCCGACCCGTCGTGCGGAGGTCAATGGGGTCACATCCAAACAATCAGCATTCGGGTTTGGTGACAGTCACTGGAGTCAGATCTGTCCCTTTGGCATGAGGGTTCAAGAGCCACGATGAGCCCATCAAAGGTCTCGGGGTCACGTCCAAGCATTGGACGCAGGCCATCTTCTAAATTAAGTCACCGGGGTCACATCCAAAGCTTTGATATTGGGTTCAGAGGGCGGGCAATAGGGTCAATTCCAAACAATCGATCTTTGGGTGTGTCGACCGGCAATGGAGTCGGATCGGTCCATGGGACCTGGGTGGTCCGGCGCCTGGGCGAATCTCGGGCTTCCCCGGGGAACCCTCGGGCGCATGGGGGAACGATCTCCGGGACGTCCGAGTTCATCTCCGGCGTCCTCGGGCAAAGGTCGGGAGTCCTCGGACAAGGGTCGTCCAGCACCCACAGGGATCGATGGCGCCATGACGGGATGGTCGTGGCCCAGCGGATACCATCATGAGTTGGAGGTGAGTCCGTGGTCTTTCAGGGAGGGGTCACAGCTCGGTTCCAACCGGGACTTGGGACGGGGTCAGGAACGTTTTGATCAGGACACCCCTGCCGCACACGGTCATCGAGGGGAAGCGCTTGTACCAGTCGCCGGCCGGCACCTCGGGATGGGTGTCGAGCCAAATTGTTACGCCGGAGCGATTCAATCGGATCGGTCGTGCTTGCTCGATCTGCTTGCGCAAATCCTTCGTCGTTCGCTCGTTGCGGGCCTCGAACTGGCCCGCGCCTCGCTCCCTCCTCGGCTTGCGCAAGCATCTGCTTCGCAATCACTTCCCTCCCAACTGAAT
>CAIRNV010000245.1 GCA_903880005.1 uncultured Verrucomicrobiota bacterium | reverse complement strand
CATCCGGTATTAGCTCCGATTTCTCGGAGTTATCCCGGACTTCAAGGTAAATTACCCACGTGTTACTCACCCTTGCGCCACTCCAAGCTGCGAATATTGCTACCCGCAACCTATCGTTCGACTTGCATGTCTTATCCACGCCGCCAGCGTTCGTTCTGAGCCAGAATCAAACTCTCCGTAGAAAATTTGTCTGGTTTCGATCAAACGACCGACACTCAAACATTACTGACTTATTGGTTGATCCATGATTTTCACCATGCCCAACCGGGCTTTATTCTCATCGCACAATTCGAATTTCAAGGAACTGCGACCGACTCATTGAACACGACGACGAAAAGATCTGCCACTCTTTTTTCTGAGCAGCCTCACCTGCTTTCGTTTTGTTTGTTCACCGTTTCCGTCGCAAAGAACGAGAAAAGTTCTACCGGGTGAGGATGGGATTGGCAATGGGTTTTTTTGGGAAATTTAGAGCGGGCCCGATTTTGTGCCGTTTTGTTGGGGTTTTTTGACGGATTTAATTTTTTGGCCGTTGGTGTTTTCTAGGGGGTTTTCGGCATGAGGGTGGTTTTTGGGTCTCCTGTTTCGGGTTGTGTCGCGGCCGGAATCGTCGGATGCGGAGATAACGTGGGCCGTTTTGGGTGTTTGATGGTTTCGCAAGGTATTGCAGCACAGGGTGTTAGGCTATTCATGATGAAACAACATAACTTGCCCCTCACGGTTGGAGCCTCTCCTGAAAAGTCCGACATAGCGGTCCTTGGCTGATCCGAGTCGTGCCTCGACATGCACCTCAAAAACGCTGCTCTGAGTTCCAAGGAGGCTGCCCTGGTTGACGCCAGCGCCGGGGATTTCCGCCTGGTTCTTGAAGGGCATGTCATCCTGCGTGCCCTCCTGGCCATCGGGGCCGGCACGATGTTGTATAATTTGGCGGGCCAGGTTCTCGTCACCGCCTAGGATGATCCTGAGGACTGGCAATGGGGCAGTATTCACGTTCACCCTGCTGGAGGATATAGCCGTGAAGGTGTCAATGATGCCAGCCCCCGTGGCGTCTTGCTGGATATAGGACATGACGTCGCCGATTGCCGGGTGGGAGCGCGCGGCCTTGGTTGTTGATGGGATTCTATCGCCCCAGTACAGCCCTGATGTAATGCCGCGGATTCGCAGGAGTTCGGACATGTCGTCTATGGGACCGTTCTTGGGAGCATACGGGGGAGTCAGCCCTGCATAGTAGCCCTGTTCGGCCCCACCTTTTGCATGCTCGAGGTCATCGCGATCCCGCCAGTCCATGATGGCTGCGGCAATGAGGCTGGCATCGCCGGCACCGGCACCGAGGATTTGGAGGGCTAGTTCGAGGACTGGTTCGGGAGCGGTATTGATGTTGATTCGCCGGTCAAGATCGATGATCTGGACGGAGATTTCGCCGTCGCCTATGCGGACATGACTGAGGTCGAGGCCGGCGTAAGGGTTGTCTATAGCTTCTACATTTCCGGGTCCGCCGGCCCAGAATTGGTTGAGGCCGTCGTACATTCCCTCCCCGGGGATGGTTCGCTGCTGCTGCAGGACCCACTTGGCGAGTTCCATCCCTGATCTTCCCAACCACTCTAACTCGGGGCCTGATCGTGTGTTGTTAGCGAGGCGCGACTCGACCTTCATGGCGTAGGAGAATGCGCCGGCCACAACAGCCATGGCTAGGATGAGGACCATGACGATGACGAGGGCGGCCCCCCGGCGCGATGGCGTTGGGTTGGTCAGTGCTTTCACTGGTTTCTTGGGAGGGTGGTTCCCGTCGGCAAGCCAGCCTGGGCTTCCATGGCAACCCCTGCTGAAGGTATCCGAATAACGCGGGTGATAACCTCGATGGTTGTCGGTGCTACGGAGGCTTTACGGCTGAATCCCAGCGTTACCTTGACGAGGGCTGGAAGGGTATTGGTTTGGGTCCACTCTGGGAGGAAGTCGTTTTTGCGGGGATCCCAGAAGCCAACCTCGAAGCGGCTTACATCCTGGGCAAGAAGGACTGGGAAGGTGCGGGGATCTTCGGCGACTTGGTCGAGGATGCTGTTTTGGCGCAGGTACAGGGAGGGTACCCCTTGTGGATCTGGTTCGACGGTGAAGGTGACGCGACGCACCTGCTCTCCCTCGAAGAAACCGGAGCCTGGATAGGATGGGGAGAGGTGCGCGACGAAGGTGAGGGCTGACTGGCCTCCGGCATTTTCTGCCAGAAAGGCGTAGTGCCGGGCATTTGCCGCGAAGAGGATGGCCGAACCGAGGGCGTCCTGGAGTGTCTGGATGGCTGTGCGCTGGCGTTGGGCATTTGCGGCTAGCCTCAGGCCTGCTGCGCTGCTTTGCATGAGGATTCGCCAACTTCCGTACAGGAGCGACAGGACGATGGCGAAGATGGCTAGGGCCACCAAGACCTCGAGCAGAGTAAAGCCCTCTGTTGGCGTGGCGACCGGGTTACCCGTGCCTCGTTGGGTGTAGTCCGCTACCTGATGGTAGCTGCGTGACCCGCTTGTGCTGTGGCAAGGAGACATGGCCCTGTTCTCCCCCTTAGGATGGGCGTTTGACGTGTTCATCGACCCGCCCTCCGGGTTGAGTCAGGTCGGTATAGTAGAAACTGCATGGCGGACCGATCGGGGTTGGGCCCGGCCCCTCCCGAGACCTCGATTTCCACGAGAAAGAGGCCGTTGGACACGGATCCATTGCCGAAGTCGAATTCGGTGATCCGGCGGGTCCATGTATAGCCTGGGTTTACATCGCCGAAGTCGCCTGAATCGACCCCTTCCTCCAGGCGATTGGTTATGCTGAGCAGGGCGGCGACGGACGAGGCGTCCACGTGGACGCGTCCAAGAGCGCGTGCTGTGCGTAGGTTGGTGATACAGAGGGTCAGGATGGCGAACAGCCCGACGGCTAGTACCGCTGATGCAATGGCGACCTCGAGCAACGTGAACGCCCTTGCCGGCGATGCTTTGGGGGAGGGGATGATCATGGCAAGGCCTTGGCATCTGCGAGGCCGGTCATCATGTCGATGGTGAGGAGCCTGGGTTCGGTTCGGCGCCAAGTGATGACTGCTGAGAACTGATCCGAGGTACCATTGGGGTAGAAGCGTATCGCTGTAGCTGGAGACTGGAGGAAGGAGAGGGTGTTTACGTCGATTCGTTCGTACAGGATTTCCTCTGGGAACTCCTTGGAAAACGAAGGTGCCATGCCTGGGAAGCCTGGATCCTTGAAGGAGGTTGGGCTGACGCCATTGGCAGCGCCTAGGACGCCTTCCGGGGCTTCCTCAACCGTGAGCTCGCGACCGGCATTGCGGATGGCGATCTGGATGGTTCTGGACTCCATGATTGCCCTTGCACGTGCATGCTGGCAGGCGTCAAGGAAGTCCTTGGTGGCTTGGGTGATGGGAGGCCGGACGGCTTCGCGGAGGGTGGGGATAGCAAGGCCGAGGATGATGAGTCCTATGGCCACGGCGACGAGGAGTTCGGCGAGCGTGAAGGCGCGTTCCTCGGCGGGATGGGCGGGCCGAGTCTCGGAGGCTTGGGTGCGCGAGGCCTTCATCGCATCTGGATGCTCTGGGTAATGGCGAACATGGCTTGCATGACCCCGACCAGAAGGCCGCCGATAACCACGGCCAAGGTTACGATGAGGAAGGGCTCGATCATGTTCATGACGGATCGGAGAGCCACATTGAGGTCGGATTCGTAGGTTTCTGCTACGTTGAGGAGTGCTGCGGGCACGTCTCCGGTCTCCTCGCCAATCCGGATGAGGTCGATCATGAGGGCGGGGAATACGCCACTGCGTGCCAGGGGTTGCGCGAGGGTTTTTCCATCGGTGACGGCGTCTCGTGTCTTGGCGAGTGCGTCCTTGATGACCGCATTCGGGACGATTTCTTCAGTGATGCGGAGGGCTTGCAGGACGGGGACGCCGTTGGCTAGGAGGGTGGACAAGATGCGGGCCAGCTGGGCGAAGAGGTTGAGCCGGGTGACCTTCCCAAAGATAGGGAGCCCAAGCCGCAGGGTGTCGAGGCGCCTTCGTCCTTCATGGGTGGCGCCGTAGCGACGCACGACCACGACGGTGACGGCGATGGAGCCTGGTATAAGCCACCAGCCGTATAGCTTCATGAAGTCACTGACGCCGATGACGAGCCGGGTGGCGAGGGGCAGCCCATCCTTGAGCTGCATGCTTTGGAAGAACTCGGTGAACTTGGGGAGCATGACGGCCGTGAAGAAGATGATGAGCAACAACCCAAAAAAGGAAACGAAGACGGGGTAGATCATGGCTGACTTGAACTTGGTCTGGACTTCCGCGAAGCGCTCGAAGTGAGCGGCCAATCGGCGCAGGACCTCTTCGAGGGCTCCTGATTGTTCGCCGGCGCGGACCATGTTGATGACGAGGTCTGGGAAGACGTCGGCTTGCCGTGCCATGGCATCCGAGAGGCTGCGTCCCTCGATGACGTCTTGCTTGAGCTGATGGGATACCGTGCCTGGGATGCCCTTGGATGTGAGGCTGGACATGGAGTTCAAGGCCATGGTGAGGGGCATGCCGGCCTTGAGTAGATTTGCGAGCTGCTGTGTATAGGTGGCTAGTTCCTGGAGCCTGGGCTTGCGCTTGCGTTGTAGGAGCGAGCGCAGGGTGGGCGGGAGGAAGGAGGATCTGGGACGGTAGCCATCGGCATGGGCCTCGGGATTCTTGGATCCCTTGGCGGTCGAGACCTGCACAGGGAGCAAGCCTTGACGTTCCAACTGAACCAAGGCGGCGGCTCGATCGGTGGCATCGAGGAAGCCTTCCACGGGCTCGCCGTTGCGTCTTCGGGCCTTGTAGGAGAACTGAGGCATTTCTGCTGGGTGGATACCCGTGTAGCCCCCAAAGTTCCAGTCATTGGCTGGTGTAGCTAGGTGCCGGGGCTTTGCTGTGGTGCCCCGTTGGTCCGGACATCCCGGGGTTGGATCACGCTGGTGCTCCTTGCTTGGATCACCGCACCTTCATTGGGGTGGGTTGGGGTTTCCTCGGCTTGGGGAGAGCACCAGCCATGAAACTCCGTTGGCGTGTATATCGAGGCTAGCCATGAAGGGCGGTGCCGACCTCAACCATTCAGGGGAGAGGCCGAGGCACTTAGCCGGAACGATGCAGTTGGGTCGGTCGTGCTTGCTCGATCTGCTTGCGCAAATCCTTCGTCGTTCGCTCGTTACGGGCCTCGTACCGGCCCGCGCCTCGCTCACTCCTCGGCTTGCGCAAGCATCTGCTTCGCAATCACTTCCCTCCCAACTGAATCGT
>CAIRNV010000244.1 GCA_903880005.1 uncultured Verrucomicrobiota bacterium | reverse complement strand
GGAGTGCTCGGTGAGGAGGTCATCGGGCAGGAGCAGCTCGGTCTCGTCGTCGAGTTTCTCGAAGAGGTTCGGCAGCAGGGCGTGGTAGAAACGGCAGGCGGCGAGGACGAGGAGTCGATAGACCTCGCCTTGCGCATCCGGCGAGGGGATGCGGCCGTCGAGGAGGTCGTTGAGCCGGGTGGGATTGGTGTGGGACTTCAGTTCCTCGGGCAAGGCTTCGGTGCGGGTGAGCTTGAGCAGCTCGGGCTGGGTCTCCGCGGCGCTGGCCGGGGTGAGGACGCGGGCGCGGAAGGGATGCCAGCCGCGGGCGTCCATGAAGCGGAGCGCGGCGAGGCGGTTGAACCAGGTGTAGGCGACCCGCTCGATGAGGCCGGGGCGGTCGGCCTGTGCGAGGTTCCGCAGCGCAGCCACCTGCGGGGCAAAGGTGGTGAGGTAGTCGGGCGTCTGGGCGCTGAGGGCGAAGTCGAGCTTGCGGGTCACCGCCTCCATGAGCTGCTTGCGAACAGCGGGGGCAAACGTCTTCAGCGTGGAGGTATCCATAGGTGGGTGCGGCGGGCCAAATTCAGGCGTCGGGGACGAGGATCGAACTCAACAGCCCCCCTCCGATTGAATGCTCATCCAAAGCACCGGTGCTGCGGAAATGTGCCAGTGATGCTTCAAAGGAGCCGAAAGGCATGCGGCTGTTTACCTCGATCAGCTTGTGGGCGAATGAGATAAGGGGTGCCGGATTTGCGCTTGAAGTTAACGCTTCGAGAACGGTCAAGTAATCGGTCCGAAGGGAGGTTGGGATGATCAGCCGAGGCTGTCCGGAGGCTTCCAGCTCGGCGTTCATTGCCAGTCGGGAAATGCGACCATTGCCATCGATAAAGGGATGGACTTCCGCGATCAGGAACAAGACGTAGAGGGCGCGGGCGTGGGCGTCGGGCAGGTCCCGGCTGGCTGGCCAACCGCGGACCAGGGTTTCGGAGACGAGTTCCGGAGCCACAAACACGCGGGCTCCGAATTCGTTTGGGGTCTTCTTGAAGACGCCAGGTTCGATGTTCAGCCGGCTGGCCATCATCCGGGCATGCCGACGCTTGAGCAACTCCAGCAGGTGGGCTGGGTCCTTGGGCACTTCAGCGCTGATTTTGGAATCAATGATCAGCCTGTAGGTTTCGCGGATATCGTGGGCGTCGTCGGGTCGTTTGGCTTCCAACGACTTGGCGGCCTGCCGATCATAGACCAGGACCCGGGCCTCCTCGACGGTGAATTTGGTACCTTCGATGAAATTGGAAAAATAAGCCTCCCAGAAGGCGCGGTTTTCCAACTCCTGGACGGGGGGCCTGGGCAATTGCTTGAACTGCTCCACCGCCAGGCGCGCATGGAATGTGCCGAAAAGCGTCATGCGATCGGGATCAAAGGGCTTGCCCTGCGCCCGCGAGCGCATGAAATCCGTGGTTGGCCGGTATTCCGAGGTTTCGCCCTTGATTGCGGCCACCAGTTGGTTGAGTTCCAACAGCTCGCGTTGCCAACCAAACTGACCAGCCAATAATTCTGCTTGCTGCCGGAGTTGATCCACCCAAGGGATGCCAAAAATACGCAGATAACGATCCAACCATCGTTCCAGCTCCACCGCAGAGAGAGTTTTGGACTCGTCGCCGCCATGGGCTCGTGCGATCTGCAAATTCTCCAGCACTGCTCGGGCTTGGCATGACGTAAACAATACCTT
>CAIRNV010000243.1 GCA_903880005.1 uncultured Verrucomicrobiota bacterium | reverse complement strand
TCGAGCACATCGACGGTCTTGGTAACGCCCGGTTGTCCCTCATCGACGACGTCTCGATCCACGAGATGATCCGGGTCGTGCGGGCGGGCGGCGTCTGGGACGATGGCAAGCCCGACTTCCTCGTGAACGACGAGCCGGACCTGCGGGATCTTCCCGACACGCTTTATCAAAGCAATGGCACCACAAACCGCGTCCAGGTGGTGGAGTCCGCCACCGTCTCGGGGGCTGTGACACCATCGTCCCGCGAGGTCACCGTGACGGCCCGAATGCCCGGCGGATGGGGCTATCTCAGGGTGCCCGACCCGGCCAACGGTCAGCTCCAGCTCGCCGACGTCCGTCGCTCCGACGGCACCAGCCTTGGCGTCGGGACCAACGCATGGACGACGGACCGAACCTTCCGCGGCATGGCTCAGAGGCCGCTCATGGAGAACATCCTCCACCTCGTCGATTTCAACAGCGACGGCCGTTACGTGCTCACCTACGTGGCCTCCACGAACAGCGTGACGGAAACCATGGCTCCCGAGAGCGCCGTCGCGGCCTTGCCGTCCCAAAGCCGGGCGTACTTCCAAGTCACATGGTCCGGGCGCGATGCCGCACCGCTTGGGCAACCGGTGGCCGGCATCGGGTACTACGACGTGTATGTGTCCGAGGACGGCGGCGCGTTCGCCCCTTGGCTGCAAAAGACCACGCTGGTCGGCGCCACCTACACGGGGCGCATGGGCTCGCGATACGGGTTCTTCTCCATCGCCACCGACGCCAACGGCAACCGGGAGGGAGCGCCCGCCACGGCCGACGCGCCGACGACCGTCGGCGTGACCAACAATCCCCCCAGCCTCGCGTTGGCTCCGGGCGCGACCCTCGTCGAAGGCGATTCCCTCGACGTGGGTTACGACGTCAATGACCCCGACCTTGGCCAATCCGTGGTCGTTCGCATCGTGTCGGGACCCGCCGGGTTGACGTTGGATGCGACGCGTCGCCGCCTCGCGTGGAGCACGTCCGAGTTGCAAGGACCGTCCACCAACACCGTGGTCGTCGAGGCCATCGACAGCGACGGCGGCACCCGGACGGCATCCATGGCCGTCGTGGTGCAGGAATCCAACCAACCGCCGGCGTTTGGGACTCTCGCCGCCACGTCGCTGCCCGCCCGCGCTGCCTTTGGCATGAGCCTTGGCCTTTGGGACCCGGACATCCCCGCGCAACCGCTGACGGCAAGGCTCGTCTCGGGCCCGACGGGCCTTGTGGTCACGAACGGTGCCATCACATGGACCCCCGCCGTCGGCCAGGCGAAGACCACGAATCTCGTCGTCGTGGCCGCATCGGACGGCGTGGCAACCGTCACCAACAGCCTGGTCTTGATCGTCACCGAGGCGGCATCCGCGCCCACGCTGGCTGGTGCGACCAACTCGGTGATCAGCGAGTTGTCCTCCTACACCCAAGCGTTGGTGCCGCAGGGTGGAAGCCCCGCCGCCGGGGGGCTTACGGTGGCCCTGGTTTCGGGGCCGACGGGCCTTGTAGTGACGAACGCTGTGCTGGCCTGGACGCCGACGGAAGCGCAGGGGCCGTCCACAAACACGGTGGTGGTGTCGGTCAACGACGGCATCACGGGGACGACGAACACCTTCACGTTGGTGGTCACCGAGGTGAACCGACCTCCGGCGTTCACCGGCGCGACGAATGGAACGTTGCCCGAGATGGTCGGGTTCACCCGCGCCTTGGGTGCGAACGACCCGGATCGGCCGACGCAGGCGTTGGCCGTGAAGCTGGAGCAAGGGCCGACGGGCATGGTTCTGACGAACGGCGTGCTTGCCTGGACGCCGACGGAGGCGCAGGGCCCGTCCACGAACACGGTGGTGGTGTCGGTGAACGACGGCGTCGTCGGCAGGACGAACACCTTCACGTTGGTGGTCACGGAGGTGA
>CAIRNV010000242.1 GCA_903880005.1 uncultured Verrucomicrobiota bacterium | reverse complement strand
GGGAGTCGCAAGGGATCTGGTCGGGGGCGATGGACTGGCGCGGGTCGATCTCCTGGAGGTTGAGGTCTTCCAGGACGGCCTCCGGTCGGACGTCGGCCGTGGGGGAGATGCGGGGTGCGACGGCGTCGAAGACGGGCCGGGTGACGACGACGCGGACGGGTTGCGCGCCGCCGCCGAGGAGTCCCGAGGGGAGGGCCGACGCGGCGCTCAGGCGGCGCTTGTAGTTGAAGGGATCCCACGGGAGGGGTTGCTCGGGGAGGGGCGTGGACGCGGGCCGATGGCTGAGGGACGGCATGAGGACGAGCAACTCGTTGCACACCGCGATCTCGCGCGGGCTGTCCTCGGTCAGGGACACGCGGATGGTGTCGCCGATGCCGTCGGCGAGGAGCGCGCCGATGCCGATGGCGGACTTGATGCGGCCGTCCTCGCCCTCGCCCGCCTCGGTGACGCCGAGGTGGAGGGGGTAGTTCCAGTCGGGCCCCAGCTCGGCGAGGCGCGCGGCGAGGAGCCGGTAGCACTCGACCATGACCTTGGGGTTCGACGACTTCATGGAGAACACGAAGTTGTGGAAGCCCATGCGACGGCAGACGCGCGCGAACTCGAGGGCGCTCTCGACCATGCCCAGAGGGGTGTCGCCGTACCGGTTCATGATGCGGTCCGAAAGGGATCCGTGGTTGGTGCCGATGCGCAGTGCGCGCCCAAGGCGGAGGCACTCGTGGACGAGGGGCGAGAAGGCCTCCTCGACCCGGGCGAGTTCGGCGGCGTAGTCGGCGTCGGTGTATTCCTTGACGGCGAACTTCTTTTTGTCGGCGTAGTTGCCGGGGTTGACGCGGACCTTCTCCACCCACTTGACGGCCTCCATGGCGGCCTCGGGCTTGAAGTGGATGTCGGCGACGATGGGGACCTGGCATCCCTGGGCGCGGAGGCCGGCCACGATGTGCTGGAGGTTGGCCGCGTCCTTCACGGTGGGGGCGGTGATGCGCACGATTTGGCAGCCCACGGCCACGAGGTCGAGCGTCTGTCGGATGCAGGCGGCCGTGTCCATCGTGTCGCACGTGATCATGGACTGGCGGACGACGGGGTGGTGGCCGCCGATGACGACGCCGCCGCGGGCGGGGTCGCCGACGACGACCTCGCGGGTGGGTCGCCGGGAGAAGTTCCAAGGGGACGCGCAATAGCTCATTGGCGGGGCCAATAGAGCGAAAGGAGGCGCGCGTCGTCAACGCGGGGGTAAGCCGGGACGATTCAGTTGGATCGGTCGTGCTGGCTCGATCTGCTTGCGCAAATCCTTCGTCGTTCGCTCGTTACGGGCCTCGCACCGGCCCGCGCCTCGCTCACTCCTCGGCTGGCGCAAGCATCTGCTTCGCCATCACTTCCCTCCCAACGGAATCGTCCCGGCCAAGCCGTCCCGGCGACGAACACGGTGCTTGGCGCGGGGGCCTTGCATCCGGACTATCCCCGTCCTCTCGCGTGTTCACGCTATCCGACATCTCCAAGTCCTACGGGCCGCGCACCCTCTTCGAGGGCGTGAGCCTGACGATCAACCGCGCCGACCGCCTTGGGCTGGTCGGGGCCAACGGCGCCGGCAAGTCCACGCTGTTCCGCATCCTCCTCGACCAGGAGGAGCCCGACGACGGCCAGGTGACGCGCCAGCGCGGCGCCACGGTGGGCTTCCTGCCGCAGGAGTCGGCCCCGGCGGGGGACGAGACGGTGATCGAGCTGGCGACGGGCACGGAGGCGCACGGCTCGATGGATGGGTCCATGGTCGCCAAGGCCAAGCGCATCCTGAAGGGATTGTCGTTCAAGGAGACGGACTTCGAGCGGCCGGTGCGCGAGTTGTCGGGCGGTTGGGTCATGCGCACGCACCTCGCGCGGCTGCTCGTCCAGGAGCCGGACCTGCTGATGCTCGACGAGCCCACGAACCACCTCGACCTCGAGACGTTGCTTTGGTTCCAGGACTACCTGCGCCACTACCCGGGCGGCATCGTCGTGATCTCGCACGACCGCGAGTTCCTCAACCGCCTGGTGACCGGCATCCTGGAGCTTCGCAACGGCCGCCTCTGGCGGTACGCGGGCCAATACGACGACTTCCTCGCCCAGCGCGACGCCCAGGAGGAGCAGCAACGCGCCGCCTTCAAGAACCAGCAGCGCGAGATCTCGCGCCTCATGGACTTCGTCAACCGGTTCCGCGCCAAGAGCACCACCGCCACACGCGCCCAGGCCAAGCTCAAGCAAATCGACCGCATGGAGAAGATCGACGCCCCGGACGCGCCCTCGGCCACCGTGGACTTCGCCTTCCCCCAGCCCGAGCAACCCGGCCGCCGCGTGGTGTCGTTGCGTCGGGTGGACTTCGCATACGGGCCGCGTCCCATCTACCAAGGGCTCGACTTCGAGGCCGAGCGGGGCGAGCGCATCGTCCTCGTGGGCCCGAACGGCGCCGGCAAGTCCACGTTGCTCAAGCTCCTCGCCGGCGTCGTCACGCCCCAGTCGGGCGAGCGCGACCTCGGGCTGCGCGTCCGCGCGGGCTACTACTCGCAGTATCGCACCGAGATGTTGCAGGCCGGTCGCACCGTGCTGCAGGAGGCCCTCGACACCCCCGCACGCGTCACGGAGCTCTACGTCCGCACCCTGCTGGGCTGCTTCCTCTTCCGCGACGACGACGTCTTCAAGCCCGTCCAGGTGCTCAGCGGCGGCGAGAAGTCGCGCCTCGCCCTCGTGAAGCTCCTCCTCGACCCGCCCAACCTCCTGTTGATGGACGAGCCCACCACCCACCTCGACATCCCCTCCATCGACGCCCTGGTCGCCGCGTTGTGCGAGTTCACCGGGACCCTCGTCTTCGTCTCGCACGACGTTCACTTCATCCGGTCCGTCGCGGGCAAGGTCGTGCACGTGAACGCCGGGCGCCTCACCCCTTATGCTGGCGACTACGACTACTACCTGGACAAGTCCAAGGCCGGCTCCGCGCGCACCGCCCTCACGGCCGCCGGGACGGGGATGCCCGCGTTGAAGGACGCCCGCGCGGGCCATGCGTCCCCGCCGTCGCCGCCGCCCCCGCCCCGCGTCGAGGCCCGGAGGGCCGAGCCCGCGCCCGAGGCCCCGCGCATCTCCCAGAAGGAACGGCGCCAACTCGCCGCCGAGGCGCGTCGCCACCTGTCCTCCTGCCGGCGCAAGGTCTCGGATTTGGAGAAGAAGATCGCCGAGTTGGAGCAACGCCAGGCCGCCCTCGCCGCCGAGTTGGAGCAACCCGCCACCTACGCCACCGCCGGCCGCGCCACCGAGATCAACCAGCGGATGCGCGCCATCGTCGGCGACCTCGCCTACGCCACCCGCGACTGGGAGGAGGAAGCCTCCCGCCTCGCCTCGCTCGAGGCGGATGCGGCGGAGTGAGCGAGGCGCGGGCCCGCAATCGTCCCAGTTCCGGGATTCCACGCGGGAGCCGGACGTGCTTGGATGGCCGGGCACCATGAGTCTCACGGAGCATCGGCAGGCCATCGACGGGATCGACGCGCAGATCGTCGCGTTGCTGAACGAGCGGACGCGACACGTGCTGGAGATCGGCGCGATCAAGCACAAGCAAGGGCAGGAGATCTACGCCCCGCACCGGGAGCGCGCCGTCCTCGACAAGGTGTGCCGCCTCAACCAGGGGCCGATCACCAACGAGGGCCTCCGCGCCATCTACCGCGAGGTGATGTCGTCCGCCATGTCCCTCGAGAAAAGCCTGACCATCGCCTACCTCGGCCCGGAGGCCACGTTCACCCACCAGGCCGCCGTCAAGCGCTTCGGCGCCAGCCTCGCCTACTCGCCGCAACGCACCATTGCCGACGTGTTCAACGAGGTCTCCAAGCACCGGGCCGACTACGGCGTCGTGCCCGTCGAGAACTCCACGGAAGGCGTGGTGACCCACACCCTGGACATGTTCGTGGACAGCGACCTGAAGATTGTCTCGCAGGTGGTCCTGCGCATCTCCCATTGCCTGGCGGGGAAGGGGAAGGCGAAGGATGGCGACGTCATCCGCAAGCTCTACGTGCATCCGCAGACGCTGGCGCAGTGCCGGGGTTGGATCGCCCGAAACCTACCCAAGGCCGAGCTCGTCGAGACGTCGTCCAACGCGCGGTCCGCCGAGCTGGCCGCCCAGGACACCGCCTCCGCCGCGCTGTGCGGCGAGCTGGCCGCCGAGACCTACGGCCTGCCCATCCTCGACCGCGACGTCCAGGACAACTCCGCCAACGCCACCCGCTTCTTCGTCCTCGGACGCCAGATGCCGCCCCCGGGCACTGCGGACCGCACCAGCCTCATGTTCAGCATCCGCGACGAGGTCGGCGCCTTGCACCGGGCGCTCGCGCCGTTCCGGCGGCATCGGATCAACATGACGAAGATCGAGTCACGCCCGTCCAAGCGGCGCGCGTGGGAATACTTTTTCTTCGTGGACTGCGACGGGCATGCCGAGGCCGGACGGCTCGCGAAGGCCGTGCAGCAATTGGGCGACCATTGTTCCTTCGTGAAAATCCTCGGCAGCTACCCCAACGCGGACTGACGTCCCGCTTCCCGCATGCGTCAGGGCATCACGAGGCGGGCCTGGGCCTCCATCTGAGCCGGAACGATTCCATGGGCTCGATCGTGCTGGCTGGAACTTCCTCCACAAGAGCTTCGTCCTTCGGAGAAGTTGGCCGCGCAAGCACTTGCATCCCGCCGGGGTGCATCCGGCTCAGACTTCCAGGGGAAGATGGGTCCATGACAACACTCCAAACGGCGAGTAGGGATGCAGACGGGTCATCGAGGCTGGTGGCCTGAACGGGGGTGGCTCTGTTGATGCACGTCGAAGTCATGCACATGCGACAAAGGGCGGCGGAGATGGGCGGCAGGCTTCGGGTCCGAGGCGGGCGAGGGACGAGCTTTTGCGTGGCGCTGCCCCTGCCGTTGGGGCCCCGGCTACCGGGAGTCCATGCTGGGCGAGCAGGGATGGCATGAACGAAGATAAGATTAGGCTGGTGATCGTGGATGATGACGCGGACCTGCTCTCAACCTTGAAGGGTGTGTTGGAGGAGCAGCCCGACCTGCTCGTGACGGGAGCGTATGCCTCGGCGAGCGACGCCATGCGTGGCACCGACTGGATGCAGGTGGACGTGTTGCTCACCGACCTCAGCATGCCGGAGATGTCGGGCGTGGACCTCATCGGGGCCGCCACGCAAATGAACCCGTCCTTGCGTGCGTTGGCCTTCACCATTCACGGCAATCGCGCGTCCTTGTTTGCCGCGCTGCGTGCCGGGGCCTCCGGTTATATCGTCAAGGGGACGGCTGCCGTTGAGTTGTGCGAGGCCATCCGAGATGCCGCCCGTGGGGAATCGCCCATCAGCCCGGCGATGGCCCGGTACCTGGTCCAGGAGTTCCGCAGCCTCTCCCCCAAGGACCCGGATGGTGACCTCTCGATTCGCGAGCGGGAAATCCTCCAAGCCATCGCAGACGGCCTCATTTACAAGGAGGTGGCCGCGCGCCTCTCCATCAGCCTGCACACGGTCCATGCGCACGTGAGAAACATCCACGGCAAGCTCCATGCGATGAATCGCGAGCAGGCCATCCGAACGGCACGGTCCCGGGGTTGGATTCGTTGAACCCCGTTTGTAGGCCGGTTGCCCTCAACCGGCGTCCTTCATGAACAGGGGGCGGGTTTTCCAACCCGCCACGTCGGAGGTCATGGCCCAGCGCCCACGGAAGGTCCTTCGGCCGCCCGCCGACGTCCCGCAGGCGCGGGATCACGAGCGAACGACGGAGGATTTGCGCAAGCAGATCGAGCAAGCACGACCGATCCAACTGAATCGCTCCGGCTCAGGCCAGGACGCGTTCTAGGAGTTGGTTCATGCGCTGGATCATGGGACGCGGATCCTCGACGAGCCCGGCCGCCATGCGGGCGTTGTCGAGGATCTGGGCGGCGGCCTGCGCGGCGAGGTCGGGGTCCTTGTGTCGCATGCCTTCCAGCCGCGACACGAGGGGATGACGCGGGTTGATCTCCAGGTCGGGGCTGGAGGCTGGCTGGTCCTTTTGGTCGCGGTTCATCGCCTTGAGGGTGCACCGCATGGTGGCGGTCATGAAGCCGTCCGAATCCACGGCGATGACGGGGCTGGCGGCGAGGCGCTTGGAGACGCGGACCTCGGCCACGGCGTCGGCCAGCGTGGCCTTGAGCCATTCGGCCAAGCCCGTGGCCTGCTCCGGCGTCAGTTGCCCCTCCGCTGCGGCGGGCTCGGGCACCTCCAGTTCCGCCTTTTCCGCCGCCACGATCCGCTTGCCCTCGAACTCGCCGATGCGGTCGAGGACGAACTCGTCGGCGGGGTCCTTGAGGACGAGCACCTCGAAGTTGCGCGCGGCGAAGACCTCGTGCTGGGGGCTGGACAGGGCGGCGTCGCGCGAGGGTGCCTGGAGGAAGTAGATCTCCTTTTGCTCGGCGGGCATGCGGCTGACGTAGGCCGCGAGGCTGGTGGACTTGCCGGGCTCCTGCGTGGACGACTCGAATCGAAGGAGCTTGGCGAGGCCGTCGCGATGCTCGTGGTCGGAGAGGATGCCCTCGCGGAGGAACCGGCCGTACTCGGCGTGGAAGGCGGCGTAGGCGTCGGGGTCCTTGGTGGATTCCTCGCCGAGGAAGCGAAGCACCTTGGACGTGAGCGCGCGGTTGAGCTTCCGCAGGAGCGCGGAGTCCTGCATCCGCTCCCGGGAGACGTTGAGGGGGAGGTCCTCGCAATCCACCACGCCCTTCAGGAAGCGGAGCCAATCCGGGAACAGTCCCTTGGCCTTGGGCTCGATGAGGACCTTGCGGCAATGGAGGTTGACCTCGGAATCGACGCGGGTCAGGCCGAGCGTCTCCAGGTTGTGCTTGGGGACGAACAAGACCGACTGGATGGAAAGGGGGGCGTCGGCCGTGAAGTGGAGCCGGTACAGCGGGTCCTCGTTGTCGTGCCCCAGGAACTTGTAGAACGCCTTGTACTCCTCCTCGGTGACGTCGGCCTTGCTCCGTGCCCAGATGGCCTGGACGGCGTTCACGCGCGAGGCGTCCACGTCGATGGGAAAGGCGACGAAGTTGGAGTAGCGCTGGACGACGGACTCGATGCGGGCCTTGCCGGCGAAGTCCTTGGCGTCGTCCTTGAGTTCAAGGAGGACCTGCGTGCCGCGGGGCAGGTCGGCGGCGGGCTCGATGCGGTAGCCACCCGCGCCCTCGCTGGTCCACCGCCAACCCGTGGCGTCCGGCTGGTGCGACCGGGTCAGCACGGTGACGCGCTTGGCGACCATGAACGCGGAGTAGAAGCCGACCCCGAACTGGCCGATGAGCCGGGCGTCCGACCGGGCGCCGTCGGCGAGGGCCTTGAGGAAGGCCTTGGTCCCGGAATGGGCGATGGTGCCGAGGTTTTGCACCAACTCGTCGCGGGTCATGCCGACGCCGGAGTCGGCGATGGCGAGCGTGCCCGCCTCCGCGTTGGTCTCGATGCGGATGGCGGGCGCGACGTCCGGCTGGTGGACGGACGCGGCGGCCCCGCCGGCCTGGAGGAACCGAAGCTTCTCGCAGGCGTCGGCGGCGTTGGAGACCAACTCGCGCACGAACACCTCGCGGTCCGTGTAAAGGGAGTGGATGACGATGTCCAAGACCTGCTGGATCTCGGCTTGGAAGACGTGTGTTTCCTGCTGGCTCATGTTCGATGTGATGTCGATGGGCACGCGTCGGTTCGACGGGCGCGTCGTTCGTTGTCCTTTTCTAGTGTCCGAGGCTTGGATCGTGTCAAGGCCACCGTCGTGCGAGCGCACGACCCGTGCGATGGGAGTCGAGGCGGCGATGGCAGGGGCGAGAGGGAAAGAAGTGCCAGGGCACCCACGGCAATCGGGGATCAAGCTACCGTTGCTGCATTCCTGCCCTGGCGGGGTTTGCAAGCCCCCGATCCATGGACCCTGGCCCAGCGAGTAAACGGCGCGCGACGGCGCGACGGCAAGCGTTTCCCCCGGAAAGTTGGGGGGAAACAGGACGCCCGATTGACGCCCCGGGCGGGTGGCGATAGAGACTTTGGCCTCTCATGAGCAGAAAGATTCGTTATGGCATGGTGGGTGGTGGACGCGGCGCATTCATCGGGGCGGTGCATCGCATCGCGGCCGCGCTGGACCAGCAGATCGACCTCGTTTGCGGCGCGTTTTCGTCGGACCCGGAAAAGTCCCGGGCGTCGGGTGCGGACCTGTTCCTGCCTGCGGGCCGTTGCTACGGGAGCTTCCAGGAGATGATCGCGGCGGAGGCCAAGCTTCCGGCGGGGGAGCGCATGGACTTCCTCGCGATCGTGACGCCGAACCACGTGCATTTTCCCCCCGCGAAGATGGCCTTGGAGCACGGGTTCCACGTGCTGAGCGACAAGCCCGCGACCTTCGACCTCGCGGAGGCGGTCGCGTTGCAGAAGTTGGTGAAGAAGACGGGCCTGCTGTACGGGTTGACGCACAACTACACCGGCTACCCGATGGTCAAGGAGGCCCGTCACCTCGTGCAGTCGGGCAAGCTGGGCAAGATTCGCAAGGTGGTGGTGGAGTACCCGCAGGGGTGGCTCGCGACGCGGTTGGAGGCGAGCGGGCAAAAGCAGGCCTCGTGGAGGACCGACCCCAAGCGCTCGGGCGCCGCCGGCTGCATCGGCGACATCGGCACGCATGCGGAGAACCTCGCGGAGTACATCACGGGGTTGCACATCGACGAGCTGGCGGCGGACATCACGGCCTTCGTGAAGGGCCGCAAGCTGGACGACGACGGCAACGTGCTCCTGCGCTTCAAGGGCGGGGCCAAGGGCGTCCTCCACAGCTCGCAGATCTCGGTGGGCGAGGAAAACAACCTCAACATCCGGGTCTATGGCGAGACGGGAGGATTGGAGTGGCACCAACGGGAGCCCAACACCCTGCTGGTGAAGTGGAGCGACCAACCCATGCAGGTGTACCGCGCGGCCCAGGGCTACCTCAGCGACGCCGCCAAGGGCGCGGGACGCACGCCGCCCGCCCATCCCGAGGGCTACCTCGAGGCCTTCGCCAACATCTACAAGAACTTCGCCAATGCCATCCGCGCCCGCGAGGACGGCCGGAAGCTCGCCCAGGGCGACCCCGCCAACGACTTCCCCAAGATCGAGGATGGCGTTCGTGGCATGGCCTTCATCGAGGCGGTCGTGAAGTCATCCGCCCAAAATGCCCGCTGGACCAAGGTCAAGGCTTAGCCGGAACGATGCAGTGGGATCGGTCGTGCTTGCTCGATCTGCTTCGCAATCCCTTCCCTCCCAACTGAATCGTCCCCGCCGAGTGGGCAGGGCATGAGGCTCCGTCTCGAAGCCCGGTCCGGGCCTTTCCCTTCATGAAGGCATGGGTTGATTGCCGGTTGTATGCGTTCGTGGACACGGCCTACCTCGATGGCCGCGAGCCCGCCGAACTCGCCCGCGCCCTTTGCGGCGGCGGGGCCGACGTCCTCCAGGTCCGTGCCAAGGGCTGGGGATGCGACGCGACGAGACGCCTCGTGGAAGCCGTGTTCCCCGTCGTGTCGGGCGCCGGGGCACGCATGGTCCTCAATGACGACTGGGGACTGGGGTGCGAGTTGGGGATGCCGTGCGTGCATCTGGGGCAGGAAGACTTCTTCGACGCGGGCCATGTCACGCGTGACGACCTGCCCGGCGACGGTCATCGGCCGGAACTGGGCTTGAGCAGCCACGCTCCCGGTCAGTTCGTCCGGGCGGAGGCAGCCGGCGCGGCCTACGTCGCTGTTGGCCCGGTCTTTGCGACGCCAACCAAGCCCGGTCGGCCCGCCGTGACGCTGGACTACGTGCGTTGGGCGGCCGCCCACGCGCGCGTGCCGTGGTTTGCGATTGGCGGCATCCAAGGCTCCAACCTCGACGCGGTCCTCGCCGCCGGCGCGACGCGTGTTTGCGTCGTGTCGGCGCTGCTGCGTCAGCCAGACGTGGAGGCGGCGACGCGCGCGTTGCGGGGAAGGCTTGCGGGATAGCAAGGGCCGCCCGGGGCGAGGCGGCGCCGGGTCATGGGTTGGACGCGTCCCTGGGCGAGCGGCTTCGCACGGGTGGCCGCGGCGGGGCGTGCACCGTGGACGGGGTGGCCCCGGGCTTGGGGAACGCGGAGCGGAAGAGCCAATGCCGGGTGAGGACCTGGTTGATGTTGGAGACGAGCAGGCTGGTGTTGGCGGTGATGTTGGTGTCGCGGGAAAGGAGGACGTTCACGTTGGTGAAGGTGACGTTGACATTGGACGCGAGGGTGGGGATGACGCCGTTGATGTTGGTCACGAGCTGGCGGGAGGCGAGCAGGGTGAGGTCCAGGGTGTTGGTGAGCATGGGCCATGTGTCGCGGAGCTGGGCGGTCAGGTCGCGGGTGTTGGCGAGGACGGCATCGAGGTTGTTGGTGAGCCCCGGGAGGGTCAGGCGGGCGGTTTCGAGCACTTGGCCCACCTGGTTGGTGATGCCGGGTAGCGCACCCCGCGTCACTTCCAACGTCTGTTGCAGCTCCGCCAGCATCGACGGGAGGACGTCGTCCACCGTCGCCGCGATGCGCTCCAGGCGTCCCACGACCCGTTGCGCTTGCGCCACGAGGGTCTCGGCCTCGTCGAGCCTGAGAAAGTAGCCCTTGGAACCCTTCACCGGCTCGTAGCGGAGGAACTGGTTGGTGCGGTCCGGCCCCGGCGGGGCGAAGGCGAACTTGGCCATCAACACGCCGGGCTTCCCCTGGGCTGTCTTGCCGTAGGTCAGCGTCCCCTTGCCCGTCCCTTGCCTCACCTCCAGCGCCGTGCCGCCCATCAGGTCCACCGGGAACCCGGAGATGCGGATGGTCGCGTCGCTGGCCACGTACCCCGGGAACTCGGACCGGTCGTCGGCCCGGATGCGAAAGCCGACGAAGACGTTGTAGCCATTGGTCGCGAGGTAATCCCAGGACATCCGCTCCTCGAGGTTGATGGCGGTGACCTCGGTGACCTCGCCGACCTTGAACCCCATCAGGTTGACGGGCGAACCCGGCTTCAACCCGGACGCATCCGGCAGGTACGTGAAGTAGGGGACCTCCATGACGAACCAACCCCGGGCCTTCGCGGTCCGCTTCAGGTACAGGGCAAACGCCAGCAACATCAGGAGCGCCGTCGTCCCGAGGAACAAGCCCACGTACCATTCCACCCGTCCCATGCGGGTCCGCAATTGCGGCGTCAGGTCCTTCAGTCCCATGTGTCGTCCTTTCTATCCCCTCACCCGCGCGAAGCCGAGCCATCCCGAGATGGAACGCCGCCGCAGGATCCAGGCTCGCGGGATGTTGACTCATCGCGGCCGTCGCCCACCTCGCGCCATCGTCGGGCCTCCATCACGGCGTAGCGCACCCCGCTGCCGAGCGCTGGGATGGATCGGGGCAATCCAGACGTGATCAGCAGGGCCGGGCCCTGTCCGTTCCACCGCGGATGCCCGTGCCGCAGGCGGCCGAGGAAGGCTTCCCACCAAGGGCCGTGGGACGCGTCGAGCCCTGCCAACGGGTCGTCGAGCAACACCAGCTCCGGGCGCAGGACCAGCGCACGCACCAAGGCTACCCGTCGCGCCCACGCCGGGCTCAGCCGTCCGGCCGTCTCCGAAGCCATGGGCATCAGCCCCGCTTCATCCAGCCAGTCGTCCACCTCCTGCGCCGCGTCCGACAGGCTCAGGTTCCCGTGGTAACACAGCGGCAACGCCACGTTTTCAACCACCGTCATCCCAGGGAACAAGCGCCCCCTTCCCTCAAACACGAGCCCGACCCGACGCCGGAGCGCCACCAGGTCGTCGCCCCTCAAATCCTCCCACCGTTGCCCCATCACGCGAAGGCTGCCGGCGGCCAAGGGGCGCAGGCCCGCCACGGTCTCCAGGAGCGCCGACTTGCCCGCATTCATGGGGCCTGTCACGAGCCATGCCTCCCCACGGCGCACCACCCAGTCCACGCCTTCCGCCAGCAACGGCCTGCCGCCGTCCGGCGCGCCCAAGGCGGCCCCGCACATGTCCACCACCACGTCTGGGTCGATGGAGTCCATTACAAGGCCATGTACACCGGCACGAACAACCCATCCAATACCACGCACGCCACCAACGTGTGGGCCACCGTCCGCGTCGTGGCCTCGCCCACCTCCTCCATGCGCAGCGGGCGAGCCAGCCCATGGAAGCAGATGATCATCGACGTCAGCACTCCGAACCCCGCCGTCTTGAGCGCCAGCAACGGGAAGTCCACCCACGACAAGGCCCCGGCCACCGCGCCGGCAAAGTCGCCGGGGGTCATGGCCAAGCCCCGCATGAACGCCACCACATAGCCGGCTCCCAGCGACGTCAGCACCAGGTACGCCGCCAGGCACACGACGGCCGCCGACATCCCGACCAAGCGCGGGACCACGAGGTAGTGGACGGGGTCGATTCCCAGCGCCTCCAGGGCCTCCACCTCGCCCATGGCCCGCGCCAGCCCCAGTTCGGCCACCGTTGCGGTGCCCACCCTGGCGAGCACGACCAACGCCGCCGTCAACGGCGCCAGCTCGCGCACCACCACCGTGGCCAGCAACGGGCCCACCAGGTCGGCCTGGCCCACCTGGACGAGCAACAGCGTTGTCTGCGACACGATCAAGGCCCCGATGGCCACGCCCATGAAGCAGATGATGGGAAGGACCCGGACGCCCGCCCGTGCCACCTGCGACTGGACCAGGGGCCCGATGACGCGCGTGGCGCGGCGTCGCTCCGTGACGAGGGTGCCCGCCGCGATCAGCGCGAAGGCCCCGACCTGCCGCGCCGTTTCGATGCCGTTCCCGAGCCACGGGGCCCATGCCATCCAGCGGACCCATGGTTCGTCAGGCACCAACGACGAGGGCTGGCTGCCGGGCGGCGCCTCGTCGAGCCTCCGCGACATGGGTCGCGGGTTCATGGCTGCTGGCGGGCGGCCTTGAGCGCCTCGTCGAACTTCCTCTTCTTCTCAAGGCGGGTGGCCAAGGCCGTCGCCTCTTGGTCGATCTGGCGGACGGTGGGCGAGGGAAGCAGCGACATGTCCATCGCCTTGTAAACGGACCATGCCTCCTCCACGCGGTCGGTCCTGCTGAGAAGCTCGAACCACGCGACGGCCAGGATGGCCTTCTCGCCGGGTGCCTTCACGATCGAATCCAGCAACCGCAAGGACGACTCCGCCTTGCGAAGCCGCCCGAGCCGCGCCTCCGCCCAGGCGGTCAAGATCTGCCCCTTGCGGCCGCCCTTCAGCAACACGAGGTCCTCGTCCAGAAGCTTCAACACCTCCTCGTTGCCCTTGGCCAGAACCAGCACGCCCCAGGCATGATCCAACGCCAGATCGACGTCGCCAGGGGCGAGCTTCGACGCCCGCTGGGTGGCCGCCAGCCACGCCTCCGTGTCCCCGGCCCCCATCGCGGATCGCATCCGCATGCGCCAGTAGTCGGTGTCCTGCTGCTTTTCCGGCTCCATGGTGCGCAGCCACGTGTCGGCCTGGGACAAGTGCCCCACTCGTTCGAACATCCGGCACCATTCAAACGTGGCCCCGGTGCGGGGCAGGGGAGCTTGCGCCATCCGGGCCCATTCACGCGAGGCCCCGACGTCGCCCCTGGCGTCCATGGCCAGCGCGCGGAGGGCATGGCCCAGGCTGGCCCAATCGCGGACGTTGGGCGTTCCCGACGCGAGCCAGTGACCCAGTTGCTCGACCAGTTCCCAATCCTTGATTTCCAGGGCAAAGGTCGCGGCGTCCAGCCAACACGAGGGCGCATCCCAATCCTGGACGGCGCGCTTCAATTCGTCCCCGGCCTGGAGCGCCTCCCCATGCGTGCGCCGCCACCGGACCCATGGCAGCACCTCCCGCCATTCGGCCGGCCGCCCTCCTGCCATGGCCGTGCCGGTGACTTGGGAGGGCCCGGCCTTGCCGTGCCCTTCCCGAAGACCGGCCTCCTGCAAGTGATCCCAAAGCCGCGCTGCTCCCACCCGTGCAAGGCCCGCCAAGGCCTCCGAGGCCAAGCCGTGATCCGCACGAGCCACGGCGCATCCCATCATCAAGCGAAGCGCGATCAACGCCGCCTCGTCCGACCCCGCCGCCGTCCGCCGGAGATCCGCCATCGCCTCCGGCAAGGGTTCCCCCTTGCCGCGGGTCGCGACCCGGTGCGCCACGTCCGCCAACCGCTCGGGCCCGTCCATCGCGGGCATCAAGGAAAGGGCGCGTCGCACTTCCTCCCAATCCCCATGGTCCGCCGCCGTGGCGAGGTATAGGCCGCGGTCGTTCCCGGCCAAGCGATCCACCCATCGTCCCACGGGGTGCCATTCGTCTCCTCGATCCGTCGTGCGCAACGCGACCCGAAGCCATCGCCCAAGGTCCGCCGCGTTCGTCCCTCCCGCCGTGGCAAGCCACGCCGCCCGCCTCCACGCATCCCGCCATGCCGTCCGACGGCTCTCCCCCAACGCCAACAGCGAATCCAGGTGGCCGCGCACCGCGGCCAACGAGCCCGGTTCTCGCTCCAGCCTCATTCGCCACGAATCCACGTCGGCCTTGAAGCCTGCCGTCCCGGGCGTCCCCATCGCCCCATCGTGCCATCGG
>CAIRNV010000241.1 GCA_903880005.1 uncultured Verrucomicrobiota bacterium | reverse complement strand
GCCGAGGAGTGAGCGAGGCGCGGGCCGGTACGAGGCCCGTAACGAGCGAACGACGAAGGATTTGCGCAAGCAGATCGAGCAAGCACGACCGATCCAACTGAATCGTTCCGGCTAAGGCGATCCCAGGAGGCGTGGGGACGGCTCCGCCAAGGGCAGCCAAAATCGGACCGTGGTTCCCTGGCCTACCTGGCTCGACACCTCGATCCGTCCGCCGTGCGCACGGACGATGCGTTGCACCACCAGCAGCCCAAGCCCCGTTCCCTTCTCCTTCGTCGTATGGAACGGCTCGAAGAGGCGGCTGACCTGCTCCGCAGGAATCCCGCATCCCGTGTCCGCAACCGACAACCAAACCGCGTCGGGACCCCAACCGGACGACAACGACAATGTCCCGCCCGGCCCCATCGCCTGCATCGCGTTCTTCACCAGGTTCACCAAGACCTGTTTCACCTGCCCGGCGTCGAACCGGGCTTGCGGCAGGCCCTTGGCCAAGGCGTCCCGCACCGCGATCCCCCGGTTCTCCAGCTCGGGGCGCAGCAGGTCCAACGTCGTCCGCGCCGCGTCGTTCAGGCTCCCCTCCTGCAAACGCGGCGGCGTCGGCCGCAGCGCCTGCAAGAATTCGGTCACGATGTAATCCAGCCTTCCAATCTCCCCCTGCGCCACGCCGAGGTATTTTTCCACCCGGTCGAGCACCTCGCCGAAGTCGGCCGTGTCGGGCGTCGCGCGTCCGCGGCGCCGGCCTGATGCCGGGGCCGACGCGAGGCCGGACAGGAGTCGCAGCTTGCGCAGGTCGCGCTCGATCAACTGGAGGTGGATGTGCAGGGCGTTGAGCGGGTTGCCGATCTCATGGGCGACGC
The DNA here is from genome assembly GCA_903880005.1 of uncultured Verrucomicrobiota bacterium. Taxonomy (GTDB): domain Bacteria; phylum Verrucomicrobiota; class Verrucomicrobiia; order Limisphaerales; family UBA9464; genus UBA6176. The sequence continues at coordinate 9,700 of CAIRNV010000241.1, read as the reverse complement.
TGGCCGCCAGGAGGGTCAGGGCGTGGACCCGTTCGCTCTCCACGGCCTCGTGCGTGCGCTGCCGGGCCTCCGTGGCGTCGTGCAGGATCAAGGCGAGCCCGAACCCGCCGGACGCGCCGACTTCCAGCGGCGCCGTGTACAAACGCAGGTACCTCGGGCGGGGAAACTGGACCTCGAACTCCGTTCGTCGCACCGACGGCGCGCCGTCGGCCACGGGGGCCAGCAACCGGGCCCAGTCGAGGTCGGGCAGGTATCGGGCCACGGGCTCGCCCTCCACGCCTTCCTCGGGCAAGCCGAGCAGGCGCGACGCCTGGGCGTTGAAGTAGGCCACGCGCCCCGAGGCATCGACCACCACCACACCCTCCTCGATCGCGTTGAACAGCGTCTCCAGGAACGACCGCTCCCTCGCCAACCGTTGCACCACGGCCTGCAAGCCCTCGGCCCCGATCCGGTCCATGCGGCCCAGGACCTTCTCCAGGAAGACCGACCGCGCCGGGCCCTTTCGCTTCACAGCCATTTCTTGCGTCGGAAGTAGATCAACGTGGCCGCCGTGCTCAGGACCGTCAGGACCACCGCGTAGGAATAGCCCCAACGCCAGTCCAGCTCCGGCATGTTCTTGAAATTCATCCCATACCACGTCCCCACGATCATCAGCGGCGTCGTGATGATCGTGATCATCGTCAGCACCTTCACCACCTCGCCCGTGCGATTGGAGGAGACGTTCAGGTATACCTGCAAGATGCCCGACAACGAGTCCGAGTACGATTGCGCGCGCTCCCCGATGTGGAACAAGCCGTCGTACACGTCCCGGTAGTAGGGCACCAGGTGGCCACGGATCAGCTTGAACTCGCCCCGCGCAAACCGCGCCAGCACGTCGCGCTGGGGCCCGATGATCTGGCGGAGGTGCAGCACCTCCTTCTTCACCCCGATGATCTTCTGCAAGATGTTCGGGCCCGGGTTTTGCAAGACCTGCGTCTCAAGGTCCGCGATCTCGAGGCTCAGCTCCTCCAGGGCCGGCCGGTAGTTCTCCACGAGCGAGTCCAGCAACGCATGCGCCACGCGGTCCGGGGCCCGCGCCACGTGCACCGTGCTCTTCAGGCAACGCTCCTCCACGATCTGCACGCTCCTCAGCGGGACCGCGTGAAAGGTCACCAGGAAGTTGCGCCCCAGGAAGAAGTTCAGCTCGCTCGTCGCAAACGCGCCGTCCTTCCGGCTGTAGTCCACGGCGTGGATGACCATGAACAGGTACGGCGCAAACCGGTCGTCCTCCTTCGGCTCGTACACGTCCACCTTCGGAGACGGGCTGACGTGGATGCAGTCGTCCACCGACAACGGGTGGAAGTGAAACACCCCCTCCAGGATGCGGCGCGCCTCCTCCGGCGTCGCATCCTCCAGGTCCACCCACAGGAAGAGGTTCGTGTCCGCCAGCAACGACGGCATCAGGAACATCTCGATGTCCCGGCTGTGCAAGCGGCCCTGCGTGGTGAAGGCAAAGGAACGAATCATGCGCCCGTGCACCCAAGCTAGGCCAAGCCCCGCCCCACGGGGAAGAACTCCTTCCAGCCCACCATGGCGGCCCGGCGTCCACGCCACGTCCAACGGCGTCGCCGCCGCTTGGACATCGACGCACCGCTTCGGGACCGACACGATGTCGCCGCGATGGATGAGACTTGGCGAAGGGCATGTGGCCTCCTGGCATCTCTGGCCTGCATCGCATCCAGCATGCGCCTCGCGGCCGCCGAAGCCGGCCCCGTGCGCTGGGCGGACACGGGTTGGCTGCCGTCATGGCTCGACGTCCGAACCGAGCAGCGGACCCGTTACGAGTCGTTGGACGGGCAGTTTCGAGCCGGGCGAAGCGGCGGCGACCAGGCCTTGGCCCTGCGCACGTCCCTCGCGGCCGACCTCAAGCTGCGCCCGGTGGGCGTGCTGCTCGAAGGCATGGACTCGCGCCAATACCTCTCCGACGCGGGTTCACCCATCGACACGACGATGGTGGATGCGTTGGAACTCTTGCAGGCGCATGCCCGCTGGGACGCGGGCCGGTTGATCCCCGGGGGCACCAACACGGTCCGGCTGGGCCGGGAGACGTTGGACCTCGGGATGCGACGACTCGTGGCGCGCAATGCGTTCCGCAACACGATCAACTCGTTCCTGGGCGTGGATTGGCTCTGGCAAGCGGACGGCGGCGGCTCCGTGCGGGGACTGGGGTTCCTGCCGGTGAAACGGCTCCCAGACGACACGGCCCGCTTGCTCGACAACGAGCCGGGATGGAACTCGCAATCCTGGGACGTCCAGTTGCAGGGGCTTTACGCGGAGTCGCCCACGTTACCCGGGGGCCTCAAGGCGGAGGCCTATTGGCTGCGTTTGCAGGAGGAAGCGGCGGCGGACACACGCCGCCGCCGCCTCAACACTCCGGGCCTTCGCATCTATCGAAACCCCTCGCCGGGAGGCTGGGACGTCGAGTCCGAGGCCACCCTCCAGTTCGGCACATCCCGACCCTCGGCTGGGATCGACGGGCGCGACCTCGACCATTTCGCCTACCTGATTCATGCCGGCGCTGGATGGACCTTCGACGGGCCCGGCAAGCCCCGCGTCGGCGTGCGCTACGACGAGGCCAGCGGCGACCGCGACCCCAACGATGGCAGCCATGGACGCTTCGACACCCTCTACGGCGCGCGCCGGTTCGAGTTCGGGCCCACCGGCCTCTACGGCGCCATCGGACGCTCCAACCTCCGCTCGCCCGATGTGTCGGCCACGGTCAAGCCGTTCCGCGGATGGGAGGCCGGGGCGGGCTGGCGCTGGGTCTGGCTGGCCGAGGCCCGCGACGCATGGACGACCGGCAACTTCCGGGATCCCCGGGGGATGTCCGGCACGCACGTGGGCAACCAGCTCGAGCTGCGCCTGCGATGGGACGCCCTGCCGGGCAACCTCCGCGTCGAGGGGGGCATGGCGCACCTCTTTGCCGGCGAATTCCTTCGCCGCGCGCCGAACAGCACGCGGCAGGGCGACATCCAGTACGTGTACGCCGAGGTCACGTGGTGGTACTAGACGTCGCGCTTGCGACGCCCCACGCCCCAACCCAACCTCTCCACGCATGCAGAACGAGGTCGTGCCAGTTGAAATCCGCGGCATCTTGCCGGCCGGCGGAGCCATCGCGGTCTTCCTGGGCAATGACGAGAAGGTCTTCATCATCCAGATGGACGCCTCCATGGGCCCCGTCATCGACGCCGCCCTCCGGGGCCTCCCCAAGGACCGCCCGCAGACCCACGACCTCATGGGCCTCGTCTTCAAGGGCTTCGGCATCTCCATCGAGCGCGTCGTCATCACCTCCCTCCGCCTCTCCACCTACCTCGCACGCATCATCCTGAAGCAGGAAAACCAGCTCGGGACCAAGATCGTCGAGATCGACGCGCGCCCTTCCGACTGCCTCGCCCTCGCCGCCGCCGCCCGACGGCCCATTTACGTCGCACGCGCCTTGTTCGACGAGGTCGAGGACATGTCCAAGATCCTCGCCGAGGTCCAGCAACTGCGCGCCGAGCACGAGGCGGAATCCACCGGGGAGGACGACGACGCCAGCGACGACGACGACTCCGAGGAAGGGAATCCCGGCAAGCCCCCGGCCTCGTCCTAGCCATGGCCCGACGCACCTCAACGTCCGACGGGCCCGCGACTCCCTCCAACGCCGGGCTCACGCCCGAGTCCACCCCGTTGATGCTCGTGGCGGGCGACGACGACCTCGCCATCCAGCAACGGGCACGCGCCACGTGGGACGCCTGGTGCCGCGCGGCCGGCGGCATGGACCATGAGATCATCGAGGCCTCCGCCGGCACCGTCTCCGAGGTCCTCGCCACCGTGCGCCGCGCCAAGGAAGCCCTCCAGACCCTCCCTTTCTTCGGAGGACCCAAGCTCGTCTGGCTCAAGGATTGCACGTTCCTGGCCGACGACCGCGGCGACCGCGCCGCATCGTCCGAGGCCGTCACCGCCGCCCTCTCCGAGTGGGCCGCCGAGCTGAAGGCCTTTTCCTGGCAGGGCGTTCGCTTCCTCGTAAGCGCCTTCAAGCCCGACAAACGACGCGCCTTCTTCAAGCTGTTCGAGCAACGCGGCGTCGTGGAAATCCACGTCGGGTTGTCCGCCGACGACAAGGAATGGGCCGCCAAGGTCACCAGCGAGGCCACCCGCCTCCTCGTCGCGGCCGGCAGGTCCGTGGACTACGACGTGGCCGAGGACCTCGCCCAGCGTGTCGGTCCCAACCTCCGGTCCCTCGCCAACGAGGTCGAGAAGCTCGTCGCCTACACCCACGGCCGCGACCTCGTCACCACGCGCGACGTCGAGGCCGTCGTCGCCCGGCAAAAACAGGCCCAGGCCTTCGGACTCGGCGAGATGCTCGGCGAGCGCAACCTCGCCCGCGCCTTGCGCATGCTCGACGAGGAGCTGTGGGAAATCCGCGCCCGCATCGACAAGAGAAAGAGCGAGGTCGGCCTCCTCTATGGCCTCATCTCCAAGGTCCGTGCCCTCATCATCGCCCGCGAACTCCTCCATGCGGGCCTCATCAAGCCCGCCGCCTCCTACCCCGCCTTCGCCGACCAGCTCCGCCGCCTCCCGCCGGACCTCCTGCCCGCCGACCGCCAATACAACCCGCTCGCCTCCCCGTACCCCTTCTACCGCGCGACCCTCCAATGCCGGAACTACGAGTCCCACGAGCTCGTCCGCGCCATGGAACTCCTCCTCGACGCCAACCGCCGCCTCGTCGGGAGCGAGGCCGACGAGGCCCGCATCCTCCAGGAGCTCCTCGTTCAAATCATCGGGCGCCCGCCCGCCAAGCCTGCCCGCCAAACCGCGTAGCCGGGACGATTCAGTTGGGAGGGAAGTGATTGCGCCGCAGATTCTTGCGCAAGCCAAGGAGTGAGCGAGGCGCGGGCCAGTTCCAGGCCCGTAACGAGCGAAGGACGAAAGATTTGCGCAAGCAGATCGAGCAAGCACGACCGATCCAACTGAATCGTCCCGGCTGAGTGAGAGTGGAGGTGGCTTCCAGCCGCTTGCCCAGCATGGATCAGCGGCGGGACGCCGCTGCCACTTTGTCCCCCGCGCACGGACGTGCGGGATCCTTGCCGCCGCGTGAGGGCACGCGGCCTACAGCTCGGTCGAGATGGGTTGAAGCACCTTCCAGATGGGTTTGGGTGTACTCGGGATTGGTTGGAGCGCGTTCGAGATTGGTTGGAGTGCGTTCGAGATGGGTTGGAGCGCGTTCGAGATCGGTTGAGGTGGACTTGAGTTGGGTGCGGGGCTCGTTCGAGATAGGTTGGAGCGCACTCGAGATTGGTTGGAGCGCACTCGAGATTGGTTGGAACGCGTTCGAGATTGGTTGGAACGCGTTCGAGATCGGTTGGAGCGCGCTCGGGATTGGTTGGAGCGCGTTCGAGATCGGTTGGAGTGCACTCGAGATTGGTTGGAGTGCACTCGAGATTAGTTGAGGTGGACTTGAGATGGGTGCAGGTCCCGGTCGAGATAGGTTGGAGCGCGTTCGAGATGGATTGGAGTGTACTGGGGATGGGTTGGTAGGAACTGTGCGGGCAGCGGGGATCTGACCCGTCCCGCAGGGTGGGAGCATGGAGTAGCGGCCCGCATGGACGGGACGATCTCCCAGCGTTGAGCAGGTCGGTTGCCCTGAACCGGGGGAAATGGGCGCTGGATAGGTCACGGCCCGAGGCAGGATGCCGTTGCCACCGAGCGCGAAGTCCGGGTGAAAGTGATGGTGAAAGTGGCAGCGGCTTCCAGCCGCTTGCCCAGCATTCACCAGCGGCAGGATGCCGCTGCCACTTTTCCCCCCGGCGCTCGGAGGTGTGGCCACCTCGCCGCCGGGTAATGTCTTTGACGGGCTTCACCTCGTCCCGGCCAACTCCAAATGTCACATGCCTGGATGTGACATTGTTGCTCCGCGAAGACGCCCAACCTTTGTCCGGGGACGCCCGACTTTAGGACGAGGATGCCAGAGTTAAGTTCGGGCGTCCCGGAGATCGGTCCCCATGCTCCCGGGGGTTCCCCGAGGAAGCCCGAGAGGAACCCAGGCTCCGCCACCTCAAGGCCAAATGAACGGCTTCGCCCCCAGCCCCCGCCTCCACACCTAAATATTCAATGTTTAGATGTGACTCTATTGCCTCTTCTGACCCCATTGCCTCTTCCGTCGAATCCTCACAGGCCGGGACACTTTTCCTATGGCAGCCGACCGTTCCGGCGCGGTTAACTCCTCCCATGGGCACCCCCTCCCTGTCTCGTGCGCCGAAGGTCCTGGCACTGGTCCTCTGCCTCCTCTTCAAGACCGTCCGTGGAGCCGAGGATGATTTCCCGGCGCTGTTCCTCTCCCAGCCAGCCACGAACTTCCACTCCACCTTCACGCTTTCAGACTGGAGGTTCGACAGCCGTGATGACACCGCACGCCAGGGCCTGACTGCGCCGTCGTTCTTCCGGGTGTACCACCTGCACATGAACCACCACGCGTCGCATCTCAATTCGGACACCGACACGGGGGCGCAGTTCCTCAACTTTCACCAGACCTTCATCGCTTCGTACAACGCCTGGCGGATAGAACGCGGCCTCGAGGCTTCACTGTCCTACGTAGCCTGCAACCCCATGCCCGTCGGCCACACCGAACTCAATAACGGCCTCGTGCGTCCTCCCGGCGCACCCGTGGATGCACCCTGCGCCCCGATGCCCCTGAGCTTCCGGGTTCCGCCGATCGGTACGTTGGGGCAGGCCGGAGCCGCGCCGCCGCTCAATTCCTACAATGCCGTCGGACACTCGCTCAACCTGACCTGGCACTCCGGAACCCACTTAGCGCTCGGGTACCGGAGCCTACTCGATGACGGGCGCAACGGCGACATGGGCAGCACCGACAAGAGCCCGCTCGATCCCGCCTTCTGGATGTGGCACGCGGCCGTCGCGGACGTGGCCGACGTCTGGCTCCGGACGCAGCCGACGGACATCGTGGTTGCGGTGGATCGGTCAGGGTCCATGGGGCTGCCCTTATCATCGGCAGGATCCACCACCCGACTCGCCGCGTCACAGGAAGCCCTGCAGTTCCTCGGGCGACTGATACCGCAGGTGGTTCCCGGAGGGGATGGAAAAGCCCACCGACTCGCGCTTGTCTCGTTCAACGACACCGCCTCGACCCAATTGAACCTGACCGCGCTGAATTCGGCCGGATTCGCTTCTGCGTGGTCCAATGCCGTCGTGTCGCTCACGGCGTCCGGCGCGTCGTCGATCCCTGCAGGCATCCACTCCGCCCGGGACCATGTCCTGTCCGGCACCAACGAAAACCGCGCCGTCCTGCTGCTGTCCGACGGCTCGACCGGAGTGGGGCTCTGCTCCGCCTGCGGCACGAACTGCCCATGCTCGGGCGGATGCACTTGCGGCGGGCACGATCACGGCAACGGCCATGGGCCAACGGTCCCGGTCCACACGATCGCCGTGGGACCGTCCTGGTACGAGACGGGTTCGCAACTGACGCGGACGGCCATTCACCAGACGGGTATTCCCTGGAGCGCGGATGCCGACGCATTCCAGCTCAAGCAACGGATGATCCACTTCCTGGCCCAGGAACTCGAAGCGGGCGTCTCGATGACCACCAACCTCGCGTTGGCATCGGGCACCGCTCGCTCTGCGTCGGTGTCGGTTCCCTTGTGGGGCGATCCCGCCGTCACGTTTGTGATGCTCTGGGATCGTCCCGTGACGCCCGGCAACCTGACCCTCGAGATCAACAGCCCAGCTGGGACCGTGCTGAACCTTGCCAATCCGGCGATCGGCGTGACCTCCGCAGGACTGTACCAAATCGTGCGTATTGGTGTGCCCCCCTTGGGCGGCAACGATGGCACCTGGACGCTCCGGGCTGTGCGCCGCGCCGGCTCCGGACCAGGTGAGGACCAACGCATCCATATCGCGGCCCTCGGCAATGGCTGGGGCCGGGTCGAACCCGCCCCTTCAACGCCCTACGCCTACACCGGTGAACCCGTCCGCGTAACGTTTCGCGTCCGGGAGTCCTATTGGCCCACCAACGGATTCGAGTCCGTCACCGCCGCAGCCGAAGTGACCCATCCAACGACCGGCACAGGCGAAGCCGCAGCAGGACTGCCCTTGGGCGCGACCTCCACCTTCCAGGGAGACGAACGCTCCGGTCTTCAGGTCGTCCTCGACGGGATCGCCGGATCGCTGGCTTCCCGCACGAGTTCCAACCTGGTCCTCAGCGATGCCGGCCCGGGTGCTGACGGACTCGGTGGCGATCGCTATCCCTCGGATCACTACTACTCGGCTTGGTTCGTCCCGACCCGGGATGGAGACCATCAGTTTGCGGCACGGTTCACGTTCCATGCTGCGGGTCGGACGTTCGTCCGGGAAGCCCTCTATTCCCTCAGGGTCCAGCCCCGGATGTCCACGGCCAGTCAGCTTGTGGCCGGGACCCAGACCACGAATCTCGCCGGCGAAATCATCACTCCATTCACCTTCACGCCCCGGGATCTCTTCAATCAGAAGGTCGGCCCGGGCCGCGCCGACCAAGTATCCCTGCGCTCCGCCGACGAGGGCCTGTCCATCGGGCCTGTCATCGACTTGGGAGCAGGTGCCTATCAGGTAACCACCACAGGCCTCTTGCCCGGCGTCCCCAGCCTCACCATGCGCCAGCCCGGGCGGAACCACATCAGCGTTGGCACCACGACCGTCCCGGCCTTCGCCTCCGGACCCGAGGTCTTCTCGCACAGGCCGGGCGAAGCGATCGTCGTCTGGTCCACCACGGTGCCCGCGACCGCCCTCGTCGAGGCCGGTGAAAGCATCGGCACCTGGACCAACACTGCCACCACATCCTCGGGCACCGAGCACCGGGTCGTCCTCGAAGGCCTTCGCGGGAATCGCCGGTACTTCATCCGGATCACCAACCGTCACGCATCGGGACGCGAGGTCCGCTCCCATCTCATCGAGTTCGTCACCCCACCACCCGCCGTTACCCGGATCAGCGTCGAGCGTCTCGGATACAATGGTGCCGTCAGCAACTGGATCACCGGACGCGTCTTCCTCAGCGAACCGCTCGACCATCCTCGGACGGTCGCCCTCTCCACCGCGCAGACCTTCAACACGGACAATCCGTTCACCAATGCCATCGCCACGATCACCATCCCGGCCAACACCCTATCCGCCGAATGGTCCCTGCTGACCGGTCCCGTCGACCGCGACGTGGAACTCCACGCCAGCGTTCTGCACGGGGACTTCCCGCCCCACGTCATCCTGAAGCTCATCCCGGCGGATACCCAGGTCCTCACGGCTCCCGACCTCGACGGTCCGTTCACCACGAATTCCACCGTCCGGATCGACCCCTATCACCGGATCCTCGATCTTCCGGCCCAGTCCGAATCGGCCCTGTTCCTGAAGCTACAGGCCCCCACCCAATCCGAGCTGAAGCTCGAAAGCACCACCCCGGAACGGATTCGCATCCGCTACTGAGCAGGAGGTGCAAAGAGATTACATCTAAACATTAAATATCTCCACACCTAAATATTCAATGTTTAAATGTGACCCCATTGCCTTTCCATCAACGGTGTCCACCCGGAATCAAAGGTAGGCGAACATAGCCATCCTCAAACTACCCAGGACGTCCTTCAGGCGCACTTGACCAAGAATTCCATTTCGATCGGCCCGCACGAACTGCGCCGTCAATTGG
>CAIRNV010000240.1 GCA_903880005.1 uncultured Verrucomicrobiota bacterium | reverse complement strand
CCTAAAAACGGCAGTTGAAGGGGGGCTTCAAGACAAGGAAAGGGCCGTCCCATCAAGGCGAGGAGGCCCATTGGGATGAATTCCAGACCTCACCCTGCAGGTGAGGTTGGGGTGGGGCGCAGGCGGCCGCTCGTGGGCCTGGAAGCCGGCCGAAAGCGGCAAAGGGCCAAGAACCACGGATGATACGGATCACACGGATTCAAGCACGTCGTGTGCCCTGGGCGCATTCGCCATGGATGAGACCTCCCAGTTTGGAGCTATCCGTGTCATCGGTGTCATCCGTGGTTTTCCGGCAGAAGCCCTGATCCACCGGCCCAGTGAACGTGGAAGCGGCTTCCAGCCGCTTGCGCAGCATGGACCTGCCGCAGGATGCCGTTGCCACTCTGCCCCAGAGATACTCGGAGTGCGGCATCCTTGCCGCCGCGTGAGGGCACGCGGCCTACAGCATGGGCCAAGCCTTTGGCTCCACCTGAGGGGCTGACGGATCCCCACACCCACTGCCGTTTTTAGGTGCATCGTTCTCTTGTAGCCAGCACGCCGCTTTTGCTGGTGGAAGCGCTCGCTTTTGGGTGACTGCGAAAAGACCTCGCCTTCCATGAGGCACGGCTATTTGAGGAGCCGGTCAAGCTCGCCCAAGACCGCCTCCACGTAGGCCGCCCCGGTGGCCCCGGGCGGGACGTGGATGCGTTCGCGGAGGAACGCGGGGTCCAGCGTATCAAGACACGCCCGAAGCTCGATGGCCTGCACGGCCGATGAGGCACGCTCCAGATCCGTTCGGTTCAAGAGCCGGGCGACCGACTCCAATGCGGCGTAAACCGAGGACCAATCCACCCAGCGCGGAAACTCAGGCGCGCTTTCACCCGAGGCGGCAGCCCAGGTGAGCAGGAAACGCCAGTCGTCGCGGCGGAGCCAAAATCGCTTTTCCTTGCCTTCACGCCGGGACTCCAAATGGCCGGACCGGGCCATGTCATTCAGCGTCGTCTGGAGGGTCCGCGGGAAATACGCGAGCCGCACGGCCATCTCCCCCGGATGCCCCGACTCCTCGGCCAGCAGATAGGCCATGACTTCAGCCCGGGCTTGCATGCCAAACAGGGCGCGCAACTTGATGAGAAAGTTCGACGGCCGATGCGGATCGGCTGGTCGGCTCAGCCGGCGCAGCGTCACCGGGCCGCGTTGCCATCCGTGTCGGGCGAATAGCTCGTCGGGTGGGCGGAACACTGGCACCCCAGGGAACAGCGGTTGGGCCTCGGCCACCGGGGGCTTCTCCCGGAGCAGCGTCTTCCATTTGGCATGGACCGACCGACGCGCCAAGTGCGCCGCCATCGCCCGCAGCACCGTGAGATCGCCGAGGCGTTGACCCAGGTTTTGCAACCGCTGGAGGTTGATGAACTGGCCGTTGGTGTTGAGCCAATCGAGCACTTCGTCGAACAGCCGGGGGTCCCGGCCCAAGCTCGTGGTGGCCAGGAGCAGCGCCTCCGGATCCAGCATCCAGCGGTCCATCGATTGCGACTGGCCCGCAACCCCCAGCGCGGACCATTGGCGCCACAGAAAGTCCAAGACGTGTTCCTGGTAGTGTTCCCTAGAGGCGTTCATGCAGGTCTCCGTGGCCGAGGGCGTGGAGGGATTCAACGACGGCCTGGCGAAAGGTGGCGGAAGCATCCTGCGTCAAGGTCCACCGGGCGGCCGCCAGCAATTGCTCCGGCGTGGGATTCAGCTTCCGCAAATCGGTAAAATGCCGACCGCCCTGGTCGGCAGCCGCGTAGAGCTTGAAGTGGATCTGATCATGGCGACTGATGAAGCTGACTTGGAGCGCGGCGCCGAAGTCTCTTGCGACCAGCCGTTCGGCCATCCCCACGGGAAGGCCGAGGCGAAAGAGGTTTTCGTCCGCCGGTCCGTCGTTGAGCCAACGAGTAGGCAGGTTGAGTTCTGACCGAACGGCCTCGGCAGCGGTCAGCAGCCACTCCGGGAGCGGACGGGCGCAGTGCAATTGGCCATTCTCCAGGGTGGCCAGAACATCGACGTCCTGCGTGGTCCGGGTCACCAGCCGCAAGGCGATGAGCGCTGACCCGCCGCAGACGACCAAGTGGATGGGCGGATGGTGCCGGACCCGCATCAGGTCCCCCAAAAGGGCCAAAGCCCGATCCAGAGATTCGTGGTCGATGTGGCTCATTGATACATTTTAAACACTGAATGAGAGTGTTTCAATAGTCTTCTATGGATGCCCCATGGACGGAGATCGCGTGATGAGGCGTTGTTCCGAGCAGGGCTGGGTTGGTCACAATCGGGACCAACCTAAAAACGGCGGTTGAAGAGGGCTTCAAGGCAAGGAAACAGCCGTACCATCAAGGCAAAGAGGCCCCGTGGGATCCATCCGAGACCTCACCCGGCGGGTGAGGTTGGAATGGGCCCTTCAGGGTGGTAGGCCGGG
>CAIRNV010000239.1 GCA_903880005.1 uncultured Verrucomicrobiota bacterium | reverse complement strand
GGCAAGGAAGCTGGGGCTGCGGCCGGGCGACTTCGTCATCGGCAAGGTGGCGCGGCTGTTCCGCCTGAAGGGACATGACGAGTTGTTCGCCGCGCTCCCCGCCTTGCTTCAAAGGCTTCCCAACGCGCGCATCCTCCTCGTCGGTGATGGTCCCGACCGCGCCCGTTACGAGGCGATGGCGTCGCGGCCGCCCCTCGCCGGCCGCGTCATCTTCGCCGGCCTCGTCCCCGCATCGGACGTGGCCGACTACCTCGCCCTCATGGGCGTGCTGGTCCATTTGTCGCGTCGGGAGGGATTGCCACGCGTCCTGCCTCAAGCCCTGGCCGCCGGCGTCCCGATCGTCGCGGCGGACTGCGATGGCGCGCCCGAGGTTTGCCTCGACGGGGAGACGGGCTTCCTGGTGCCAGCCGACGCGCCTGCCGTGTTGGTTGAGCGCCTGGCCACGCTGGCGTTCGACCCGGCCCTGGGAAGGGCCCTCGCGGCGCGTGGCCGCCTGAAGGTTCAGGAGGAGTTCGGGACGCAACGCATGGTGGCCGATCTCGCGACCTTGTACGGGGAACTCATCCGGCGCTTCGGGCTCGGCCGGGGGGACCACGTCGGGACGGACGTGGCGACGTGACGGCGGCCGTTAGGCCGACTGATGCCACGCCAAGGCGGCCTCATAATAGCCCGGCTTCGTTGACGGGCACGACAACGCCGGCATTACATGGAAGGACGTCCCCGCGCGTGCGGGCGTGTTCCACCAGTCCAATGAACGTGATCCTCCGTCTCTGGCGCTCGTCGCTCGGCAAGAAGTACGTGATGGCCCTCACCGGGGCGGCGCTCGTGCTCTTCCTCGTGGGCCATCTCGCGGGCAACCTGCAAGTGTTCGGCTCGCCCGACCTCATCAATGGCTACGCCCACTTTCTGAAGGGCAAGCCGGGGCTGCTTTGGGGAGCTCGGCTTGGGTTGTTGGCGTGCGTGGGCCTCCACATCGTCGCGGCCATCACCCTGTTTCGGCTCAATCACGCCGCACGACCCCAGCCCTACGCGGGCAAGTCCGCCTACGGATCCACTTGGGCTTCGCGCACCATGCCCATCAGCGGCCTGATCATCCTCGCGTTCATTGTCTATCACCTCCTCCACTTCACCGCCCTCCAACCCGCCGTGAACGGCAAGGGTGACTTCTCCAAGCTCCTCACCACGTTCCAAGGCGAGAGCGTTCCCGACGTCCACTCCATGATGATCGCGGGTTTTGGCGTCTGGTGGGTGGCCTTGGCTTACTTGGTCGCCCAGGCGCTCTTGTTCACCCACCTGGGCCACGGGCTGGCCTCGATGTTCCAGTCGCTTGGCCTCCGCAACCACGTCTGGTGGCCGCGCATCCGGCGGCTCGCGCAAGTCGCCAGTCTCGTCCTCTTCCTTGGCTATGCCTCCATCCCCCTCGCCGTGCTGGGGGGCGTCCTGAAGCTCTCGCCCGAGGCCAAGGCCCGTGCCGAACAACAGCTCGCCAACGTCAACACCACCGGAAAGGAGGTTGCCCGTTAACATGGCCACCCTGAAATCCAACATCCCGTCCGGCCCCCTCGCCACCAAGTGGGAGAACCACAAGTTCTCCAGCAAGCTCATCAACCCGGCCAACAAGCGGAAGTATCGCGTCATCGTCGTCGGCGCGGGCCTCGCCGGCTCCAGCGCCTCCGCAACGCTGGCCGAGCTTGGCTACGAGGTCCTCAACTTCGTCTTCCACGACTCCCCGCGCCGCGCCCACTCCATCGCGGCGCAAGGCGGGATCAACGCCGCCAAGAACTACCAGAACGACGGCGACTCCGTTCACCGGCTCTTTTACGACACGATCAAGGGCGGCGACTACCGCGCCCGCGAGGCCAACGTCCATCGCCTCGCCGAGGTG
>CAIRNV010000238.1 GCA_903880005.1 uncultured Verrucomicrobiota bacterium | reverse complement strand
TCGAGGCCTACGCCACCGCCGACGACGGCTTCGAGTTCTTCGGCGGCTCCGTGGACACCAAGTACCTCGTCTCCGCCTTCAACGACGACGACGGCTTCGACACCGACGAGGGCTACAACGGCCGCAACCAGTTCTGGTTTGCTATCCAGGCTCCCGACGTCCGCGACTCGGGCAGCGAGCAGAACGGCCAACCCCAGCCCAACGACGTCCTCGTGGAGGGGGCCGAACCCATCGCCAACTACACCATCCACAACGCCACGTTCATCGGCGCGGGCACGACCGGCTCTGGCAACGCCGCCCACAACATCCGGCGTGCATGCGCCGCGCGCTGGTACAACTCCGTCTTCACCGAGTTCCAGGGCCGCCGCGTCCTGATCGACGCCACCTCGAAGCCGGACTTCGCGCACAACCTATTCTGGAACTTCGCAGGCGCCGGCGCCTCGGGCGACGTCTGGGGCACCAGCCCCTACGTCCCGGCCGAGCTCAACCCCATGCTGGATCCCGGCCTCACGTCCATCGGACGCGCCCCCAACTACCTCCTCGACCCCATGCCGGTCTCGGGCGGCAACGCATTCACGTTCCCGCGCAAGGCCGCCGGCGACGCCTACTTCGTCGCCACCGACTACCTCGGCGCGTTCGGAACGCAGAACTGGGCGCAGGACTGGACCGCCCTGAGCAGTCAGGGCGTCATGGTGGCCCGCGCCTTCCGCACCGGCGGCCCAAGCCCCGTCGTGGTGCCCGGCTCCAACCTCAAGGCCGCCTTGAACGGCTCCAAGATCGTCCTCTCCTGGGACGGCAACGCCACCCTCGAGGCCGCCGCCGACATCGACGGCTCCTTCACCTCCGTGGGCACGACCAGCCCGGTCGAGCTCGATGCGTCGGACGCCCGTCGCTTCTTCCGCATCCGATGACGGATTCGGGGCGCGTCCGCTCGTGACGCGACACGACAGGAAAGGACACGACACGGCCGGGGGCCCCAAAGCTCCCGGCCGTTTTGCTGCCCGGCAGGCCGCGTGTGCCGGGTTCGCATGGATTCGATGTTGGGCCTTGTCCCATGGCCGGGCATGATGCGGCGGTGCACGTGGCCCGGCTCAAGCTGAGGGACTTTCGGAACTACGGCCGCCTCGACGCCGAGCTGGCCCCGGGCTTCCACGTGCTGCTCGGGGACAATGCACAGGGCAAGACCAACATCCTCGAGGCCCTCTACTTGCTCGCAACGCTCCGGTCCTTCCGGGGCGTGGGCGGCGCCCAAATGGTCCGCCACGGCGCCAAGGGCTACTTCGTCGGCGCCACCATCGTCGCCTCGGGCAACCATGAGGTCCGGGCCTACTGGTCCCTTCGCGAGCGAAAGCTCACCCTCGACGACCGCCCCATCCGCCGCCTCTCCGACTACCTGGGCGTCCTGCGTTCCGTGGTGTTTTGCACCGAGGACTTGCAGTTGGTGAAGGGGCCCGGCCGCGGCCGACGCCGCTTCCTCGACTTGATCCTGTCCCAGACCGAGCCCGGCTACCTCGCCACGCTGTTGCGCTACACCCATGCGGTCCGGTCCCGCAACGCCGTCCTGCGCCAGGCCCTTCCCGACGAGGACGTGCTGGCGGGCTTCACGGCGGAAATGGTGGCGCACGGCGAGCGGTTGATGGCCTCCCGCACCGCCCTGCTGCCCGTCCTCGCCCCCTTGGTGGCCGAGGCGCACGTCCAGGTGTCCCGCGGCCGCGATGAGATCGGCGTCACCTACCAGCCGGCCGTCCGCGGCGACTTGGCCGTCGAGTTGGCCAAGGCAAGGCCCCGCGAACGCGCCATGCGCATGACCGTCACGGGGCCCCATCGCGACGACCTCGTGCTGCGCCTCAATGACCAGCCCGCCGCTTCCCATGCCAGCGAAGGCCAGAAGCGGACGTTGGCCATCGCCCTCAAGATGGCCCAGGCCCGCCATCTGGGCAGCGTGCACGGGGTCCAGCCCGTGCTCCTCATCGACGACGTCATGGGCGAACTCGACGCCTCGCGGCGCTCCGGGCTTCTGCCCCTCCTCCACGGGGTTCAACGCGGCGGCGGCCAGGTCTTCATGACGTGCACCGAGGAAAACTGGCCCAGTGAACTCGGCGCCGAACTCCACCGATGGAGAATCGACGCCGGCCGTTGCAACCCAGCCTGAGCCGGGACGATTCCGTTGGGAGGGAAGGGATTGCGAAGCAGATGCTTGCGCAAGCCGAGGAGTGAGCGAGGCGCGGGCCGGTACCAGGCCCGTAACGAGCGAAGGACGAAGCTCTTGCGAAAGAAGTTCAAGCAAGCACGACCGATCCAACTGAATTGCTCCGGCTAAGGGCTCCATCCGAGACCTCACCCGGCGGGTGAGGTTGGAATGAGCCGGTCAGGTTTGTAGGCCGGGTGCCCTCACCCGGCGGAAACGTGGCAGAGCCATCTCGGCTCTGGCCGGACCACCACCAGCGGCAGGACGCCGCTGCCACCGCCACGACGGTCCGGTCCGGATGGTAGGCCGGGTGCCTTATAAGTGTTAGCCAGGATCTGCTTCATCACCGCTTCAGGGGAACCGCGCACCAAAGGCGGCGCGCGAAGACCGCAAGCCCACGCACATGATCCGCAGGCACGAGTTGGCCTCTTTTTCGTGTGGTTCGTGTATTTCGTGGTTCCAACTCTTCGCGGCGTTGAGACACCGCGCCTGGTTTCCATGCACCTGCCATCGGCGTAAAGCAGCCCCCCTCGCCCCTGCATGCAACCGATCCGCACCTCGGGGTTTGTGGAGCCACGAAATACACGAAATACACGAAAACCCCGGGCCCACCGACCCCGGGGAATGGATGCCGCATCGGGCGTTTCGTGCACGGACGTTCCAAGGTTAACGCCTATGGACGGGTGTCCTCACCCGGCGCACGGAAGTTCTACAACCTTGCCGCCCCATGGGGCCATGCGGCCCATGGAACGGGGCGAAGCATTCCGACTCGCCGGAAAGGTTGGGTGCTCTCGTCCCCAACCGCCGTTTTCAGGTTGAGTGCACCGCAACCAACCTTGAGCGCACTCCAACCTATCTCGAGTCCACTCGAACTCATCTCGACTGCACTTCAACAAGGTTGGAGCGGACTCCAACTGACTTGAGGTGCACCGCAACCAAGGTCCGGGTCCACTCGAACCCATCTCGAGTCCGCTCGAACCAATCTCAGGTCCGCTCAAACCAATCTCGAGTCCG
>CAIRNV010000237.1 GCA_903880005.1 uncultured Verrucomicrobiota bacterium | reverse complement strand
GGAGGGAAGTGATTGCGAAGCAGATGCTTGCGCAAGCCGAGGAGTGAGCGAGGCGCGGGCCAGTGCCAGGCCCGTAACGAGCGAACGACGAAGGATTTGCGCAAGCAGATCGAGCAAGCACGACCGATCCAACTGAATCGTTCCGGCTAAGCCAGCGTGGGAGGTGCATCCATTCGCCCGACCAGCCCCATGGAATTTCCCCGCCCGACGCGCGTCGCATGGGTTCGTCGTATCAGTTCGGTTCCGAGTTGTCAGCCATGGGGCAGCCCGGCCGCCACAACGGCGTTGCCAGTTGGGTGGTGCGGGGATACGTAGTCGCAAGTGAACGAGCTGGTCATCGGATTAATGGCGTGCTTCGGCCTCGTGGTCGTGGCCGCCGTGGCGATGATCCTCATGCACCGGCGTCACCTGCGGGAATGGCGTCGGAAGCAATCGTGGGTGGTGTCGGGCAAGGTGGGCGGTGCGGTGCGTCGTGCGGCGCTGGTGGTTCCGTTGCCGAGGCGATGGGTGGCGATTCGGTCCGGCAACACGTCCCATGTGATGGGTTCGCTGGGCCGGCCCGCGATCTCCGTGCCGTGGTCCGAGGCCTTGGCGAGGGTTGGGGAACGTCGGTTGTTTGTTTCCAGCCCGGTTTCCGGTTGGACGTTCGTGGTGGGCGACGCGCTTCCGGACGCGGTGCAGGACGTGGACCGGTTGTATCGGTTCCTTTCCGGGACGAGCCGGGAGGTGGGCGAGGTGCAGTTTTTCTCGATGGACCGCGTGCTGGGGCATCATGCGTGGGCCCGGTTGCGGGACGGGCAGGTGCAGCGTGGGTACGCATGGTCCGGGGCGGTGGAGTGGAACGAGGGCCCCCTGACGTTGGACGAGCGATTGCTCAACCTTCGCTGCCATGACTACGGCGAGTCGCCGCCGCAGGCGTCGTGGGGCGAGGCGACGAACGAGATGGAGAACGCCGAGCGAGTGCCGCTTCTGGCGAGGCGCTGGGGCATGGACCTCGCGGCCGCGACCGAGGTCTTGCTCCACGCCGAGGGGGTCGAGCGGGAGGGCGGGGACGGGTGGGCGTAGCTGCGGCGTTGCCGCCGGATTGGCGGTGGCAGAAGCGTGGCAGCGGCGTCCCCGCCGCTGATGGTTTCCCAGCCAAAGCCGAGACAGGGCTGCCACGTGCCCGCACGCGGCACACCGGCCGACAATCCAACCCAGCCCATCCCCAACCGAACGGTTTCACTTTCATGAGGCGGATTCGCCCGCGGAGACGCGGAGGTTGGAGGTTTTGCCTACTGAGATCTCCGCGTCTCCGCGGCTCTGCGGGGGATTCTTCTCGAACCCATGTGCAGCGCTGTAGGCCGCGTGCCCTCACGCGGCGGCCAGGATGCCGCATCTCCGTGCGCCGGGTGAGGGCACCCGGCCTACACACCTGACCGGTCCATCCCCAACCGAACGCTTTCAATTGCATGAGGTGGAGTCGCCCGCGGAGACGCAGAGGTTGGAGGTGTTGCTGCCTGAGATCTCCGCGACTCCGCGTCTCAGCGGGCGATTCTCCTCCAACCCATTTGCATGGCCTGAGCCGGAACGATTCAGTTGGATCGATCGTGCGTGCTTGATCTGCCTCGCCATCCCTTCCCTCTCAACGGAAACGTTTCGGCTTATTGCGCCCCTTCAGGGCTTGGGTGGGTTGTGGTCGGGCCAACCCGGGGCGTTGCCCCGGGCTGGCGTATGCCGCGCCGTTGGCGCTCCCGGGTCATGCGAGGCTCGCATATCCGGGTCCACGGTTGGATTCCTGCGGC
>CAIRNV010000236.1 GCA_903880005.1 uncultured Verrucomicrobiota bacterium | reverse complement strand
CGGTCCAAGCCGGGAGGTCTCTTCCATGGCGAATGCGCCCAGGGCACACGACGTGCTTGAATCCGTGTGATCCGGGTCATCCATGGTTCTTGGCCCTTTGCCGCTTTCGGCCGGCTTCCAGGCCCACGAGCGGCCGCCTGCGCCCCACCCCAACCTCACCGGCAGGGTGAGGTCTAGAATTCATCCCAAAGGGCCTCTTTGCCTCGATGGGACGGCCATTTCCTTGCCTTGAAGCCCCCTTCAACCGCCGTTTTTAGGTTCAATTGGGAGGGAGTTGATTGAGGAAGCAGATCCAGCAAGCACGACCGATCCAACTGAATCGTCTCGGACAAGGTCCCATCGCCCCGAGACGGCGTGCGGTCCCGACCTGGGAATTGGGTACGGGCCTCGTCGCCGGCTCCCTTACCGCCTCAAATCCTCCGCGATCGTCGCGAACTGCTCCAGGGCCGCCTCCAGGTCATCCGCAATCTCCCGGGCGATGACCTCCGGCGCGGGCAGGTTCGCGGACCTGTTCTGGGGTGGATTCCGGCATGGATGCGCCCTGGCTCGTCGGACGCTAGCGTAAGCTTGTCCGAAGGCAGGGGCGGGTGGGAAGCATGAGTTGGGGGGCTTGGAAGGGCGGAAGGGCAGGATCGGGCCGCGATGGGTTCCCGAAGCCGGAGGCTTCCCAGCATGTAGCCGGTGGTTGAGGAGCGCAGTGACGACACCACCGGTAGCCTTTCCCAGCGGGCCCGGGAAAGCCGCGGACGCGTCCGAGCTTAACTCGGGGACGTCCCAACAAAACTCCCACGCCCTCGAACTAAACTCCGACACACCCGAACAAAACTCCCGCGCGCTCGAGTTAAGCTCCCGCGCGTCCGAACAAACCTCCGACGCGTCCGGAAGAATCTCCCGGGCGTCCGGACAAAACTCCCGGGCGCGGGAATCAAACTGGGACGCCCGCGAACAAATCTCGGACGCATCCGGACGAAACTCCAACACGGTCGGGGCGATATCGGGCGTGTCCTGGTTGGGGCGGCGTGGGGGGCAAGATTCTTGATGAACGGCTGTAACGGTCCGGGCGGCGCGTCGTAGGCCATGGATTGAAAGGACATATCATGGCACAACCAAGAACATCTAGCATCATCAACGAGGCCGAGGCACGTGCGGCGGCGCTGCGCTCCATCGAGAGCCAGCTCGATTTCGGGCCAAGCCTCTCGATCCGGGTCTATCTGGAGACCATCAACGACGCCCGGACCAAGCTGGGCAACCTCAACGACCTCGCGGCGCGACTCGACACAGAGCGTGACGGCTTCCGAGAGGTCGAGTCCAAGGTGCAGGATCTTTCAAGCCGCATCTTGAAGGCCGTCCAGGCCCGGTTCGGGTCGGACAGCGACGAGTACAAGATGGCGGGCGGCACCGTCCGCAGTGAGCGCAAGCGTCCCGTGCGTCGCTCCAAGGAGGAAGGAGGTGTCCCGGGCAACGTATAGAGATCCATCGCGTCAGGATTCGGTGATCGGCCTCGGCCCGCGATACCCTTTGCGGGCCGAGGTTTTTCGTGGCAGGAGGCCGGGCGTTCCAATCTGGCACCTCCATCCGACGCCGTGAACGCCGCCGCGCGAGGGGACGCGGCCCTCAGCCGGGGCGATTCAAGCTGCGGGGAAGTGCTTGCTGGATCTTCTTTCGCAAGAGCTTCGTCCTTCGCTCGTTCCGGCTACGCCACGCCGTGGATGGCCTCCAGGATGCCGGGGGAATCCCCGTGCACGCACCACGTCTTCACGTCCAAAGGGAGGATGGAACCGTCCACGGCCTCGACGGTCCCGGTCGCGAGCCAACGCGCCACGCGGCCGGCCACCTCCTCCTTGCTCGGACGAACCGCCCCGCACTGCCCGCGTGGCACGAGCCGACCGTCGGGTAGATAGCCGCGGTCCAGGAAGCCCTCCGGGACGAAGGGAACCCCGGCCTCGCGCGCCGCGTGCACAAGGGCGCCGTCGGGCAGTCCCAGCAACTCAACCCCTGGAAGCTCGTCCTTGGCCCAACGCGCGAAGGCGCCAGCCAACGCGCCGTCCCCCTCCACCGCGTGGTACAGGCTCCCGTGCAGCTTGACGTGCACCAACCTCATGCCGCCGTGAGTGGCATGGGCCGCCATTCGGGCCACCTGGGGAGCCACCCATTCCATCAGGCCGGCCGGCGTCGGGTGGACGCTGCCGCGTCCGAAGGATCCGGGTGAGCCCGGGTGCGCTCCCAGCTTCAATCCATGTCGCCGCGCCAAGTCCACGCAACGGGCCATGCTGGCGTCGTCGCCCGCATGCACGCCGCACGCCACGTTGATGCGACGCACGCACCCGCACAGCGCGGCCGTCTGCTCCGGCGGCTCGCCCTCGCCCAGGTCGCAGTTGAGCTCCAGGACGTCTCGGGCCCTGGAACGGTCCTTCAATCCCATCCCACCGGAACCCATTCCACCATCCTCCCCAACCCGGCTTGCACCAGCCGCGTCATGTCCCGCGGATCGACCCAGCCGACCTTCGGGTAGCCCCCCACGGTGGGCCCATCGGGCATCGTGACGATGGGCTGTCCATCCGGGGGCAACTGGATCGTCCCGGGCATCACCGGCTCCGACTCAAGCCGACGCGGCGCCATCCGCACCGGCTCCCCTTCCATGCGGTAGCCCACCCGGTCCGATCGCAGGCCGACCCTCCACGGCTGCCGGAACAAGGCGCGGAGGCCCTCTGCATCCAGCCATGCCGACTGCGGCCCTGGCCACACCCGCACGGAGCCCGGGCCCCGGGCGGGCAGGCGTGCGGGGTTCACCCAACGCGACGCCGTGCCACCGCCCACCAACGCGTCGCCCGACCTTCCAGAAAGGGTCTCGCCCGAGCACGGGGCCGCCCCGAGGCCCGCCCGACGGTTTACGGACGCGCTTCCCATCACCACCGGCGCGGCGACGCCCCCGGCCAACCCCAGGTAGGTCCACGTGCCTTGCCTGGGCCCACGGAACGTCACGACATCGCCCGGGCCCAACGACGTCGTGGCCCATGCGCGAAGGGACCGGGAGGATCCGTCGGGTGATTGGACGAACCCCTGCGCGTCCGCACCCGTGACCGACACCGTCAGGTGCAAGAGGACCTCGAAGACCTGCCCGCCGCCCGCCATCTC
This sequence comes from uncultured Verrucomicrobiota bacterium, assembly GCA_903880005.1. GTDB lineage: Bacteria > Verrucomicrobiota > Verrucomicrobiia > Limisphaerales > UBA9464 > UBA6176. Next base: position 9,569 of record CAIRNV010000236.1, on the reverse strand, counting down.
CAGGACGGGCGCGCCATCCTCGTTGCCCAGCAAACGATTCGCCCAATGCGCCGCAACGCGGTCCAGCGAACCTCCCACGGGCACGCCAAACCTCGACCAACCGGGGCGCCCGTCGTCCTGCACCCCAAACGCCGCGCCCATCGACCTCACCCGCAGCCATGGCGAGGACGGCGCAACCCATCGCGTGCCGTCGAAGCCCTCCTCGCCGGCATCCTGGGACGCGACGAACCGCAACCGGTCGCCCGTAGCGAGCACGAAGCGATCGGCCAACCGCGCCGCGCCCGGGTCGAACAACCGTCGTCGCGTCGTGCCCAGGACATGCCATCCGCCGGGGCTCGGCACCGTGTACACGCCCGCATGCTCCCCGCCGATCGCCACGGACCCCACCCGGACCCGCTCCCTCGGCGTGTCGCGGCGCGGGACATGCAACGCGGGATCCAGGCCGGAGAGGTAGGCAAAGCCCGGGCTAAACCCGAGGCATCGGACCCGGTAATCCCCGCCCATGTGGCGTCGAACGACCTCGTCCACCCCCAACCCCGTGCGTCGCGCGACCTCCTCGAGGTCCGGGCCGTCGTAACGCACCGGAACCTCCACCACCTTGCCCGTCGCCAGCGTGGGCCACGACCCCGACATCGAACCCATCCACGCACGCAAGCCGTCCTCCGCCGGCGCGCGCCCCCGGAACTTCACGAGCACCGACGAAAACCCCGCGACCCATTCCTCGAGCCCCTCGGGGGGATCCTCGGCCAGGCGTCGTTCCATCCAGCCCACGGCGCCGTCCGCGTCCCGATCCCACCGGACCATCCACGCGCACGGACCCCACGGCACGCAGGATGGCCCCTGCCCTTCCCGCCCCTCGTTCGCGTCGTTCATTCCGCGCCTTCCATCTCGGCCAACATCGCCTCCAGTTCCATCAACGGGCCCTCGTGATGTTGTGCGACCGCAAGGTCCCTCGCCCGTTCGATGGCCGCGCGCGCGCCGGCGCGGTCGCCCGTCGCCCACGCGCACTTCCCCAGCAGGATTTGGACGACCATCCAGTCCGGCTTCCGCTCCAGCGCCACCCTCAGGTGCTCCGCCGCCTCGTGATGCTCGCCCCGGTCAAACAGGGCCTTCCCAAGGCTGAACCTCGCCAGCTCGTTCGTGGGATGTCGCCGCACCAATTCCCGCTTCCCCTCCAACGCGTCCGCCATCCCCCCATCGCAACCCCAACGCGTTCCAATCTCAACCCCCAACATCCGCATCGACCCATCGCCGTTCCCCGGACACGATGGGCCCATGTCGTTGTTCAAGGCCGTCCTCCTGTCGGCATGCCTCGCGCGCCTCGCGTCGCCTGCAATCCATGCCGCCCCGCCCGACGCCGCGGTGGCAGCCCTCGATGACTGGCTTCGGAAGCCGGCCGCCCAACGGCCCGCCATCGGGTCGCAGGACTTCGCCAAGGTGCCCCTCACGAAGGAACACGCGCGTCGGGCCGCCGATGCCCTGTGGAAGGATCACGTTGAATCCGTTCGCGCCTCCACGAGGGCCGAGTGGGAAGGCCGCGAAATCAAGGCCGTGGGCCGCTCCATGAAGTTCGAGACCGTGTGGTTCGGCACGAACCAGCCCAGCCCGTCCGGCGGCTGGCCGCTCTTCATCTCCATGCACGGCGGCGGGGGCGCGCCGGCCCGCGTCAACGACTCCCAATGGCGCAACCAGGTGCGCCTTGCGCAATCCTACGCCCCCAAGCAAGGCCTCTACGTCGCCCCGCGCGCCCCCACCGACACGTGGAACCTGTGGCATGAGGGCCACATCGACCCCCTCTTCGCCCGCTTGATCGAGTCGGCCGTCGTCCTCGCGAACGTGAGCCCGGACCGCGTGTACTTGATGGGTTACTCGGCCGGGGGCGACGGCGTGTACCAACTGGCGCCCCGCATGGCCGACTGGTTTGCCGCCGCGGCGATGAGCGCCGGACACCCCAACGAGACCCAGCCCTTCGGCCTTCGCAACCTGCCCTTCGCGCTCCAGGTCGGCGGCGATGACTCGGCCTACAACCGCAATCGCATCGCCTCCGACTGGGCGGGCAAGTTCCAGCAGCTCCGCGAGGCCGACCCCGGCGGCTACGCCAGCCTCGTCAAGGTCCACGCAGGCAAGCCCCACTGGATGGGCATGGCCGACCGCATCGCCATCCCCTGGATGGAATCCCACGTCCGCAACCCCCTGCCCGACCGCGTGGCGTGGCGGCAGGATGACGTCCTGCACGAGCAGTTCTACTGGCTTGCGGTCCCCGGCGGATCCGCCAAGGCCGGGCAGGAAGTCCTCGCCGAGCGCAAGGGCCAGTCCTTCCAGATCCTCCGCTCCGAGCCGCCGGTGCTCGTCCTGCGCCTGAACGACGAACTGGCCGACCTCGACAAGCCCATCGAGGTCGCCGCCGGCCCAAGGTCCCTCTTCAAGGGCGTCGTCCCACGCACGATTGGGTTGCTGGCCCAAACCCTTGCCGCTCGCGGGGACCGCCGCCTCATGTTCGCATCCGAGGTCGAGGTCCGGCCCTGATCCAGCCGCTTTCCTCCGATGACGACGACATCCGATGGACGGCCCGGGCCCTGCCACCGTGGCACGGCCTTGGGCCGAGCACCGCTTCGCGCCGCCGTCTTGGCGGCCGCCGCATGCTGCATGGCCGCGGCCCTGGCCATGGCACAGGCTCCATCCGGCTCGTCGATTCCAAGGCCGGCCCCGCGTTCGCCGGCCAAGGATACCAAGGCCGCCCGCCGGCCCGGCCAGGGATCCAAGGCCAACGCCAAGCCCGACGCGACCTCAGCCACCAGCCCCGCGCCAACACGCTCCGTCGCCGAGCTCGCCGCCGCCGCGCGGGCCTCCCTCGTCGTCCTCGCCGCCAAGGGACGTGACGGCGTCGGGGAATCCGTCGGCACCGGCTTCGTGATCGACCCTTCGGGCCTCGTCGCCACCAGCCTGCATGTCGTCGGCGAGGGCCGCCCCGTCACGGCACGCCTCGTCTCCGGACGCGAGCTCGAGATCGAGGCCATGCACGCCTTCGATCGGCACACCGACCTCGCCATCCTCCGCGTGCGCGGCACCGACTTGCCCTCCTTGCCCCTCGCCCTGCCCGGCACCCTCGCCGTCGGGTCCGACATCGTCGCCCTCGGCAACCCCATGGGGCTCGAGAACTCCGTCGTCTCGGGCGTGCTGTCCGGACGCCGCGCGATGGACGGGGTCGATCTCCTGCAGCTCGCCATCCCCATCGAGCCCGGCAACTCGGGCGGGCCGGTGCTCGACCGCGAGGGACGCGTCCACGGCATCGTCAACGCCAAGTCCCTCCTCACCCGCAACCTAGGCTTCGCCACGCCCGTCGAGCTTCTCCTGCCCCTGGTCGAGCACCCCAGCCCCGTCCCCTACGCGCGATGGATCCGCACCGGGCAACTGGACCCTGCATCGTGGGAGCCGCGGCTCGGGAGCCGTTGGCGGCAAAAGTCCGGCAACATCCTCGTGGAGGGCGCCGGCTCCGGCTTCGGCGGACGCAGCTACGTCCTCCACAAGTCACCCATGCCTGAGGGCGCATCCGAGGTCTCCGTCCAGGTCCGGCTCGACAACGAGTCCGGCGCGGCCGGGTTGGTGTTTGGCGGCGACGACGAGGGCCGCCATCTCGGCTTCTATCCCACCGCCGGGCAGTTGCGCCTCACGTCCTTCGACGGCGAGGACATCTTCAACTGGCGCATCCTGGGGACCGTCCCCAGCGCCGCCTACAAGCCCGGGGAGTGGAACCAACTGCGCGTCCGCATCGAGCCCGGCCGACTCTCATGCACCGTCAACGGCACCGTGGTCTTCGACGTCCGCGACGTCCCGTTGCACGGAGCCCGCGTCGGCCTCGCCAAGTTCCGCGGCACCGTCGCCCAATTCCGGGGCTTCGCCCTCGGCATCCCAGCCCACCACCAGGCCGCCGACCTGGACCCCGGCCTGGTCATGGCCCTCGGCGGGGCAGACATGCCGGTCGCGCGCGTGGGCGAACCCGAGCGAGAGGCCCTGCGCACCAACCTCCCCGCCGCCCGATCCTTCCTCGAATCCCGCGCCCGCCAACTCGAGTCCGAAGCCGTCCGCCTCCGCGACCTCGCCTCGCGCCTGCATCGCGAGCAGGCCGCCGCCGAGCTTGCCCGGGAACTCGGCCAACCCGACGACCGCATCGACCTCGCCCGCGCCGCCCTCCTGGTGGCCCGGCACGACGACCCCGACGTGGACGTGGCGGCGGCCCAGGCCCAGTTGCAGGCATTGGCTTCCGAGGCCGCCGGTCGATTCAAGGACGCCAGCCCGGACGCCGACCGCGTCGATGTCCTCCGCCAGTTTCTCTTCGAGGAAAACGGCTTCCACGGGAGCCGACACGACTACCAAAACCGCGCCAACAGCCACCTGCACTCCGTCCTCGACGACCGCGAGGGGCTGCCCATCACGTTGTCCATCGTCTTCATGGACGTCGCGCGCCGCGCCGGCGTCGCGCACGTCCGCGGGTGGCCCTTGCCGGGCCATTTCCTGGTCGCCCACGAACCACAAGACGGCCCGCGCCGCCTCATCGACCCGTTCCACGGAGGCCGGGTCCTCACCCACGCCGAGGCCAGCGAACTCGGGTCCGAGTTCGCGGGCGTGACCGTGCGGGCCGACCTCATGAAGGCGGCCAACCCTCGCGAGATCATCGTACGGTTGATCAACAACCTCCTCGCCTTCACCGAGCGGGAGGAAGCCCCCGCCGCAGCCCTGCGCTACGCGGACCTCCTCGTCGCCATCGCCCCCGAACCCCGGGCCCAGGCCGCGCACCGGATCGACCGGGCCCGGATCCGCGCCCAGGCCGGCGACCTGGAGGGGTCCCGGGATGACCTTCGATGGATCCTCGCGTCCATGCCCGAGGGCACCGACCTGGACCGCGTCGAGGAGCTTCTCCGCCGACTTGAGTCGGCTCGTTGACGCGCCCTCATCCCGCGCCCTCATCCCGCGCCGCGATGCCTCGTGCACGGCCAATTCGGGATGGAAAGGCCACCCACGGCGGGGCAGCCTCCGTCCATGATTCCCTTGTTCCAACGGCACCGTGCCGTCCAACGCGCCGCCGCACAGGCGTGGGCCGCGCTCCTCGCGTCGCACCTGCTCCTCGGCGTCGATGCCCAGACCCCATCCATCCGGCATTCGCCGCCCCTGTCTTACGCGGCCCCCGCCAAGGCGGGCGTCTCCGCAAGGCGTCTCGACCGGATCGACCGCATGTGCGAGGAGGCCGTCAAGGAAGGCCAGGTCCCGGGGGTCGTCGCCCTTGTCGCGCGTAAGGGACGGATCGTCTATCACAAGGCCTTCGGCATGGCCGACAACCAAGCCGGGCGCGTCCTCCATCGCGACGACATCTTCCGCATCGCCTCCCAGTCCAAGGCCGTCACCGCGACCGCCGTCATGATGCTATGGGAGCAAGGGCTGTTCCGGCTGGACGACCCCATCTCCCGCTGGATTCCGGAGTTCAAGAACCCCCAGGTCCTCAAGACCTACGACGAGGCCACCGGCGCATGGACCGGCGAGCCCGCCCGACGCGAGATCACCATCCGCGACCTCCTCACCCACACCTCCGGGCTCGGGTACGGCGTCATCGACGGCGACGCGCGGTTCCGCAAGCTGTACGAGAAGGCCGGAGTGGTGGACCTCTTCACGACCGAGGCCGTCACCATTGGCGAAAGCGTCCGTCGCCTTGCCAAGCTCCCCCTGCATCACCATCCCGGCGAGAAGTACACCTACGGCGAGGGCCTCGACGTCCTCGGCCGATTCATCGAGGTCGTCTCGGGGCAGCCCTTCGACGCGTTCCTGCAAACACGCCTTTTCGCGCCGCTCGGCATGAGGGACACGGGGTTCTACCTCCCCCAGGAAAAGGCCGCGCGCCTCGTCGCCGTCCAAAAGCCCGAGGGCAACCAATGGGTTCGCCATCCCGTCACCTTCTATGACCCGGAATACCCGGTGAAGGGGGCCAAGTCGTTCTTCTCCGGCGGGGCGGGCCTCTGCAGCACCGCTCGCGACTACGCCACCTTCCTCCAGATGTACCTCAACGGCGGCGAACTCAACGGCGTCCGAATCCTGAGCCGGACCACCGTGGATGTCATCATGGCCGAGCAGGTCGCGCGCGGCCTGTGGGGCGGCGACACAAGGCACTACGGCCTCGCGTTTGGCGTCCTCGACGCCAAGGGCGCGCAACGAGGCGGCGAGGGCAGCGAAGGAACCTTCGACTGGGGCGGCTACTTCAACACCCAGTACTTCGCCGACCCCAAGGAGCAGACGATCGGCATCCTCATGAAGCAGACCCAAGGCGGCAATGATTCCACCGCGTGGAGGTTCCGCCTCCTCGTTGGCCAGTCCATCGACGACTAGACCCGGGCCAGCAAGTGGGGATGAGGGAGCAGGGCTTCGCGCTTGGAACTTGGACGTTCCACTCCATCGTTCCGCGCATGATGCGATCCTCGCTGGCCGTCCTCCTCTGCCTTGTCGCCGCTGCCTCGTGGGGCTTGTCCCAAGCACGGGCACAAGGCGGCGCCACGAGGGGCCTCGACGCGCTCGACTTTCGAGAGGTGGTGAAGAAGGGCAAGGATCGCGTCTTCCCGGCCGTCGTGTTCATCAAGTGCCTGACGGAGGACCTGCAACGCGGCGAGAAACGCAGCCAGGAGGTCTCCGGCAGCGGCGTGCTCATCAGCGCGGACGGCGAGGTACTGTCCAATTGGCATGTCGTGGACAAGGCCACCGAGGTCCGGTGCCTCCTCTACAACGGCCAGGCATTCAAGGCCAAGGTGCTGGGATCCGACAAGGACACGGACGTCGCCTTGCTGAAGCTTGAAATGCCGCCGGGCGCGGCGCCCCTTCCCCACGCCACCCTTGGCCAGTCGGCCAGCCTGACCGAGGGCGACTTCGTCATGGCCATGGGAGCCCCTTGGGGCCTCAGTCGTTCCGTCAGCATCGGCATCATCTCCTGCACGCGACGCTACCTCCCCGGCTCCAGCGAGTACTCGATCTGGCTTCAGACCGACGCCGCCATCAGCCCCGGCAACTCCGGAGGCCCCCTCGTCAACGTCCAAGGCGAGGTCGTGGGCCTCAACACCCGCGGCATGATGGCCGGCGGCGGCGACATGGGCTTCACCGTACCCATCGAGGTCGCCCGCACCGTGGCCGACCAAATCCGCCGCGACGGCCGCATGGAATGGGCCTGGACGGGCCTTCAACTCCAGCCGCTCAAGGACTTCAACCGCAATGTGTACTTCCCCCACGACACCGGCGTCATGGTGGCGGAGACCGACCCGGAAAGCCCCGCGCGCCGCGCGGGCATCCAGGCGGGCGACCGCATCCTCTCCGTCAACGGAAGCCCCGTCTCCGGCGTCACGGAGGAAGACATCCCGGCCATCAATCGTCTTCTGGGCCTGCTTCCCAAGGGCAAGCCGGCGGAACTCCAAATCGCCCGCCGCGATGCGACCCTGAAGGTCACCGTCACGCCCCGAGCCAAGGGCAAGGTCGAGGGCGAGGAACTCGATTGCCCGCGCTGGGACTTCACCGTCAAGGCCATCAATCAATTCGACAACCCGGACCTCTATTTCCACCGCAAGGAGGGCGTCTTCATCTTTGGCGTCCGATTCCCCGGCAATGCCGCGTCCGCAGGCCTCTCCCAGCAGGACATCCTCCTCAAGCTCGATGGACGGGAGGTCAAGACCCTTGCCGACGTCCGCGCCGCCCACCAACAGGCCCTCGCCAACGTCGAGTCCAAGCACCGCATCCTCGTGTCGCTCCTCCGCAATGGCGAGTTGCGGCAGGTTGTCCTCGACTTTTCCCGCGTCCACGCACGGGAATAGCCACGCACGCCAAGCACCGCGCCTCGACGATTCCGTCGGGAGTCCGATGCCGACGAAGCCTTCGCAGGGGAAGGTCCAGCCGAGACAATCGGCTCGGATCGAGGCCCCGGCTGATCAGCCTCCCGCCGCGCCAGAGGTATCCTCAAGACCGGCCGTCAACCCCTAGCAACATCCTGGTCCTTCGACAGGTCACGCCAAACGTCCCCCAAGGATGTCGCTCGGAGGGCCAGTTGAGCCAACCGACGGAGCCGCTCCGGGTCCGATACAAGCTCCACAGTCCTCAGCATCGACTCATCGCAGGCACCGAACCGCACGGCGAGCACGTCCAGGAGGAACTCTCGCGCCGCAGCGCAGCGCCCCTCCTGCCGCCCCGCTTGCAGCCCTTCCTTCAAGCCCCGCCTATGGCCTTCCTCGATCCCCGCCTCCAACACCACCGTCTCGTACGGACTCCTCGACTCGCCTTGCATGCTCGCCTCCCAACTTTTGACTTCCTTCATCAAGCCTACCTCCTCCTCCCTCGGCAACGCCAGCAGCCAGTGCACCACACGCATCACCTCCAAGGCCTCCCCACGCTCCAATCCAGCCGCCAGCAACTCCTTCAACAACGCAAGCTTCGCCGCGCGCCGCGCCCCAACATCCCCTCGCGTCCGCTGCGCCGCCCGATGCGCCTCCACCACCCGCGCCACCGGATTCCCCGCCGCCAGCCACGGCCCCACGTCCACGTCCAGGAGCTTGCATCGCACGTAGTCGAACGTCAGCCGCGCCGTCCCCGCCTCGTGCACGTACGGCCCCGGACGCCACCCCGGCTCGTCGTCCGCCAAGACCACCAGGCTTGCCGCCGCGCGTCCGAACTTGTCGAAGAGCCGGTAGTGGTACCGGAACATGCGCCGCGCCAAGTCCGGGTCGCGCTGGGCCTGCACCTCGACATGGATCAGGAGCAGGGCGCTGCCGCCGTCCTTGAGGCCCACCTCGACCAGCTTGTCGGCGCGCATCTCGCCGGGCTCGCCCTCAGCCGGGACGATTCAGTTGGATCGGTCGTGCTTGCTCGATCTGCTTCCGCAAATCCTTCGTCGTTCGCTCGTTACGGGCCTCGTGCCGGCCCGCGCCTCGCTCCCTCCTCGGCTTGCGGAAGCATCTGCTTCGCAATCACTTCCCTCCCAACTGAATCGTCCCGGCTCCGGCAGGATGGACTGAAGTTGCCCGTCGAGGAACTTGGGCTTGCGGGACCAGTCCACCAGGGCGGCCACGGGCGGGAAGAGCATCTCGAGGAAGGGCCGAAACAGGCGCTCGATGACGAGCTTCCATGCGGCGTCGTAGTGGTTGGGCGGGGCCTTCAAGGGCGTTGGTATCGTTCCCGCGCCGGGCGAAGGCAAAACGTTGTTGGGGGGAAAGTCTTGGAAGCCCTCATGGGCGCCACGCCCATGAGCATGATGACGCCCGAGCGGAGGAGAAGCGCCCCGGCTGGTGTCGTGTCTCACAAATGGCTGGTGTTTCGCCGCGAGGGATTTTCGTGCCCAACGAGGCGCGAGTGACGAGCAGACCCGCAGAGTCTGTGAGGAGCGAGCAACGACGTGGGACGCGAAAAGAGCCGCGGCCCTTCGGGTTGCTCCAAGATTGCCCCGGGGCTTCGTTGTTCGTCCGTCACAGACCGCTGCGGGTATGCTCCGTCCTCACGCCTTGCCCCGGGGCATTCTTGGAGCAACCAAACACCAGCGATTTGTGAGACACGACACT
>CAIRNV010000235.1 GCA_903880005.1 uncultured Verrucomicrobiota bacterium | reverse complement strand
TTGCATGATGCCACCCGCGCCAAGTTCTCGTCCTTGGCCGACCACAAGTTGTCGTCGGGCGTTCCCACCAGCGTGCGGACGGAAATGAACCGCGGCCTGGTGTACTTCCCGGCGCTGCCGCCTCACCTCGCCAAGCGCGTCTATGTCGATCCCAACCGTGGCCTCAAGGGGACCTTGGTGCTGAAGGGCGAGTTCAACCGCGCCGCATTTGGGCTCGATTACACGATGCTCAACGTGCTTCGCGGGTCGGACTTGCAGGCGGTGCGCGACCTTTGCCCGATGAGTGACTCGGTCAACAAGAGCAACTGGGACGCCTTGGTGAACGACTTGGCCACGGACCTTGAGACCTTCGTGGAGAACCCGGACACCCCGGGCACGTACATCCCGGACGAGGACGCCACGGTCACGGTGGGCGTGGAGGACCTCGCGGTGGTCGAGAGCGACGAGACAGCCGTGGATTCCTATGCGTTGACCGCGACTGGCCCGGGCAGCGGCTATGTCACGGTGATGGAGGCCAACGGCTTCACCGTCACGCAGGACGGCGACCCTGTCTCGATGCACGTCTTCAAGGCGGGCAGGGACCTCTACGTGGGCGAGGTCAAGGTGATCCCGGCGGAGAACCCGCTGAGCGAGCTGGTGACCTTGCAGCACACGGGCGACATGGCGGGCAGGTTCGACGAGTTCGAGTACGAGTGGAAGATCGGGGCTCCCGTCGATGGGGCGCCGCCGGTCGTCGATGCCACCATGTCCCGTTACCAATCGCTGGTCAGCGGCACGGACCTGCCCCGGCATACGATTGGCGGGGCTGGCATCCAGGCGTTGACCGACAACTACGTGGTGATGCGCTACCGGCCCAAGAACCCGGGCCATCCCTTGCATGACCAATGGTCCGACTGGACGTCACCCAAGCTGGCCGAGGGCTGGATCAAGCGCGTCCTTGCGGGCATCAACCCGTTTGGCCAGCGGCTGACCGACCTCTTCAACAACGCGATCAACACCGACGTGAGCCTGCTGACGCAGGCGGGGCGGCGTTGGGAGGGCGACGTGGCCTTGAACATGGACACGATCAACAACTACGGCCTCATCGAGATCTACGAGACCGTGTTGCGGCGCGGGCGGATGCTGAGCATCGAGGCGGGCTTCAACTACGGGCCCGCCAACGACGCCCTGCTGCTCGCGGCCGGCTACCTCCATGACCTGTACTTCGCGCTGGGCAACGAGGCCTGGGCGGACGCGGCCAACCCGACGATTGGCATCGGCACGAAGGACGCGCGCTACGGCGACGTGGCCACGGCGTTGTTCGCCTTCAAGGGGCAGGTCGCCAACCTCGCGGACGAGGAGCTGGCCTTGCTCCGCGGGCGCGACGACTTCCTGGTGCCAGGCGTCCGCACGCCCCCCGTGTACAACCGGCTCGTGTGGAATTACACGCGCGGCATCAGCGCTGGTGAGGTGGTCTATGCGCTGAACTACAACATCAAGGAGGACGCCAGCAAGAACCCCGACGGCATCATCAACGCCCAGGACGCCTCGTTGATGTACCCGCAAGGCCATGGCGATGCCTATGGGCATTACCTCACGTCGATCAAGGGATACTACTCGCTGCTCATGAACTCCCGCTTCGACTGGATGCCACGCATCGAGGCCGTGAACGTCCTGGGCCAGCCCGTCGCGGTCGATTACCAAGACGAGCGAAAGTTTGCCGCCGGCGCCGTGTCCTTGGCGCGGGCCGGGCAGCAGGTGGTGGACCTGACATGGCGCAAGTCCTACGGGCCCAAGGTGGACGCCTGGGAGCAGTTTGGCGCGACCCGCACGAATGCCCAGGCGACCTATACGACGCCGGAAGGCACCCGACGCGTGACGCGGCATTGGGGCTTGGACCACTGGGCCACGCGGACGGGGCAGGGCAGCTACGTGCATTGGGTGGTGGGCAACGCCGTGCTGCCGCCCGTCGATCCAGACCCCGAGCACGAGGGCATCCAGCGCGTGGACCGCACGACCGTGCCGGAACTCCAGGAATTGGCGAGCATCGGCGCGGCCATCCAGACGTCGGTCGATGGGGCCGAGGGCGGCAACAGCCCGATGGGCATCCCGGAGGGTGGCGTGGCCTTTGACCTGGACCCCACCGTGATCGTCGGGTCGCAGAACGGGACCCACTTCGAGCAGATCTACCAGCGCGCCAAGGTGGCCTTGAACAACGCGGTGGCATCCTTCGACGACGCGAAGGACGTCACCCAGCTCATGCGTTCGGAGGAGGATTCGCTGGACGAATTGCGGGCGTCGGTGGTGAAGCAGGAGACCGCCTATAAGAATGCCCTGATCGAGCTCTACGGCACGCCGTACCCGGATGACATCGGGCCGGGCAAGACATGGCCGCAGGGGTATTCGGGGCCGGACCTCGTCCATTATCCGTACGTGGACACGGTCGAGAGCACGTTCAGCGGACGGCTCGAGTTGGATCCGCCGTTGGAAATCAAGATCAGCATCCAGCGCAACTTCGTCTTGGGGACCGAGGGGGACCTCGAGCCCAGCGAGGTGGAGCCGGAGGATTGGGTGGCTCAGGTGATCGGCGACAACTGGCGGCCTTACAGCGAGAACGTGTGGTACAAGACCAATCAGTTGATGGACTTCACGGTGGACGCGCATGGGTTCTTCGTGAAGCCCGAGTCCTGGACGGGAAGGCGCGCGTCGCCCGGCAAGCTGCAGCAGGCCATCTCGGACGTGATCGCGGCCCATGGTAGGCTCGCCTCGTCGATCCGGGATGCCGAGGGCTCCCGCCAGGAACTCGCGATCGCCGCGACCCAGTTCAAGGCCTTGATGGCCTTGATGCACAAGCAGCACGCCACTGCGCTTGAGATCACGGTCCAGGACGAGGTCTTGGCCGACGCCAAAGCGGTCAACGACCTTGTGTCGGATTATCAGGAGCTGGTGAAGGAGGCGCTGGAGGACTCCAAGGAATCCACGAAGGAGGGAGTTCCTGACTCGGTCATAGCCGGTGTCGCGTCGGGTGGCGATGTGCTGGCCCCTGCAAAGGCGGCGGTGACGACGGGTGCCAACGCGGCCAAGGCGGCCATCGACGGGATCGAGATGGCCCGCAAGGTCGTCGAGAAGGCACTGGAGACGGCCATCGAGACGCAGAAG
>CAIRNV010000234.1 GCA_903880005.1 uncultured Verrucomicrobiota bacterium | reverse complement strand
TCGGGGAAGGAGTAGGGGTTGGGGTCGTTGTAGGAGAGGGTGCCGACGACGTTGGTGTCGGCGAGGAGGGGCTTGCCGGCCATCTGGGCGAAGCGTTCGAGGACGTCGGCGTAGGGGATGCCGTCGAACTGGAAGCGGATGCCGCGGGCGGGGGCGTTGGTCTGGGCGGCGCTGGTCTTGACCTGGCCGGAGACGACGATTTCGCGGGGGGCGGGCTGGGGCGTGGCCGTGGCCGCGGGCGCGGCGGGCGCGGCGTTGGCCTGGGGTGGGGTTTGGGCGACCGATCGGGGCCCGAAGGCAAGGCTGAGGGCGAGGGCGAGGGCCGGGGCGAGGCGAAGGCGGGGGGAGGTGCCCAAGGAGGCGATGGCGTTCATGGGGGAAAGGGAGGGGCAGGAATGGCGAGGAAGGTGGCTCATGGCGTGCGGGCGAGGGATTCCGGGATCTCGGAGGGGGCGAGCTTGCGTTTGTCTGCGAGGGAACGGCCGCGTTCGATGGCCCAGAAATCGGCGCCGATGCGAAGGATGACGCGGCTGTGGGAAAGGAGCGATGGACTGGAGGGCGACGGGAGGGGGCGGTAGTCGATGAGGACGATGGTGCCGCCGGCGAGTTCGTCGCCGGGCCGGTAGCGGAGGGTGCGCTGGGCATTGACGTCGCGGACGTGCACCTCGGGTTGGCCGTCCCACTCGGACAAGGAGACGACGCGAAGGGCCTCGGGTCCGGGGACGCGCCCGGCGGGGGTGTTGGGGGCGGAGCCGGCGGATCCTGGGCCCGCGACGGCAGCGGGGGGCGGCGGGGGGCGCTTGATGTAGGGGCGGAGGAGGTCGCGGGCGACGATGGGGTTGAGGAGGTGACGTTCCGGGGAGTCGAGCGAGAGCTTGCCGGCGAGGTTGGTGCGGGTGACGTCGGGGGAAGGATCGAGGACGAGGGTGAGGAAGCGGAATCGGACGCGGACGTTGCCGGGGCGGTCACCGGTGGAGAGGGAGAGGCCCTCGACGCGGTGGAGCCACGGGGACTCGTTGAGGAGGAAGAGGAGGTTGACGACGTTGGAGAGGGAGCCGTCGCCTTGGACGGCCCAGCCGATCTCGGCGGCACCGCGAAGCTTGCGGGGGCCGACGGGGATTCGGGTGAAGTCGCCCTCGTCGAGGCGGGAGTCGAGCAACGTGCGCGTGACGGTTTCGCCGGACTTGGCGGAGGCCTCGTCGATGGATTCGGCGAAGGTGCGGAGGGCGAGGGCACGGAGCTTGTCCTCGGCTTGGAAGAACGCGCGGCGCTCCGCGTGGATCTTGCTGGTGGCCTCGCGGGTGGCGGCGGTTTGCTTGCGGAGGTCGTTGACGGGGCGGAGGAGGACGGAGCGCACGACGAAGAACCCGCCGAACAGGACGAGGATGCCACCGAGGGCCGACGCGAGGATTTTCTCGGAGCGCTTCATCCCTGGCCTCCCTTCTTGGCCACGGCGGGGTCGAGGGAGGCGTCGTCGGAGGGACGCGGAGGGGTCTTGAGGGCGGGGAGGTCGATCTTGAGCTTCTTGGGGAGGATGAACTCGACGGTGGATGCGAAGTCGTACCCGAAGCGGTCGGAGCCCGGGGTGATGGCGACGGGGCGGACGTCGTATCCGGCCGCGCGAAGCTTTTGCTCGAGTCGCGCGATGGTCTCGCCCGAGCGGGCCTGGACCCCGATGCGGATGGAGCCTTGGCCGGTGACGGTGAAGGTCTTGAGGTAGATGTCCTCGGCCGGGGGGAGGATGGCGGAGAGATGGGCGTAGAGGTCGGTCCAGTCGCGATCGGAGCCCAGCCATTCCTCGACGGAGGCGGCCTGCTGGAGGGTCTTGCGATAGAAGGGGGATTTTTTCTTCGCGTCGTTGAGTTCCGCGCGGGCGGCGTCGAGGACGGCGGTCTCGCGTCGGATCAAGGTGGTGCGGACGACGAGGAGCACGACGAAGAGGGCGGCGACGGCGGCGGCGGCGGCGAGGGACTTGAGGCGTCGAAGGTCGCGTTGGATGGGCGGACGCTTCGGGTTGAGGAAGTCGAAGGCGAGGCCGACGGCGTCGGCAAGACCGAGGGCGAGGCCGAGGACGGCGAGGGCTCCGGAGGCATCGGCGCGGGATTCGGCGGGGATGTCGAGGGAGGCGGCGGGGTCGAGGTGGGTGGCGGGGAGCCCGAGGCGTTCGGCGAGGGCCTTGGCCAGGTCGGGTTCGAGCCCGGTGGCGCCGGCGACGACGACCTTGGTGACGGAGGTGTCGGGCTCGATGCCGGAGAAGGCGTGGAGGGATCGGACGGTCTCGCGGACGGCGAAGGAGACGAGGGACAGCGGCTCGGGCTTGGGGGCGAGGACGGAGGGGTCGGCGAGGTCGGCTGCCGGGGCGGCCTCCTGGGGCGCCGGGGTGAAGGTGGAGGCGCGGGAGAACAGGAGGGCCTCGTGGGAGAGGATTTCGAGCGTGGCTTCGTCGGGCCGGAGGGACACGAGCGCGAAGGCGGCGTCGGCGTCGGCGACGTGGCAGGCGTCGATGGTCCGGGCGTGGGCGTGCGGGAGGAAGCCGAGGGCGGCGAGCTTCAGGCCCGCGTTCTCCGCGAGGGTGCGGTGGAACTCGACGGTGTCGCGTTTGACGGCGGCGACGAGGACCTCGACGCGGGACTCGGGGCCGTCCGGGATGGCAGGGGGTGCGGAGGGTGCGGGGGGGGATTGGCCGGGCGGCGGCGACGGGCGCGACGGGAGCTGGACGGTGCGGCGGACTTGGAAGTCGATGACGGCGTCCGAGGCGGGGAATGGAAGGTCGCGACCCGCCTGGAAGAGGACCAGGCTGGCGAGCTGGCCGGGGTTGTCGGCGGGGGGCAGGAGAAGGGTGCGGAGGACGACTTGCGCGCGGGGGATGCCCAGGACGACGGAGGCGGGCTTGATGCGGAGCTTGGCGAGGGCGCGGCCCACGGCGGTGCCCACGACGGCGGGGTCGGCCCGGTTGGCGTCCGGGGGAAACTCAAGCGGCGAGGCGGCGAGCCGGTCGATGGATGGTTGGGGGGTCCGCGGGGTGACTTGGCAGACGCGAAGCGTGGAGCCGTCGATGTCGAGGGCCGTGACCACCGTGGGCGTACGGGGACGCGCCTGCCTCTTGAAGGGCAAGCGAAGGACGCGCGGGCCGGTGGATGTGACGGCGTCAGCCATGTCGCTCTTGGTGGCGAGGCGTTGCAGGATCGGCGCGGCGCGGCGCCGAGGCCTGCGGGGCCTCGGTTTCATTCACGAGCAGCTTGAAGTCGATCGGGAATCCGTGGCGAGAGACATCGCGCAGGCGCGTGATCTTTGGGGCCTCGGCGGTTGCGTCGATGTGCAGCTCGAAGACGCGGAACTGGCCGGAGGGCAGCGCGTAGGCCGC
Source organism: uncultured Verrucomicrobiota bacterium (assembly GCA_903880005.1). GTDB lineage: Bacteria > Verrucomicrobiota > Verrucomicrobiia > Limisphaerales > UBA9464 > UBA6176. Next base: position 8,846 of record CAIRNV010000234.1, on the reverse strand, counting down.
GACGCGGCATTGGAAGTGGTACGAGCGCGCGCACACATGCGGCGCGATCGCCTTGAACACGTCGGCGGGCATCGTGCCCTCCTGCACGAGCCACGCGAGCGTCCGTCGGCGGTCGGGCGCGATGGCGGTGCGGGTGGACACGATGGATTCGGCGAGGGGGAGGTCGATGCCGGGCACCTGGGACAGCGCGACGGCGGAGGCCGTGTTGACGTTGACGAGCGAAGGGGCCGAGCCCGCCGGCCGCGTCGTGAACAAGTCGAGGACGACACCGAGGTTCTCCGACGTGATGCCGGACGGCACGACGACCTGGGCACCCGCGGCGTCCGGGACGTTGATGGACGCCTCGAGGACGGCTGCGGGGTGGGAAAGAAGGGTTCGGGATCCACGGACCGCGGCGATGTAGTTGGTGAATCCCTCGGGCAACGGGTCGGATGGCAGCGGTGAGGCCGGATCGTCCAGCCGGCAACGAGGCCGACCCGCAAGGGTGAGGTCGGGATCCGGGTGGGGGTCGGGCGGCACGAAGGGGGCGACCGCGATGGCTCCGGGCGAGGTGGACGATTCGCCGGCCTTTTGCGGGAGGGACGCCTCGTCGCAGAGGCCGAAGCGGACGGGCGCCAACGAGTCGGGCGGCGCCGGCGCCAGGACGGAGAAGAACCATTGCTGGGCACCGTCGTCGTGAACGAGCTGGTGCTTGAACCGGGCGGGGTTGTCCTGCCAGTCCGGCTCGGGCCCGCCCGCCGTGGGGCAGGTGCGCAGGACCTCGTGGATTCCGGAGAGCACCGTGGCCCATGCCTGTTCCGAGTCGGCGCTGGCATGGGACGCGGCTTCGTCGGCCGTGGCTTGGAACAGGAGGCTGGCCGACACCATCGAGAGGAGGAAGACGAAGACGAGGACGGCCAAGAGGGCGAAGCCGGGGCGGCGGGGGTTGGGAGGGCGCGTCGTCATGGCGAGGCCTCCGCGGCGGCGGGTGGGGTTTGGGGGAGGTTGTTGGTGGACTCGGGGCGTTGGCCGGCCGGGATGAAGACGACGCGGGTGAAGCGCTCGTGGGGGTAGTATTCGGGCGGCATGTCGTGGGGGAGGGGCTCGAGGCCGAGGGTGACCTCGACGCCTTGGGGCGGGACGGGGGCCAGCCAGGAGTCCTGCCAATCGGCTCCGTTCCAGTAACGAAGGAGAAGGAAGCGCACGGGCAGCAAGGGCGAACCCTGCGCCGAGGGCGCGGACGCAACCGGGGCGTTGGTGGGACCGGGGCGGTTGGCGACCGGATCGAGGCCCTGCGCGAGGGCGTCGGTCGGGCCGCTGGCGAGGTTGGGGTCGGGATCGATGGGTGCGCTGGTGAAGGGCGTTGCGGCGGGCGCCGGCACCGCGCCGCCGACGGGTTGCGTGCGCCGGGAGATGCCTTGGACGACGAGGTTGGTGCCGTCCTGTTGGATGAGGGTGGAGAGGACGACGGATTCGAGCGGGGCGCGCGGAGGATTGGGGACGAGGTTGGTGAGGGCGGCGGCAGGGGCGTCCGGCGGGGGCGCGAACCGTGCGAACTCGATGGAGGCGGGGCCGCCGATGAAGGAGCGACCGGGGACGGGCACGGCGGTGCGAAGGTCCGCGGCGAGCTGGTCGAGCGTCAGGCGGAGGGCGGCGAGCTGCGTGGACGACGCGAGGATGTCGGCCCGGAGCTGCGTTGCTTGGCGATAGAAGAACAGCGCGGCGAGGAGGAGGGCGGTGGCAACGCCGACGGCAAGGAGGACCTCGATGAGGGTGAAGGCGGCCGCGACGGCCCTAAGCCGGGACGATTCAGTTGGGAGGGAAGTGATTGCGAAGCAGATGCTTGCGCAAGCCGAGGAGTGAGCGAGGCGCGGGCCGGTACGAGGCCCGTAACGAGTGAACGACGAAGGATTTGCGCAAGCAGATCGAGCCAGCACGACCGACCCCACTGCATCGTTCCGGCCAAGGTGGCACGCGTCGCGGTTCATGGCGTGGGGGAAGCCCCGGGGCCGAGGGCGTTGAGGGCGGCGACGGGGGCGAGGCGCAGGGAAAGGCGCTGGACGACGGGCTCGGATCGATGACGGACGATGACCTGGACGTGCTCGAGGGGTTGGGCGCCGGAGAAGTCAGGCGGGGCGTCGTGGGGCGCAACCTCGACGGACCACGCGTCCTGCGGCGCCGCGATGGGCTGGGCCGGCGAGGGGGTGGAAGGACGGATGCCTAGTTGGATCTCGGCGAGCACCGAGGCGGACAGGTTGGCGGCGTGGAGTTGGAGACGCTGGCGATCGAGGGAACGCAGGGAGGCGTTGAGCGATGCGGTGACGATGGCGGAGGCGACGACAAAGAGGGCCAGGGCGAGCAGGACCTCGAGCAGGACGGCGGCGCGTGCGCGGGGATGGACGTGACGCGCCCTCATGGTTTCGTGGCTTCCGGGGTGACGTCCTCGGGGACCTCCTCGTCGGTCACGACCACGGCGTCGTTGGTGGAGGCGGACGCGGAGACGATGCGGCGCTGGAAGGAGACCGAGATGGGATCGAACGCGAGCAGGAGACGGCGGGTGTCGTCGGGGTCCGTCGAGACCAAGGTGAAGGACGTGGCGTTGGCGGAGCCGTCGGGACGGAAGGTGAGGAGGGATTGGACGGAGGGTAGCCCCGGGCCTTGGGATTCGGCGGCCGGAGGATAGGCGGATGGATTGGAGGCGTCGGGGACGTTGTTGCTGGAGGAGAGGCCGGGGCCGGGGCCGGCGTCGCCCTGGAGTGGGGTGCCTTGCGGAAGCGGGACCTCGATCTGGATCAACTCGGCCAAGGACGGCAGCAAGGCGGTGGCCCCCGGGATGGGAACGAGAAGCGACGGGTTCCGGAGCGGGTCGGGCTGGGCCAGGACCGCGAGGGCCATGGCGTCGGGCGGGACGGGATCCTGGGAGGGACCGCCGGCGGTGGAGGCTGAGGCTGGCACGAGGGCGACGAGGACGTTGTGTCCGGAGAGGGCCGCGTGGGCGCGCGCGAGGCGGAGGAGGGACTCGAACTGGGAGGCACCCTGCTCGAGTGCCTGGCCTTGCTGGAGGGAGGAGAAGTTGAAGGCGACGGCGGCGAGGAGCAGCGCGAGGAGGGCGACGGCGAGGAGAAGCTCGACGAGCGTGAAGCCGCCGGAATGGAGCGATGGCGCTCGATTCCGGCGTGGCATGGAGGGAGTGGCGGCGGTGGACGTTGCGACGACCGGGCTACGGCTGCGACTTCGGCTGGCCGGGGTCGTCGTTGTACAGCTTCACGTCGTCGTCGGTGTCGGGTTGGCCATCGGGACCGACGGAGAAGAGCTTGTAGGGGAGGCCGCCGTTCTTGTCGGCGTCCGGGGAGGACCGATCCGCGAGCTCGTAGCGGATCTTGTTGCCCCACGGGTCGTCGAGGACGGTGCCGGGCTTGAGGTAGGGGCCGGTCCACTTGTCGCCCATCGATTCCTTCTCGAAGGAGGGTTTCTTGAGGAGGGCATCGAGGCCGCCCTCCTGCTCGGTGGGGTAGTGGCCGAGGTTGAGCCGATACGAGTCGAGGGCGGTGGCGACGTTTTGGAGGAGGAGGCGCGTGGTGTTCTTCTCGGCACCCTTCTGCTGGGGGAGCACGAAGACGACGAGCGCGCCGGCCAGGAGCAGGATGATGACGATGACGAGAAGGATCTCGATGAGGGTGAAGGCGGCGACCCTGCGGGCGCGGCGAAGCGTGTGATGGAAATGCATACTGGTGAGCTCGTGACGGCGTTGTGAGCCGCAAGGCTATCGAGACGAGGCAAAACACGACAAGATTCAACCCGGTTTCTTGGCAGAAAATTTTGTGTCGATCCGAAGGCGGTCCCTGCGTTGGCGTGGGCCTCGCCGGTCTGTGGGTTGTGGAACCTTCCCGAGGCTTTTGTCTTCCCCACCCGCCGGGCAGTTGGTGCATCCTACGCGCATGAACTCCTGGCCCGTCCTCGTCGCCTTCATGGCCGCCGCCTCCGTCGTTGCCCACGCCGAGCCGTGGGTCGTCTATGAGCCCAAGGCCGGCACCGCCAACGGCAAGCACATCGTGCTCCTGTCCGGCGACGAGGAGTATCGATCCGAGGAAGGCCTGCCCCAGATGGGCAAGATCCTCAGCCAACGGCATGGGTTCCGTTGCACCGTCCTGTTCACGCAGGACGCCGACGGCACCATCAACCCCAACAACCAGACCCACATCCCCGGCATGCACTTGCTGGGGTCGGCGGACCTCGTCGTGAACCAGTTCCGGTTCCGGGAGCTGCCGGACGCGGACATGAAGCACTTCGTGGACTACCTCGGGACGGGGAAGCCCATGATTGTGGTTCGCACGGCGACGCACGCCTTCAACTACGAGCGCAACAAGCAAAGCCCCTACGCGAAGTATTCCTGGACCGCCAAGGGCGGCGGCTTCGGCGGCATGACCGTGGGCGAGACGTGGACGTACCACCATGGCAACCACGGCGGCGAGGCCACCCGCGGCGTCATCGACGGTCGCCACCGCGCCCACCCCATCCTGAGGTCCGTGAACGACGTGTTCGGCCCGACGGACGTGTACGGCGTCAACCCGGACTTCCCGGCGGACGCCACGGTGCTGTTGCACGGCCAAGTGCTGAAGGGGATGAAGCCGGACGACGGCCCGAACTTGTCCAAGGCGATCATGCCGTTGGTGTGGCTCCGCGAGGTGCCCTCGGGCGAGGGTCGCAAGGCCAAGGTCCTGTGCAGCACGATCGGCGCGGCGACGGACCTCCTGAGCGAGGACCTGCGCCGGATGTTCGTCAACGCGAGCTACCACCTCACCGGGCTGGAGGTGCCCAAGAAGGCGGATGTCTCCCTGGTGGGCGAGTACACGCCCACGCCCTTCGGGTTCAACTCGTTCAAGAAGGGCATCAAGGTCTCGTCGCACGAGCTGAAGTAGCCCGGGCGGTCCTGGGCGGGCGCGCGAGGCCGGGTGCGACGGGCGGGAGGCCATGTGTTGCATGCGGCGGGGCGCGTGGCCCAACCTGATTCGGATGAAGGACGTGGACGCGAAGCCGACGGCGGGGCACGGGGGCCTTGCAGGGTATCGGTCCATGCCCGGGGTCCATGACGAGCTGCTGGCGGCGGACGGCTCGCTTCGGCCCGCGTGGTCGGCCCTGATGCCGCGCCTGGCGGCCATGGGTCCGCACGAGCTGGGCCGGTGCCGCGACGGCGCGTTGCGCCTGCTGCGCGAGCACGGCGTCACCTACAACGTGTACGGTTCCGACGACGGGTTGTCGCGTGGCTGGCTCCTGGACTTGGTGCCCGCGTGCGTGACGGCCGAGGAATGGGCGGGCATCGAGCGCGGGCTCGTGCAGCGGGCGCGGCTCATGGACGCGCTGCTGGCCGACCTTTACGGCAAGCAAGCCAGCCTGCGCGAAGGGTGGCTTCCGGCGCCGGTCGTCCACGCCAGCGGCGCCTACCTGCGCGCCTGCCATGGCCTGGTCCCGCCGGGCGGGCGCCACATCTACCTGCATGCGGTGGACTTGGCGCGGCGGCCGGATGGCACGTGGTGCGTGCTGGCGGACCGCACCCAGGCCCCTTCCGGGGCCGGCTACGCGCTCGAGAACCGCATCATCGTGTCGCGGGTGTTGCCCGACGAGTTCCGGGAATGCGGCGTGGCGCGCCTGGCTGGGTTCTTTGGTGGCTTGCGCGACGGCCTGCGGGCGGCGGCGCCGCGCGCGGCCGCGACGCCGTCGGTCGTGGTGCTCACGCCCGGGCCCTACAACGAGACGTACTTCGAGCATTCCTACCTCGCGCGGTACCTGGGCTTCCCCTTGGTCGAGGGCGGCGACCTGACGGTCCGTGACCGGCGCGTGTACCTGAAGACGTTGGAGGGGCTGCGTCCGGTGGACGTGATCCTGCGGCGGGTGGACGACACGTTTTGCGACCCGCTGGAGCTGCGGCCGGACTCGTTCCTGGGGGTGGCGGGCCTTGTGGACGCGGCGCGTTGCGGCCATGTGGTGATCGCGAACGCGTTGGGGTCGGGCGTGGTGGAGTCGCCGGCGTTGCTCCCGTTCCTGCCCATGCTGGCGAAGGCGTGGCTGGGCGAGGACCTGCTGCTGCCGGGGGCACAGACCTGGTGGGCGGGCACGCCGGAGGGACTTCGGGCGGCCGTGGCGTCACCGGAGCGCATGGTGTGGAAGCGGACGTTTGGCGGCGCGGCGGACCCGGTCTTTGGGGAGGAGCAAGACCGCGTGGACCGGGAGCGCTTCCTGGCGCGGGTGAAGGCCTCGCCGGCCGACCACGTGGCCCAGGAGCGCATTGAATTGTCCACGACGCCGCTGTGGACGGGCGAGCGCTGGGAGCCACGCCCGATGGTGCTGCGCGCGTACATCGCGGCGGACGGCAAGGGCGGGCATGTCGTGATGCCGGGCGGGCTGGCACGGTTTTCGCCGTCGCCGGACTCGCCGCTGGTGTCGTCGCAACGGGGCGGTGGCGCGAAGGATACATGGGTGCTGGCGGAAGGCCCGGTGGAGCCGGTGACGCTGCTGCGGCCCGGCGGGCAGGTGGTGCGATTGGAACGCGCGCCGGCGGACGTCCCGAGCCGTGTGGCGGACAACCTGTTCTGGCTGGGCCGTTACGCCGAGCGGTTGGAGCACCATGCGCGATTGCTGCGCGCGACCTTTCATCGGCTGGGCGGCGAGTCCACGCCCGATGCCCAGGCGGAGTTGGCGGGCCTCGTCCAGGCATGGGTGTCCTTGGGGCATTTCCCGGACCGCTTTGGCAAGGAGGCCGGCGAGGCCGAGCTGGCCGAGGGCTTGATGGCCTTGGTCACGTCGGCCCAGCGCCCGGGCAGCGTCCGGGAAATCCTCGGGCGGCTGCGGTACATCACGTCCGGCGTGCGCGACCGGCTGTCGAACGACACCTGGCGGATTTTCCAGCGATTGCAGGGCCACGGCCGCGCGGGTTCGGGGCCGGCCCGGATCGAGGACGTGCCGGCGCTGTTGAACACGTTGGTCATGGACTTGGCGGCGTTCAGCGGGATGGAGCTGGAAAACATGACGCGCGGTCATGCGTGGCGGTTCCTGGAGGTTGGGCGGCGCCTGGAGCGGGGAATGAACCTGCTGGACCTCACCCGCGCCGTGGTGCGCACAGGGGGCCATGGCCCGGCGACGTTGGTGCCGCTGCTGGAGGTGGCGGACTCGGTGATGACCTACCGGAGGCGTTACTTCGAGCAGGTGCACCTGGCGACGGTGCTGGACTTGTTGATGGCGGACGAAAGCAACCCCAGGGCGCTGGCGTTCCAACTGGAGGCCTTGGGGGAACACCTCGAGTTCCTGCCGCGCGACCGCTGGAAGGGCGGCGAGCCCGCCGAGGAACGGGCGTTGTTCCAGGTGGTGGACACGCTCCACGGCGCCGACCTCGGCGACCTTGGCTCGCGCGCCGAGGCCGGCGACGCGGAGGACCTGGATGGCCTGGTGGGGAGGCTCGCGGCGGGCCTGCGGGCCATCTCGGATCACCTCACCCTCCGGTACTTCAGCCACGCGGTGGTGCGGACCAGCTAACCACGACGTCCATGCAGCGCTACCGCATTACCCACGTCACCACCTACCACTACGAGGCCGAGGTGTCGGTGTCCCATCACCTGCTGCACCTCCAACCCCGGGCGACGGCGCGCCAGCGCGTGCAGGGGTTTGACGTCATCGTACAGCCCCTGCCCTCCTCCCGCTCCACGCGGATGGATGTCTTCGGAAACCACGCCGAGGTGGTCACCATCGAGGGCGCGCACCGGCAGATGGAGATTGTGATGGGTTGCCGGGTTGAGGTGGACCCGGTGCCTTCCACGGATGGCATCGAGACGCCGCCATGGCAGGACGTGGCCAAGGCGTGCGCAGCGGAGGGATGGTCGGACGCGGTGGAGGCCGGGGAGTTTCGCTTTGATTCGCCGCACGTGCGTCGTGGCCCGGCGTGCGCCGCGTTCGCGCGGCATTCCTTCCCCGTGGGGAGGCCTTGGCTCGACGGGGTCCGCGACCTGTGCCGACGGATCCACGAGGAGTTCGAGTTCGACCCCCGGGCCACGACGGTCTCGACGCCGGTGGAGCAGGTGTTGTCGGGGCGGCGTGGTGTTTGCCAGGACTTTGCCCACGTGATGCTGGGCTGCCTGCGGAGCCTCGGCCTGCCTGCCCGCTACGTCTCGGGCTACATCGAGACCGTGCCGCCGCCGGGCCAAGCGCGGCTGGTGGGGGCGGATGCCACCCATGCGTGGGTGTCGGCCTACTGCCCTGGGCTGGGCTGGCTGGAACTGGACCCCACGAACGGCCTGTTGCCATCGGACCGCCACGTGACGGTGGCGTGGGGGCGGGACTTTTCGGACGTCAGCCCGGTGCGCGGCGTCCTGGTGGGGAGCGGGAGCCACGTGTTGAGGGTGTCCGTGGACGTGGAGCCGGAAGCCGCGCCGGATGCGACGGCGGGGGACGGCCGGAACGGGGGATGAGTTCGGGAACACCTGGCTGGTGGGCCTTAGCCGGGACGATTCAGTTGGATCGGTCGTGCTTGCTCGATCTGCTTGCGCAAATCCTTCGTCGTTCGCTCGTTACGGGCCTCGTACCGGCCCGCGCCTCGCTCACTCCTCGGCTTGCGCAAGCATCTGCTTCGCAATCACTTCCCTCCCAACTGCATCGTTCCGGCTTATCCGAAGCTTTGATATTGGGTTCAGGCGTCCGGGAATGATTCGTAGTCATCCGCCGACCCTCATGGCTTGCGGGTGCGATGAGGTGGTGCTGGACCTGAAGGTCATCCTTGCCGAGGGCAAGCTGTCGGAAGAGGCAACGTGTAAGGCATGGATGCCAGGGCCGGGAACGCGACCGGGTTGGTACCCCTCCGGGGTGCTGGGGAGACTGGGGGA
>CAIRNV010000233.1 GCA_903880005.1 uncultured Verrucomicrobiota bacterium | reverse complement strand
GTCGAGCGCGTACTTCTCCACGGCCTTCTCCATCGCCGGCATCGCGTCGTTGACCGACTTCAACAGCTTCGACCTCCGGTCCAGCCGCTCGCGCGACACCTCGGGGCGCAGCGTGAGGTCCGCCAGGTTCAGCTCCTTCGCAGGGTCCTGGTAAAAATAGTACGGGTCGTACGCCGCGCCGAGGAACCCCGCCGTGCCGCCCTTCCCGATGACGTTCGACTCCTGCAACGGGCGCGGGAGCATGACGAACGGGAGCATGGGGACCTCGGGCGGGCGCAACCGGGCGACCTGCGAGCCCAGGTGGGGGAAGTCGTTGGGCGCGGGCGGCTCGAGCTGGCCGGAGGGCGACACGCGGTCGGGCGTGTAGCCGGTCATGATCTGGTAGATGGCCGCCGTGTGGTTGAACAACCCCACCGGCGTGTAGCTCATGGAACGGATCAGCGTCGCCTTGTCGATGTGCTGCGCCAGCTTCGGCATCACCTCGCTCAACTGGATGCCGGGCACCTTGCTTCGGATGGGCTTGAAGTCGCCGCGGATGTTCGACGGCGCGTCCGGCTTGGGGTCCCAGATATCGATGTGGCTCGGCCCACCTTGCAGGTAGAGCAAGATCACCGACTTCGCGCGGCCCCATCCGTTCTTGGGCTGGCCGGCCGCCGGACCCGCCGTGGGCAACTGCCCCGCCTGGAGCTTCAGGATGTTGGCAAGGCTCAGGCCCGCGAGGCCCGCGCCCCCAACGCGCAGGAACTCGCGTCGGGAAAAGCCATCGCACGTCGCGCCGTATTCGCCGGGAATGGAGATCATGGGTGTGGTGGTGTGGGTGGTTGGATGTGAAGTCGCGGGCGGTTCAACGGTTGAAGAGGAAGGCCGGGCTGTTCAGCAGCGCCCAGGCAAGGTCCTGCGCGCCGGACAAACGCTCGTCGCCCGTGCCCAGACGCACCGACGCCAGCTCCTTGTCCGTCGGCATCCGGCACAGGCACGACAGGTAGATGTGCTCGATGACCTTGCGGTCGTCCGGCTCGGCCTGCGCGATGCGCGCCACGGCGTTGCCGGGGGCCGTCACGCACTCGCCCAGCGTGGGTCCGTTCACGAGGTTCAACGCATGGGCCAACGTCACGTTGCCCGCGCGCTCGCATTCACAGGCGCTTTGCCGCTTCGGACGCCCGAACAACGCAAGGAAGTCCGCCCCGCCCACCATCCCGTCCGGCGCCTCCACCGCGCGCGCCCCCTCCGGCATGTCCTTGAACCGCGGCCGATGCCCCGTCGCCACCGCCACCGCGTCCAGCAATTGCTCCGCCGACAACCGCCGCGGCAACGCATGGGAGAAGTTCGAGAGGTCGTCCTCGTTCCAGCGATTGGGCACGATGCTCAACTGGTACGTGCGCGACGTGCAGATCGTCCGCATCAGCCAGCGCAGGTCGAAGCCCGACTTCACGAACCCCTGCTCCAGCCATGCCAACAGCTCCGGGTTGCTCGGCGGGTTGCCCGCGCGGATGTCGTCCACGGGGTCGATGATCCCGCGACCCATGAAGTAGCTCCAGAAGCGGTTCACCGTGGAGCGCGCGAAGTACGGGTTCTCGGGCGAGGTCAGCCACTCGGCGAACGCGGCCCGCGGGTCCTCGTCGCCCTTCGCCGCCCGCGCCTTGCCGTAGGGAACCATGGCCGGCATGACCGCGTCGTTCTTCGGGTGCCGCACGTCGCCGCCGTTGTAATTCCGATAGACGATCTCCTCGGACACCTGCTCCGACGCGTAGGTCTCGTTGCCGCGGATGAGGACGTCGCGCCCGAGCGTGCCCCGCTTGAAGGCCACCTGGGCGAAGAACGCGCCGAACTCGTAGTACTGGTTCTGCGTCCAGCGCTCGAACGGGTGGTCATGGCACTTGTTGCAGTTGAACCGCACCCCCAAG
>CAIRNV010000232.1 GCA_903880005.1 uncultured Verrucomicrobiota bacterium | reverse complement strand
TGCGATCTCATGCCGCGCCGCCGTTCCTGGACGCGAGCGCTCCGGCCCAGGTCAATGGACATGCCCGGACGCAGCCTTGGGGGGTGCGTCCGGCTGGGCGGGGGCTTTCCAATCCTTGTTCCGACCGTCCGCCGTGATCAACCGGCACTTGCCCATCTCACGGAGCGCCTGCGGCTCCGGCACGACCTTGGGCAGCACATGTCCCACGAACACGCCCGGCAACATCGTCAGGCGGACGTAGTGCGCCTGGTTGGTCGTGACCGTGAGCTGCGCCTTGTCGGCCCATTCCGTGGTGCATTGGATCTCGAACGTTCCAGGCGGACGGTCCGCGTAGAAGAAACTGCCCGGCTGGGCCTTACCTACCTCCTCGCCATTGACGAAGACGATGGGCTGCACCGCGCTGCCCAGGAACTTGCTGGGGCGATAGAACCAGACGCGCGCCTCGCCCTCCTTGGGTGGCGCCAAGGTGGCGTGGTACGTGGCGAAGTCCGGCCCGGTGGCACATCCGGCCAGCATCAAGAGCCCCGCGGCTCCTGCCGGCCACGGGAGATGCCGCGCACGGCCTTTCAAAGGCGTGACCGGTGCTGGGGCCTCCACCGGGTCTTCCGGACGACACACCGACGGAGGGAGGGACAAGGCGAAGATCTCCATGCGATTGGTTTCCAAGGGATGGACGGAAACCAAGCCCCGCCGTTCAGAAGGCGCCGGTGCATTCGCGAAGCGGATGCAGGCACCGCCCCTGACATGGGACGACTGCGGTGGTCCTCAACGTCCCCTGAAGCCCTAGGCGGCCAGCACCTTGCGCGCGGAGGCAGCCAGCTTGCGGAGGCTGGCCTGGGACTTGGCCTCGAGATAGCACCGGACCAACGGCTCCGTGCCGGACGCCCGGAAGGCCACCCACTCATCGTGGGGCAGGACGAACTTGAATCCGTCCTTCGTGATGAACTCGCGCACGGCCTTGCCTGCAAACGTGTCCATGCCCTGCGCCAACCGCCCCAGCAACTCCTCCTTCCGGTCCGCAGGCACCGCCACGTTGATGCGGTCCGTGTGGAACTCGCCCGCCTGGCGCGACAGGTCCGCCAACACCGCGCCCAACGGGCGCCGCTCCACGGCGACCAGCTCGGCCATGAGCAGGCACGCGAGGATGCCATCCTTCTCGGGCACGTGCCCCTTCACGCTCAAGCCGCCGGATTCCTCGCCTCCCACGATGACCGGCTCGGATTCCATCAAGGCGCCGATGTACTTGAAGCCGACGGGCGTCTCGTGCACCGGGACGCCCAGCAACCGCGCCACGGCATCGACTTGGTGGCTGGTGGGCACGGTGCGGACGACGGAGCCGGTCCATCCGCGGTTCTTCTTGAGATGATACAAGGCCAGGGCCAGCACCTGGTTGGGCGCGAGCCATGTGCCGTCGCGGTCCACGATCCCGAACCGGTCGGCATCGCCGTCCAACCCAAGCCCGAGCTGGGCCTTGCCTTCGAGGATCGCCTTGCGTGCCTCGGCCATGCCCTCGGCGTTCGGCTCGGGATGGTGGCCACCGAAGGATGGGTTGGGCGTGTCATGGAAGCGCAGGACCCGCGCCCCGCCGTCCTGCTCCAGCAACGTGTCGAGGTAGCCACGGCCGGTCCCGTACATGAACTCAACGGCGACCTTGAGCCGTGCCTTGCGAATGGCGTCGAAGTCAATCAACCGACGCACCTGCGCGAAGTAGTCGGGGGCGGGGTTGAAGGTCTTGCACGTGTAGGTGCCCACGATGGCCCCCTGAAACGCCCAGCCCTGTTGCTGGAGTTGCCGGATGTTGGACTCCACCTCGCGGGTGACCTCTGGTGGCGCACCGGCCCCGTTGTGGACGGAAAACTTGAAGCCTTGATACTCGGCCGGGTTGTGGCTGGCCGTCATGTTGACGCCGCCAATGGCCCGGCGTTTTCGGATCGTGTGAGCGATGACGGGCGTCGGGGTGTCGCGCTCGCACAGCAGGGGCTGGAGACCGGCGGCTTGCAATACCTCGGCCACGGCCAGCGCGAACTCACGCCCGAGGAAGCGCGTGTCGTGCCCGAGGATGACGACGGGCTTGCGCCCGTGGATGGGCGTGCCGGGTTGGTCGAGCTGGGCCCGCCACCACTGGGCGACCCCATGGGCCGCGAGGCGGACGTTCTCGAAGGTAAAGTCGCGGGCGATGAGTCCGCGCCAGCCGCTGGTGCCAAACTTGATCTGAACAGGCATGTGAGGAAGGCGCGGTGTTTGCGCCGCAACCGGGATTCAGGATCGCCCGAGTCAGAAGCCCGCGACGTGCCGCACGCCCCGGGTCAACGCTTCCAGTCGAAGGCGTTCTTCTTGAGGGCGTAGAGGTAGCCGACGAACAGGATGCCCAGGAAGGAAAGCATGCCGCCGAGGACGACCGCCGCGTCGGTCTTGAGCATCTCGCGGTACGTGACGGCCCACGGGTACATGAACACCACCTCGATGTCGAAGAGCACGAACAACAGGGCGACGAGGTAGAACTTCACGGACAAGCGCGCCGAGCCCTGGCCCTCCGGGAGCATCCCGCACTCGTAGGCGGAGTCCTTGACCTTGGTGCGGCGGCCGGTCTTCCCGGCCACGACGGAGAAGGCCAGGGTCCCGCCGGCGAACCCAACGGCGACCAGGAGGAACATGAGGACAGGCAGGTATTGCTGGAGCTGCGACGTCATCGTGGGGCCAGACTACGGACGTCATGCCCCGAGGCAAGCCCGGCGGTTCTGCGCGATCGGGGCTGAATCCAGTCTCGCGCTCGCGGGTGGCCGATGGGTACCTTGCCCCCCGCGCATGAAGGTGGGACTCGCATACGGAGAGGGGTTGCTGGAGGTCGATTTGCCCGAAGGCCAGACCACGGTGATCCAGCCGTCACATCGCCCGGGTCTGGCGGACGAACGGGCGGCGGTGGTGGCGGCGTTGGAATCGCCGACGGGTTGCGCGCCCCTGTCGGCGTGGCTCAAGCCGGGCGCCCGGATCGTGATCCTCTTCACGGACATCACGCGCGCGACGCCCAACCACCGGCTGTTGCCGTGGCTGTTGTCCTACTTGGAGTCGAGGGGCGTGGAGCCCGGGCAGGTCACGTTGTTGAACCAGCTCGGGACGCATCGGCCCAACACCCGGGCGGAGCTGGAGAAGATGCTGACGCCGGAGGTGGTGGCGCGGTACAGGGTGCTGAACCACGAGCCGGAGAACCACGACGCCTGCGTGGCGCTGGGCACCACGCGCACGGGCGTGCCCGCGTGGATCAACCGGCATTGCGTCGAGGCGGATGTCCGCATCGTGACGGGCTTCATCGAGCCGCATTTCTTCGCCGGGTTCAGCGGTGGGCCCAAGGGAATCATGCCGGGGGTCGCGCATGTCGAGACGGTGATGAGCAATCACGGCTCGGCGAACCTCTCGGACCCGCGCGCGACGTTTGGCATTTGCGAGGGCAACCCATTGTGGGAAGAGCTTCGGGACATCGCGCTGCGCGTGGGACCCAGCTTCCTGCTCAACGTGACCCTGAACGAGGCGCGCCAAATCACCGCCGTGTTCGCCGGGGACTTGGTCCAGGCGCACCGCGCCGGGCGCGACTTCGTCCGCGAGTCCGCCATGCAACGTGTGGAGGCCGCCTTCGACGTGGTCGTGACCACGAACTCCGGCTATCCGCTGGACCAGAACCTCTACCAAGGGGTGAAGGGCATGAGCGCCGGGGCTCGGATTCTGAAGCCGGGCGGCCTCCTGGTCCTCGCGGCGGAATGTCGCGAGGGCGTGCCGGCCGGGAGCCCGTTTGACCGCCTCCTGCGCGAGGCGTCGTCGCCGGAGGAGATCCTCGCGTTGCTGGCCACCCCGGGGTTCGTCCGCCCCGAGCAATGGCAGGCGCAGATCCAGTCGCTCATCCAGGGCCGGTTCCGCGTGCGCGTGGTGTCATCGATGCCC
>CAIRNV010000231.1 GCA_903880005.1 uncultured Verrucomicrobiota bacterium | reverse complement strand
CATCCAAAGCCGGAACGATTCCGTTGGATCGGTCGTGCTTGCTCGATCTGCTTCCGCAAATCCTTCGTCGTTCGCTCGTTACGGGCCTGGTACTGGCCCGCGCCTCGCTCACTCCTCGGCTTGCAGAAGCATCTGCTTCGCAATCACTTTCCTTCCAACTGAATCGTTCCGGCTAAGTCATGAGCCAAGACCTTGCCTCCAACCCGAGCCTCGTCTCCCGCCCTTGCCCCGTCTGCGGGGGCTCGTCCTCGACGGAACGCTTCAAGAAACAAACGCTGCGCATCGTGGGTTGCGACGCGTGCTCGATGGTGTTCGCCGACCCGATCGAGAAGGGCTGGGCCGACGGATCCTATTACGACCAGTTGTCCGGGCCCTTTTACCTGTCGCAAGCCAAGCTCGAGGGCGACTACGCCACGCCACGCTTTGCCCGGGAGTTGAGGTTGTTCCGGCGCTTCTGCACGGGCGGGACGGTGTTGGACGTCGGGTGCTCGACCGGGGCGTTCCTGTATCAGTTGGGGGCCCGGTTCCCGGGCGACTACGAGACCATGGGCATCGACGTCGCGGGGCCGGCGCTGGACCATGCTGCAAGCCGGGGAATCCGCGTCCTGCGGGAGTCGTACCTGGACACGCCCATCTCCGACGGGAGCCTGTCGGCGGTCACGTTTTGGGCGGTGATGGAGCACCTGGAGAACCCGGGGCATTTCCTTGCGAAGACGGCGCGGTTGCTCAAGCCCAACGGGGTGTGCTTCCTCCTGGTTCCCAACTACCGGTCGCTCGCCGTCCGGCTGCTGGGCCAGAAGTACCGGTACATCTTCCCCCAGCACGTGAACTACTTCAGCCGCTCCACGCTGCGCCGGTTCGTGTCGGGCCAATCCAGCCTCACCCCGGTCCTGGAAACCTCGATGCACTTCAACCCGCTGGTGATCGCCCAGGACTGGCGTGGGCGGGGTGAATTCGTTGCGGACCGTGACCGGGCCGAGCTTTTGAAGCGCACGACGGCCTACAAGCAAAGCAAGGCCATGATGCCGCTCAAGGCCGTGCTGGCCGGCGTGGAGGCGCTCCTTGGGTCGATCCAGCTTGCGGACAATTGCGTCATGGTCCTGAGGAAGTCCGGCGAGGCAATCGGGTCACGTCTAAGCCGGGACGACTCAGTTGGGAGGGAAGTGATTGCGAAGCAGATGCTTGCGCAAGCCGAGGAGTGAGCGAGGCGCGGGCCAGTTCCAGGCCCGTAACGAGCGAACGACGAAGGATTTGAGCAAGCAGATCGAGCAAGCACGACCGATCCGACTGAATCGTCCCGGCTAAGCCCTTGATTTTTCGTCCTGTGTCGTAGGCCCGCCTCGCCTGGATCCGCTTCACCCCCTCGCCTGGGGAGGGCTACTTCACTCCGGCAATCCGCACGACCATCCCGCAGCGACGCCGGGACGCGGAGATAGGAAGCCGAACAACCCCCCTGCGCGCCTCCGCACCTCCGGGCGATCCATTCACCTTGGCTGAAAACGAAGCGGGGAAAGGCAACAGGGCCGAGCCTCAAGCCTTCGCTGTGCCGCACGCCCGCTGTACTCGACGAGTCAGCTCGTCAGGGTCATGGAACGAGGCACATGGCCTACACCCGCCGTCAGGGCGGCATGCGGGCGATCTCCTCCTGGACCCGCTTGCGTTGCAAGGGCAGGAGCTGGCTCTTGTCCAACCTCTCGGAAAGGTCCCTCGCCTTGGCCCAGTCCCTTTGCGCGACGTACACGTCAAACCATGCCAGGCGGTAGTTGTTCCTTTGGGCGGACGTCAGGGATCGCTCGGACATCGCGGAAAGGATCTGGGAGGCCTCGCGGGCACGGCCGTTGAAGGCGAGGGCCATGGCGTGGTTGAGCCGCACGTCCGCGTTCCCAGGCAGCAACGCCATGTTCTGGAATGTTAGCCGAACCACCTCGGCGGGGTCCTCCCTCACCATCAACAGCACGGCTGCATGCATGTTCCTCGCGAGGATGTCATTCGGCTCCAGGGCCATTCTTTCCGTGCTCGAACGGACCAACTCGAACCCGTCCAGCGTCTGGCTGGCGACGAGGGTCCGTTGCTTCCAGTAGGCGGGGTTGTCCATCGCGTGGGGTTCAAGTAGGCGGACCATGGCCAACGCCAGGTGATCCAGCTTCGCCTCCGTCAACATCAACGCCAACGAACCGCAGATTTCGGGCGACTTGGGGACCGACAACAGCATCCGGCGACCCAACTCGCGGGCCTCCTCCCTTCGACCATCCCCGTTGACACCGACGGCCTCGATCCCCCAGCCGACGCCCAGGTCTCCCTTGTCGATGTTCGGGATGCCGCGGCAGGAGCGGCCCAAGACCTCCATTTCCTTCCATTTCCCCAAGGCCATCAGGCATCGGGCCTCCACGAGCCAGTAGCCGGGGTCGCGTCGAAACCTCTCGCGGTTGGCCTCCAGCATCGACAACGCACGCGAACCCAAGTCCAACGCGACCAGCACCTTGGCCATGGCTTGAATTTCCACCAACGTCCTCGGCTGCACCAGACCACCCGCCGCCAGCTTTCTCGCCGACTCCCTCTGGCCGTTCGCGATGAGCATCGCCCAGTACCGGAGGTGATTGCCGGCCTCGGCCCCACCATCGGCCTCCAACAGCCCCAGAAGTCGCCCATACTCCGTGGGATCCTCGCGCGCGTAGGCCACGTGCATCGCCAGCCTCAGGGCGAGTCGCCGGCTTCCGGGCTGTTTGATCGCCTCCTCCAGTCGCGTTCTCCCCTCCCGAAGCGTGGCCACGGGCCCCCAGTGAGCCCGCCATGCATCCCGGTACAGCACCAATTCCGGGTCGCCCATGAAGGCCGTCTCGTTCGCCTGCCATGCGAGCTTGAAGCTCTCCATCTCGCCGTCGTCAAAATAGGCTCGTGCCATCCACCCTTTCCCAACCGTCCCGAGCTGATCCTTCCATCGGCCTCCCATGGACAGCACCTGCCGCACATCCCCCGCCCGCTCCATCACGCCCATGGCCAGCTCCACGTCGGCAATGTTGGTACGGCCCAAGTGCAACAACCACCCTACCGAGGTTTGGATGAACGCACCCTTGCCCGCCGCCAACGACGCGTCCCGTCCGATCACGCCCAGCCAATCCCGCAGCACGTCCAGGTCCGCCGGATTGTTGGCAAACGCGGACCGCCAGCAGTCCATCGCAGCCTGGAAGTTGCCGCCCGCCATGTGACGCGCCGCCGCGCGCTTCAACGACCAAGCCTGGACGAGGTCCACGACGCTGACGCGAACCGGCGGCGAGAAGTCTGCCGGCGTCTGCCTCCACACCTTCGGCAACCCCAGCCATGGGATGACCAAGATCAGGAGAACCACGCCGACCGCAGCCCTTCGCAGCCACGCGGTCGAAGCTGCTTTCCTTTGGGAGTCTTCCATAGCCTCGTTTCACGATCCCAAGCCGGGCGTTCCCACAAGTCGGCCCGGCTCGATCCATTGTTTTCGCCCATTCGTCGTTTTTCCGGAGGCCCGGGCCTCCTGGGGCCTCATGCCCCGCTCGCTCCCCGAGACCCTGCCGCGTCGCGCGCAGACTCCCAACTGAATTGTCTCGGCGAGGAACTCCACCGGGGCCTCGCCCGACCCGCCCCTATGAAAGACCACCCCAATGACTCCCTGCAACGCCGTCCTCAAGGCAAAGGCTCGCCAAGACGTCTGCAGGCCGCCTCCCCGCAGCCCGCAATGCCCGGATGGACAACGCCGCATTCCGTTTCGCAAGGCGCCGTCCTTGGTCGTCCCGCACCAGCGTGCAATGAAAGAAGGAAGGGGCGGCCCATCCCAGCGCCCGGTAGATCCACAACTGCCGCGCCGTGCTGACCAGCAGGTCCTCGCCGCGCACCACCTCCGTCATCCCCATCAACGCGTCGTCCACGACGCAGGCCAACTGGTAGCTGGGCAGGCCATCGTGCCTCCAAACCACGAAGTCCCCGATGTCACGGCCCGCGACGCATCGCTGCCTCCCCATCGCACCATCCTCGAATTCCACCGCCTCACCCTCGGTCAGCCGCATCCGCCAGCTCACCCGTTTCCCATTCCACTCCCCACCCGTGAACTGCCCCCGGCATGTCCCGGGATACAGCGGCTCGTCCTCCCCGGCATGCGGCGCCGCCAAGGCCGACAACACGTCCCGGCGCGAGCACACGCATGGATAGACCCACCCGCTGGACTTCAACCGCTCCAGCGCCTCCTCGTACCACCCCATCCTGCCGGACTGGGCCACCGGCCCCTGGTCCCAGTCCAACCCCAGCCACGCGAGGTCCTCCTGGAATGCCTCCACGAATTCAGGCCTCACCCGATCCCGGTCGAGGTCGTCGTTGCGAAGCACCAACGTCCCCCCCGCCGCCCGCGCCCGCTGCCACGCCACGTAGAACGTCCGCGCATGCCCCACGTGGAGGTAGCCCGTCGGCGACGGGGCCAACCGTCCCCGATAGGATCCTTCGCCCTTCACGGCCCCGGCCTCCGTCCCGGCGTCATCCGTGCGGGATGCCGTTCCCTTGCCTGCACCCGGCCTCGCCCGGACGCGAGCTCCATGAACTCCACCTGGCTCCGCCGCCCGGGCCCGCCGCCCTTCTTCTTCACGGCCACATACCGGCCATCCGGGCCCAGCACGCGGGCCTTGGCCGTGTCCGCCAATTGCCGCCCGAGCACCTCTTCCTCCACCCGCTCCCGCAAACGCCCGTCCTCCACCGGGAACGCGACCTCGATCCGCTTGTGGAAGTTGCGCGGCATCCAGTCCGCGCTCGCCATCCATGCCTCCGGCCTCCCCCCGTTCGCGAACGACCACACCCGCGCGTGCTCGAGGAAGCGGTCCACGATGCTCCGCACGCGGATCGTCGCGCTCATCCCCTCCACCCCGGGCCGAAGGCAGCAAATCCCGCGCACGATCAAGTCCACCTCCACGCCCGCGCGGGATGCCCGGTACAGGGCCTCGATCACGTCCGGATCCACCAGCGAGTTCATCTTGGCCACGATCCGCGACGGCAAGCCCGCGCGCGCATGCGCCGCCTCGCGGTCAATCATCGCGATCACGCGCTCGTGCATCTGGTACGGAGCCACGAGGAGCCGTCGCGTCCCCTGGAAGCGGCACAGGCCCGTCAACAGGTTGAACAACGCCGAGACATCCTCCCCAAAGTCCGCACGCGCCGTGAGCAACCCCAGGTCCGTGTAGAACCGCGACGTCGAGGCGTTGTAATTGCCCGTGGACAAGTGCACGTACCGACGGATCCCGTCCTCGTCCCTCCGCACCACCATCGCCGCCTTGCAATGGATCTTGTACCCCACCAACCCGTACACCACGTGCACGCCCGCCTCCTCCAACGCACGCGCCCAGCGGATGTTGTTCGCCTCGTCGAACCGCGCCTTCAACTCGACCACCGCCGTCACCTGCTTCCCATTCCGCACCGCGTTCATCAATGCCCCCACAACCCGCGCGTCCCCGCCCGTCCGATACAGGGTCTGCTTGATGGCCAGCACCCGCGGGTCCGACGCCGCCTGCTCCAGAAAGCGCACGACCGTCTCGAAGCTCTCGTAGGGATGGTGCATCAACCAGTCCCGCTCCCGGATCGCCCCGAACAAATCCTCGCACCCCGCCAACCCCTCCACCTCTCGCGCCGCGAAGACCGGCTCGCGCAATCCCGGGAACGGCTCGGCGTCACAGACGGACAGGAAGCGGGCGGGGCTGAGCGGCCCCTCCATCACGTACAGGTCACCGGCGCACAGACCCAGCGTGGACAACAATTCCTGCTGGATGTCCGGCGGGCAGCTCGCGCTCACCTCCAACCGCACCGCCTCACCCTTCCGCCGGTTGTCCAACTCCGCCTCCACCGCTCTCAGCAAGTTCCCCGCCTCCTCCTCCTCGATGTACAACTCGCCATTCCGCGTCACCCGAAACGCCGACCACGGCCCCAGCTCCGTCCCCGGAAACAAGTCGCCCAGGTGCATCCCGATCACGTCCGCCAACGACACCAAGTCCAGCCGGCCCTCGGCCGACGGCAAGCGCACCCACCCAGGCAAGACACGCGGGACCTGGACGATCACGAGGCGCCGCCGTTCCTCCCCGCCGTTCCTCGCCGTTGCCCGGGCGATCAGGTTCTCACTCTTGTTGAGCACTTGGGGGAACGGATGCGAAGGGTCCACCGCCAAGGGCGTCAGCACCGGGTGGACCCGCTCCCGATAGTAGCGCGTCAACCACGCCCGCAGGTCATCACCCAAAGTCTTGGGGTCCAGGAACCGAATCCCGGCCTGTGCCAAGCCCGGAACCAACTCCCTTCGCCAGCACTCCCACGCCTCCCCCAGCAAGGCCCGCACCGCCACCGTCACCGCCGCCAACGTCTCCGACGCCGTCCTGCCATCCGCCGACCTCCCGCCCCGTCCCGACTCCCGCTCCTGCTTCAAGCTCGCCACCCGCACCTCGAAGAACTCGTCCAGGTTGGAGTGCACGATGCAGAAGAACTTCAACCGCTCCAACCACGGCACCGACGCGCACCGGGCCTCACCCAAGACGCGACCATTGAATTGCAACCACGACAACTCACGGTTGAACAACGATGCCTCCGACGTCTCCAGTGTTTTTCCCTTGGCCATTACGGTGAAACCACACGCTACGTGCCCAACGCCCGGACGGTCGAGGCACCCATTGTGAATTTTCAGGGCCAATCGCCGCACTCGGCCCCCTTCGGCCTGGCCTGGCTACGTCCCGCGTCGGGATGCCCTGTAAGGGCACGCGGCCTACAAAGTGGGCGAAACCTTCGGATCTGCCGGAAAGGCGGGTCGAGCTCATGCCCGGCCACTGTTTCCGGGTCAATTTCGTCGTTCCAACACCCTGCTGGAGGCCCAAGGACATGGGCCTTGAGTAGGGCGGGCGGCCCGGATCCGGTGAACCCGAACCCGGTGCGAGATGAAGCTGAGCCCGCGCCGCACCCGAGATGGGTCGGATTGAACTCGAGGTCGATCGAAGTGCACCCTGATCCCTTGTTGTGTGCACTCGAGATGGGTTGGAGTCCACCTGAGATAGGCTGGAGCGCACTCGAATCAGCCACGGGCGAAGAGGTGGTGGGGTGAGGGCGACTTGAGGGAGATCGCCGGATGCTTCCACCGGGATGCCGGGTCTCCTGACCAAGTGGACGGCGGGCTGAGCCGGGTCCCCCGCATGGAGCAGAACGTTCGGATCTGCCGACAAGCTTGGGCGGGGGCGATCCCTTGCCCAACCGTCGGTCCCAGGCTGAATCGGCCGGGGCTAATCCACGTAGCGCCGTGTGATGTCCCCGTAGGCGTCGATCCTACGATCCCGCAGGAAGGGCCAATGAGTCCGTGTGACGTCCACCTTCTCGAGATCCACGGACACGAGAAGGTTCTCGGGTTGGTCCACCGATGCCTTCGCCAGCAATTGACCGGAGGTTCCGGCCACGAACGACTGGCCCCAAAACTCAAGGCCGTCCCCGCCCTCGGGCTTTTCCAAGCCCACACGGTTCACGGACGCGACGAAGCAACCATTTGCGACGGCATGCGAGCGCTGGATGGTCTCCCAGGCCCCGTGCTGGTTCGTCCCATGCTCCGCCTTTTCCGACGGATGCCATCCGATGGCCGTGGGGTAGAACAAGATCTCGGCACCGGCCAAGGCAGTGAGGCGCGCCGCCTCGGGATACCACTGGTCCCAGCATATCAGCACCCCGATGCGGCCGAACCGCGTATCCCAGGCGCGGAAGCCGGTGTCGCCGGGGGTGAAGTAGAACTTCTCGTAGAACAAAGGGTCGTCCGGGATGTGCATCTTGCGATACTTGCCCACGACCGAGCCGTCGGCATCGATGATGACCGAGGTGTTGTGGTAAAGCCCCTGTGCGCGGCGCTCGAACAACGAGGCCACCACAACGACCTTGCGACGCCGTGCCAGCTTTTGGAACGCCTCCGTCGATGGCCCTGGGATGGTCTCGGCCAGCTTGAAGTACTCGTGCTTCTCCGCCTGGCAAAAGTACTGGGACCGGAACAGTTCCTGGGTGCAGAGGATTTGGGCGCCGTCACGGGCGGCTTGGTCGGCCGCCTTCAGGCACGTGTCCAAATTGCCCGCGGGGTCCTCCCCACAGGCATGCTGCAGCAATCCCAACGTGACTCGGCGGGACCTGGGCGTTTTTGTTCGACTCATGGCACGACCATCTCTGTCGCCAAGGATCGTGGGAACCTACCCGCGCGAGTCAATCCGCGGTTCGCAACCGAAGCGTGGAATGCGGAGATCCGGGCGGATGTGACGCGGCAACGCCACGCCAGCCTGGCGTCAACCAATGCGCCACGTGATGCGGGCGCGGTCGAGGTCGTAGGGCGACATTTCCATGCGCACGCGGTCCCCGGCGTTCAACCGCACGAAGCGCTTGCGCATCTTCCCGCAGACCGTCGCCAGGACCATGTGCTTGTTGTCCAGCTCCACGCGAAACATCGTCCCGCGCAGGACCGTCCTGACGTATCCCTCCACCTCGACGTGACCTTCGCTGCTCGAATGCTTGTCCATCCTGGAAATAAAAAAGGGCGAGGCCGGGCGTGCCCGATGCCTCGCCGGATTGTGTAAGGATCGCCGAGGGTCCTAGTAACGGCCACGGCCGCCACCACCACCGCCGCCGCCGCCGCCGAAGCGACGTCCGCCGCCACCGCCGCCGCCGCCGAAGCCGCCACCGCCACGGGGACGCTCTTCGCGCTCACGAGCCACGTTGACCGTCAAGGCCCGGCCATCCAGTTGGCGGCCGTTCATGCCGTCGATCGCCTTCTGGGCGTCCTCAGCGCTCGCCATGGTCACGAAGCCGAACCCGCGAGGGCGGCTCGTCATGCGGTCAACCATGATCGCCACTTCCACCACGGACCCATGGGCGGCGAATGCGTCCTGAAGGTCGTTTTCCGTGGTGTTGAACGAGAGGTTACCGACAAACAATTTGTTGCTCATTATGATGATTCACTGTCCGGAATTGGACGTCGTGCTACCAGACAGTTCCCGAGGATCGGATTTCAAATCATCACTGAAACGAGTTCACCTGAAGATTCCCTGGCCCTGGACGAGACGATCAATCTTGACCCCTACATCCTCCCAGTCGCCTCCCACGCAAAGCAAGCACCAACTCAGCCATGCCATGACGTAGGGTGCATCCCGAAGTTGTGGGTGGCATCTGGGCGGGCCGAGGGGATCTGACCAGTCCCGCAGGGCGGGAGCATGGACGGGCGGCCGGGGACGGCCGCGCTCCCAGGGTTGAGCGCACACGACGTCCTCGGACCCCCACAACTTCGGGATGCACGGCATGACGAACGAAGGCGAGCCGGCGAGGCCTTCACCCTCGGGACGGCCTGATCCACCCGCCCCCATCGCCTCGGTTCACGACCGCGCCGCCCGACGCCCGGCGCCCCGCGCCCTACTTCATGCCCACGTACAACCGGTGCACGTCGTCATGGTCGTCCAACTCGTTCAAGAAGGCCGCCACCGACGCACGGTCCGCCTCCGGGACTTCCGTGGGGTTCTTCGCCACGTATCGCAGCTCCGACGCCACGATGTTCCAACCCGCCTTCTTCAACCATTGGCTGACGGTCGCGAGATCCTTCGTGTCCGTGAGGAAACGGCTGCCTTGGCTGCCCTCCGGAATTTCCTCGGCCTCGAGCGGCTCCACGTTCTGCGCGCCCGCCTCGATCGCGTCGCCCTCCGGATCCCGGGACTTGTCGGTGTGGGTGGCCTCCACAACGCCCAACCGGTCGAAGAAGAAGCTCATGCTGCCGGGTTGCCCGAGCTGGCCGGCGCGAAAAATGTGGCGCACCTCGGAGGCCGTGCGGTTCCGGTTGTCGGTCAGGCATTCCACGATCACGGGCACCTTGTGGGGCGCGAAGCCCTCGTACAGCACGGTCTCGTACTCGACCTTTTCGTCGAGCAGCCCGGCGCCCTTCTTGATCGCCCGCTCGATCGTGTCCCGGTACACGCTGGCTTTCCGCGCCTTTTCCACCGCCACGTGCAAGCGCGGGTTCATGTCCGGGTCCGCGCCGCCGAGCTTCGCCGCCACCATGATTTCGCGGACCATCTTGCCGACGATCTGCCCCTTCTTTTGGGCGTTGGCCTCGCGGCCCGCCTGCTTCCATTGTGCACCCATGAGGGCCGCATGCTGCCCCAAGGCCCCACGCGTTTGAAGCCGCAATCCTCGTCGCTGCAAGTGGAGCCGTGCGAGGCAGGTTCCAAGGAACCGGCATGATGCAGTCGGGCCGTTCGCGTTGCCTGGCCCCGTTCCTCGTCTCGGAGGCAGCCGTTGGGCATGGCGACGGCCCAACATCCGAGCAGGGTGGAACATTCCGGCCCATGTGCCCGGGCGTTCGCACGGCCAAGCACCGAGCAAGTTCGACCTTGAATCCCATACGCGCCCGCCAAGCCTTCCCGCATGTCGTCGCGCCCGTCCTGGCCTGTTTGCCTCACCATCGCCGGCTCCGACTCGGGGGGCGGCGCAGGCGTCCAGGCTGACCTCAAGACGTTCAACGCCCTCGAAGTCCATGGCACCAGCGCCATCACCTGCCTGACCGCCCAAAGCCCGGCCGGCGTCCGCGCCGTCCATGCCGTCACCCCGGATTTCCTCCGGGCACAGCTCGGCGCCCTCTTCAATGAACTTCCACCCCGGGCCGCCAAGACTGGCATGTTGTGGAACGTGGACTTGATCCGCGTCGTGGTGGGTTGGTGGGGCGAGGCGAGGCGCCCGTCCCTGGTCGTGGACCCGGTCATGATCGCCACCAGCGGGGCCGTCCTGCTCCAACCTGACGCCGTGGAAGCCATCCGGGGCCAGCTTCTTCCCCTGGCCCGCATCGCAACCCCGAACCTCGACGAGGCCGCCCATCTCCTGGGCGCGTCCTTGACCACGCTCGACGACCTTCGGCAGGCCGCACGCGAGCTCCGGCGTCGCCACGGCTGTGCGTTCCTGGTGAAGGGCGGCCACCTCCGGTCCGCGCCCGATGCCGTCGATGTGTTCTGGGACGGGCGACGCGAGCGGCTGCTTTCGGCCCCTTTCATACGCGGGGTTTCGACGCACGGCACGGGCTGCACGTACTCGGCGGCGATCGCCGCCGGGCTCGCCCAAGGCCACGGACTCGAATCCGCCGTCGTGCGGGCCAAGCACGTCATCACCCAAGCCATCGAGGGCAGCGTCCGCATCGGCCGTCACCACGCCCTTCGGCCACGGCCCGTCCCTGCGGAATAGCCAGGAAGCGACGGGAAGAAGCGCGGGGCTTTCCCTTGTTGGCGGCGCGGCGGCCGTCCGGCATCGTGGGGCTGATGGCGGACCGACCCGTGGAGACCTTGAACCGGCCGGACGTGGCGTTGGAGAAGGCGCTGCGCCCGGGGTTGTTTGCTGAGTTCACGGGCCAGCCCAAGGTGAAGGAGCGGCTGGAGATCGCCGTGGCGGCGGCCCGGCAACGGAGCGAGGCGCTCGACCATGTCTTGCTCAGCGGCCCGCCCGGCCTGGGCAAGACGACACTGGCCAACATCCTCGCGAAGGCCATGGACGCCCCCTTGCGCGCCACCAGCGGCCCCACCATCGAGAAGGCCTCCGACCTCGCCGGCCTGCTCACCAACCTCGGGGCCGGCGACATCCTCTTCATCGATGAAATCCACCGGCTGCAGAAAACCGTCGAGGAATACCTCTACTCCGCCATGGAGGACTTCCGCATCGACATCATCATCGACCAAGGGCCCAACGCGAGGTCGGTCCAGCTCACGATTCCACGGTTCACCTTGGTCGGCGCGACCACGCGGTCCGGCCTTCTGAGCGCGCCGTTGCTGACGCGCTTCGGGATCCGGGAGCGGCTGGACTACTACAGCGCGGAGCAACTCACGGGCATCGTGACGCGCAGCGCCCAGTTGCTTGGGGTGGACATCGAGCCCGGTGGCGCCCACGAGATCGCCCGACGCAGCCGGGGCACGCCACGCATCGCCAACAACCTGCTCCGGCGCGTCCGCGACTTCGCCCAGGTCCGGGGGGACGGTCGCATCACCGAGCCCCTGGCGGACCGGGCGCTGGCCATGCTGGAGATCGACCAAAACGGGCTCGACGAGATGGACAAGCGGATCCTCGAGGCCGTGGTGGTGAAGTTCGGGGGCGGGCCCGTGGGCGTGAACTCCATGGCGGTGGCGGTCGGCGAGGAACCCGACACCATCGAGGAGGTGTACGAGCCGTACCTGATCATGGAAGGCTACCTGAACCGGACGCCCCAGGGCCGCGTGGCGACCGAGCTGGCCTTCAAGCGACTCGGGGTTTCGTCCGCCTCCGGGCCCGCCTCGGGCGCCTCGCAGGCACGGCTCCTTTGAAGCCCTTCACCCGGGAGATCGTGCCCGGCTAATCCCGGTACAGGATCGCCAAGCCGAAGTCGTTGATGAGCTTCTGCGTGCCCATCTCCACGTAGCTGTAGTTGATGGGGGTGATGCTGATGAGGTTGTCCTCCCCGATGCCGTTGAGGAAGTCGCTGACGATGTCGTCGAAGAGGTCCTTGCCCACTTCCTTGCAATCGGAGTGACGCAGGGTCTTGAGGCGAAGCAGCCTCTTGCCCTCGGCCTTGGCCTGCGCCTTGAGGGACGGCTTGGCCTTCTGGATGAGCGGCTCGACCGGCTGGTTGCTCATGGGCACCGAGAACTTCTTCTCCGGCGTCGAGGCCGTGGACGGGGCGGCCGACGACGGCGGAGGCGGAGGCTTCGGGGCGGGGACCGAAGGCGAGGCGGCGGGAATCTGGATGGTGCGCCCGCACTCGGGGCACGGGATGGATTCGCCGGCGGCCGACGCCTCGACCTCCAGCTCCACTTGGCAATGGGGGCAGTTGAAAACGATGTCCATGGCTACGCGATGTCCGCGCCTTGCTACCGCAAGTTGCCAGTCGGTGGAACCTCCGAGTTGCCGTCCACCGCACGACGGCGTCCTTCGCCCACAAACCCGCCCCACGGGACACGTACGTGGCGCCCGACTTAGCGGGACGATGGAGTTGGATCGGTCGTGCTTGCTCGATCTGCTTCCGCAAATCCTTCGTCGTTCGCTCGTTACGGGCCTGGTACTGGCCCGCGCCTCGCTCACTCCTCGGCTTGCAGAAGCATCTGCTTCGCAATCACTTCCCTCCCAACTGAATCGTTCCGGCTCAGCAAGCGGCTCCCCGGGAGGCGATTTCGCGCTTCAAGCCTGGCGCTGTGGCGTCTGAATGAGTTCATGCAGCGAACGGCATGCTGGAGGTGGGCGTGGTGGTGCGTCGTGATGTTGGGCGGTTGGGGCTGCGCCCGGCCGGGGGCGCGACCCCCTCGCCATTCCGGACCCGTTGAACGCGTGGACTTGGTCGCCGTGCGAACCGTGGAACCGAGGCTGCGCCTGGACATTCGCTACGCCACCTCCAACAACTTCCTGGGACGCCCCGTTTATCCCGTGGCGGCAGCCTTCCTCCAACGCCCCGCCGCCCTGGCGTTGGCGCGCGCCCATGCCCGCCTCGCCCCAACGGGCCATGGAATCGTCGTCTTCGACGGCTACCGACCTTGGTCGGTCACCCGCCTGTTCTGGGAGTCCGTGCCGCCGTCGCAGCGGGATTATGTCGCCGACCCCGCCAAGGGCTCGCGCCACAACCGGGGCTGCGCCGTGGATTGCTCGTTGATCGACCTCCACACGGGCGAACAGGTGGGCATGACATCGGCCTATGACGAGCCCACGGTCCGGGCCCACGCCGACTTCGCGGGTGGAACACCGGCGCAAAGGCATGCGCGCGACCTGCTTCGCTCCGCGATGGAGGCCGAGGGATTCACCGTGCTCCCCAATGAATGGTGGCACTTCGACCATCAGGACTGGCGGCGCTATCCCGTCCTGGACATCCCCTTGGAACGGCTTGGACGGACGACAACGCGATGAAGCGCGTCCCGCGCCCCGCGCGATAGCGCCTGCAGCGGGATCCAGCCGCGGGTCGTGATCAGGCCAGAGCCGAGTCGGCTCTGCCACCTGCCCCACCATGCTGTAGGCCGCATGCCCTCACGCGGCGGGACGGCTGCCGCCCTCCCCTCCCCTCCTTCGGCGTCTTCCCACCTTTGACGACCTCGGGACGCGATCCCTTGTCCCCACCACGGAAACATCCCGGCACGGCCGAGGCCCGGATTGCAGCAGCGCAAGACGGGTGGTAATGGATGGCGTCCGCCGCACGTTCCACGGCCTTGAAGGCCATCGAGGGCGGCGGCGCGTCCTTCCCGATGAATGCATTTTTCTCGCAGCATCCGTGGCCCTGCCTGCTCCTCGCCGGGGTCGTGGGCATGGTCCTCAAGTGGGTGCTCGACCTTTATTTTCTTCGCGCCGAGATCTTTGGGCTGCGGCGACGCCTGGGCGAACGAGAGCGGGAGGTGACGGAACTGCGCCATGAGCACGGACGCGCGATCGCCGACCTGCGCAATCGCCAGACGGACCTGGAGGCGACCACGAAGGCCCGCAACGTCGCCCAGGCCGCGCTGGCCGCCCGGGAGACCGACCTCTCGCTCTCCAAGGGCCGCGAGTCCGAGCTGGCGGCCAACCTCGCCAAGGCGGCCGAACGCGCGCGGTTGCTGGATGCGGAGGTGGCACGCACCTCAACCGAGGCAGCGCGCCTTGCGAAGGAACTCGGCGGGACGACGACGGATCTGGCGGCGGCCCGGGAACGCGCGTCCGCCCTTGAAACGGAGTTCGCCGTGGTCACGTCGGTTCGGGACGCCCTGGAGGCGGCGGTGACGGCGCGCGATGCCGAAATCAAGGCGCTGAAGGAGCAGGCCGAGGGATTGGAGTCCGAGCGCGACGACGCCGCGAAGGATCGTGCCGGGGCAGAACAACGCCGCGACCAATTGGAGGGCGAGCTGCAAGCGATGAAGACCCGGCTCGACGGCGAATCAGCCCGGGCCAAGGGCCTGGAGACGGACCTCGCCAAGGCGCGTCGCGAGGCCGAGACGGCGGGGAAGAAGCGGGACGCAGCCGACGCGGCCCTCAAGCGTCGCGAGGCGGAGCTGGCCGAGATGGAGCAACGGGCCGGCGAGATGCAACGCAGCCAGGCCGAGGCCCAACGCGAGACGGCGAAGGTGGCCTCGGAGAACGAGCGCTTGATCGCCGAGGTGGCGCGCTTGCAGGCGCTGGCACGCAAGCCCGGGGTGGAACCCCAGGCGGCGGCGGCCCACGCCAAGGCGCAGGAGGCCGCCCTCGCCGAGCTGCGCCTGCAACTGGCCGCCGCGCAATCCCAGCGCAAGGCGCTGGAGTTGGAGCTGGAGGCAGTTTCGCGTTCGCACGCGGAGCTGGAGGGCCGGGTTGCGGCGTCGCCGGCCCCGGCGGACGCGCGATTGGATGCGGTCTTGGCGGACCTTGAGGCGGTGGGACGCGAGCGCAATGAACTGGCGGCGGAACTTGCGGCGATGAAGGCCCGCGCGACGAGGGAGGACGAGTCGTGAGCGCGTCACGCATGCCCCGGTATTGGTTGGGCTGGTACGACCGTTGGAACCTGGCGTTGCCCGTGCTCTTGGTCTCGGTGGCGGCCTGGGTTGCCACGCTGCCACGGCCCGTCGCGCCGCCGACGCCACCCGCACCGGTTCAGCCGGCGGTCCTGCCCATGCAATCCACGACGATGGATGCGCCGCCCAATGGGTCTCGATGGCGCACGGACCAGGGGTTCGACGTCACGGGCCGGGCCCATCCCGGAGCATGGGTGATCCTTGCGTATTCGACGGCTCCCTCGCTCGAACGGCGGGAACTGGCCCGCATGATGGCGGGGCCCGACGGGGCCTACCGGTTCCGCGTCTCGCGTTTCCCGGCCGGGCAGCACGTGTTGCAGGCGGTGGCCCAGATGGCGGACGGACGCGTGGCGTTGTCCCCGCCCGCCGACGTCTGGGTGACGGAGCCGGCGCGCGAGGGGACCACGGGTCAACGCCGTCGTCGCGCGGGACCGAAGAAGTAGCCCTTGCCCAGGCGCACGCCGCGGGTCTTGCGATCCGCGAGATTTCCCAGGCGGTTCTCGTCGAACAAGGCGGAGTACTGGTAGTTGAAGCCTTCGAGCTTGAGCCGCTCGATCCTGCGCGAGATGAAGCGCTCGATGGCGTGAACGTGCGGGGCATCCCCGGCGGTCATGAGGGTGAAGGCGTCGCCGGTCGCCTGGGCCCGTCCCGTGCGGCCGATGCGGTGGACGTAGTCCTCCGGATGTTCCGGGACCTCGTAGTTGATGACGTGGGACACGTCGGCGATGTCCAGGCCGCGCGCGGCGACGTCGGTGGCCACGAGCACCTTGTATTGGCCCGACTTGAAGCCCTCCAAGGCCTGCTGGCGTTCCCGTTGGCTGCGATCTGAATGGATCACGGCCGCCTTGTGCCGGTGACGCCTGAGGAAGGAGGAGACCTCGTCCGCCGAACGTCGCGTGCGACAGAAGAGGATGATGGATTCCCAGGGGACCTGATCGAGGAGCGCGAGCAACAGGTCGTTCTTCTGGGCCAGGGCCACGGGATACATGACGTGCCGGATGGTCTCGGCGGGTGAGCGACGCGCGCCGATCTCGATCTTGGCGGGATTGACCAGCGCCCACGAGGAGAGGGACTCGATGGCCGGCGGGATCGTTGCCGAGAAGAGCAGCGTCTGCCTTTTCTTGGGGCAACGCATCAGGATGCGCTTCACGTCCGGCAGGAACCCCATGTCCAGCATGCGGTCCGCCTCGTCCAGCACGACGAACTCAATCCGGTCGAGCCGGACGGCGCCCTCGCCCATGTGATCGAGGAGCCGGCCGGGGGTGGCCACGAGCACATCGACGCCACGACGCAGCGAATCACGCTGGGCACCGTACCCGACGCCGCCATAGACGAGGCCGGACTGGAGCTTGGTGAAGCGGGCGAACTTGAGGAAGTTGTCGTGGGTTTGCTGGGCCAGCTCGCGCGTGGGCTCGAGGACGAGGCAACGCGGGCTGCGCTCGGGCGTGACGAGCCGGCTCAGGATGGGCAGCGAAAACGCCGCCGTCTTGCCCGTGCCCGTCTGGGCGGACCCGATGATGTCACGGCCTTCGAGGACAAGGGGGATGGCCTGGGCCTGGATGGGAGTGGGCTCGACGTAGCCCAGTGCTTCCACCGCCTCGAGAATGGCGGGGCGCAGGCCCAGTTCTTGGAATTTCATTATTGAGATGGATCCGGATTTTCAGGTGGGAGGGACGTGTTGGCGAAGGAGGTTCTTCTGCAAGGCAATGAGCGAGGGACGAAGCTCTTGCGGAAGAAGTCCCAGCAAGCACGACCGACCCATGTGAATCGTTCCGGTTTAGACGTCATCGAGCGCGGCCACGCCCGGCAGGGCGATGCCTTCGAGGAACTCGAGGCTCGCACCGCCGCCGGTGCTGGCAAAGGTGACCTGGTCGCCCAGCCCGGCCTTGTTGATGGCCTTCACGGAGTCGCCGCCGCCGATGATCGACTTGGCCCCGTTGGATTGCGTGGCGGAGACGACGGCCTTGGCGACCGCCAAGGTGCCCTCCGCAAACCGCTTGTCCTCGAACATGCCCATGGGGCCGTTCCAGAGGATCGTCTTGGCCCCGGCGATGATCGCGGCGTAGGCGGCGGCGGTGGCCGGCCCGATGTCGAAGCCCTCCGTGTCGTCGGGAATGTCGCCGCTCACGACGCGGGGATGGATGGGCTCGAGCACGGGCCTGCCCTTCTTGTTCAAACGCCCGGTGTCCCGCAGCTCCGCCACGACGGTGTCCGTCGGCAAGTGGAAGCCCACCTTGCGCGCCGACGCCTTGGCCTCCGCCGCCAAGGCGGTGCCCGTGTGGTCCTTCTCAACCAACGACCGCCCCGTCTTGGCGCCGTGGGCCAGCTTGAAGGTGTACGCCATCGCGCCGCCAATCAGGATGGTGTCGGCCTTCTCCAGCAGGCGGTCGATGACCTTGATCTTGTCCGAGACCTTGGCCCCTCCAAGGATCACGACGAAGGGACGGGCGGGTTGGTCGAGCTCGTCGCCCAGGAACTTCAGCTCGCGCTCCATCAGGAGCCCGGCGGCACACGGCCCGCCCCAAGCGCGGACGATCCGCGCCACGCCGCATGTCGATGCATGGGCGCGATGCGCCGCCCCGAACGCGTCATTCGCGTACACGTCGGCCAGGCGCGCCAGACGCGCCGCGAACACGGGGTCGTTGCCCTCCTCCTCCGCATGGAAGCGCACGTTTTCAAGGAGCAGGACATCCCCGTTGCCGAGCGCGTTGGCGGCGGCCTCGGCCTTCTCCCCAACGCATTCGTCCACGAACGCGACGGGCTTGCCCAGCATCTCCGACAACTTGGCCGCGACGGGCCGCAGGCTCATCGACGGCTCCCGCTTGCCGTCGGGCCGGCCGAGGTGCGCCGCCAGGATGATGCGGGCGCCCTTGGATGCCAGGAGCTGGAGCGTGGGCAGCGTCTCCTTGATGCGGGTGACGTCGTTGATGACCATCACGCCGTCTTTTTCCTCCATCGGGACGTTGTAATCGACCCGCATGAACACGCGCTTGCCGGCGACGTCGAGGTCGCGCACGGAACGTTTTGCCATAGGATATTACGAGTTCTTGAACAGTGCCCGGCCGTTGGCCTGCAATAGCCGCATGCTATGGAGGTCCAACCTTCGCGGCAAGGACTGACCCAACCCACGCAAGGAAATCGCATCGAAGGGCGAGCGCCATGCCTTGGCAGGCTCGATCCATTCGGCGATCGCGAGCACGACGCCACGCCCTGCCCTTCCCCGACGCAGCGGACCCACGCGCCGCCACCTCCCGCGGGCGGCCTATCGAGCGAGGCGAAAGTAGCGAATCCCATCCTCAACGGGTCGCGTCACGGGGCCCAGCACCTGCGGTCCCGGCACGTCGAGCCACGGGCCCAGCGGGTCGCTGGATTCCTGGAGGACGAACCCCCCCCGGCTCCACTCCAGCCGGACCACACCGTCGCCGGGTACCATCCGCAGCTCGGGCGGGGTGTTCGAGGGCTGCATCAGGGCCAGCCTCATGCCGAAGGTGATGTCCGACGACCGTGCGTTGTAATTGTGGACCTCCACGGCCAAGACGTTTTCCCCGGGCTTCAACAACGAGGCGTCCAACTCGAACTCGTCGTCGCACGTGGCGTCGCCGCCGCAGGGATAGCCCGTGGCGAGGGTCGTGTTGAAGATCGTGGCCGGCGCGGGTTCCATGCGGACCCGCAAGGCCTCGGCTCCGTTGATGTACAACACGCCCCCGTCGTCCATCCGGGTGAGAACCCGCAGCTTGGACCCCGGTGCCACGCCGGGGACGGCCAACCGCGTGCGAAAATAGTACGTGAGGTACGGGAAACCGGTGGCGGGATTGTAGGAAAGGATTCGCGTGCCCAAGGGCTCGACGCCGACGGCGGGATTGCCCGAGGTGGTCTTGACCCAAAGCAGTGCATTCGACGGCCCCTCCCATCCGGCGTCCGAGTAGGCCGGGTTGGCCCAGCCTTGGGCGGACACGTTGGCGGCCGTGTACTTCCACGGGCCATCGAGCGGATGGAGGAGGGTCGCGGACGCGTAGTTGGTCGTGGTCAGCAACCGCGTCGCCGAGGCGTGCGTTTGCCCATCGGAGGCTGCCACCGACACGACGCGGTAAAAAACCGCCGCGCCTGGCTCCAACCCTCGCACCAACACGGCGTGGCGCGTTGTCGCGACGGACTGCACGGGCGTGGCGAAGCCGAGCGATTCGGTTGGCCCGAATTCCACCCTCGACGAGGCGGGGGCCGTGGTGGACCACGTGACGGAGGCGGAGGTGTCGTCGGGCACGGCGACGATGTCATTGATGAAGCCGGGCAAGGGCTTGGCGAACACCCCGAAGTGGGACCCCACGGTCCGTTCCTTGCCGGAGTCGGCAACGGCGCTGGAGGCATTGAGGCGAAGGGCGGCGCCGGTTGCCGATTGCATCGCCATCGTGGCGGAACCACCACCGTCCAGGTTGATCGCATCGTGCGCGCCGACGAGGAGCATCCACGCGCCCGTCTCGTAATCGAGCGCCCCGGCGCTCTGCGCTTGGCGGCCGTCGATCACCATGAGGTACAGGTGCCGCTTGTCCGCGGACACCCCCATGGCCGTGCGGGGATTGGTCTCATGGATGAAGCCCGACTGGTTGAGGTAGAGGCGTCCGATGTTCACGCCACGCACCACGATGGGGTAGTCGCCGGACACGGCGGACTCGACGCCCACGGTGGACGCCACGGGCCAGTTGGTGTGGACGACCGTGGGGCGATTCGATGCGTCGAAGAGGATGGACGCGGAGTGGTCGAGATTGCCCGAGGACACGAGTTGCCCGCCGGAAACCTGAAGGCCCGAGACCAGCATGGGCGTGCCCTCCGGGAGGTAGTACGACGTGGGGTCGAAGAAGTTGGAGTTCACGGCCACCTGCACGCCCTGGGACTCGACGAAACGGCTGACGGTCATGCCCGCCGTCTCGCGAAGGCCGGCGACATAGCTCGTGATGCGAGGACTTGGCAGCAACCGGACGTCGGGATCGGCGAGGTCGATGCGCAGGACGTGCATCACCATCCGGTTGTTGAAATCCCCGGACGATACGGTGTTGGTGCCGCGCGCCAGGTCGATGCCCTTGAACAGGGGTTGCCACGCGGTCAGGACGGGCGCGGCATCCATGTTGAACGCGAGGAAGGCGGGCAGGCAGGCCCACATCGCGAGGGCCTTCCGCAAGCCCCCGCGGCTCCCGTGATCCAGGTCGAATGTCTTCATGTCAGCGTCCGGAGTAGCGATAACCGTACCCGGCAATGGGATCCCGGGTGTAGGCGGCATTGAAGCCGTCGTAGTAGATGGGGACCAAGGCCACGTGGCCGTCCACGAAGCCCACGACGCTCTCGGCGTCCCGATAGAACGGGGCGTTTCGGCGGCCCGTTCGACTGCGATGCCACGACAGCGGCCCGTGCGCGGTCCATTCCATCAACAGCAAGGTCTTGGAGGGCTCGACGACGTCGGCCACGGGCCAGCCTGCGATGCTGGGCACGCCGGGAAGCGTGACGCCGTTGAAGCAATAGGAACCGAAGTCGAACCGCGCCGTTTGGTGGAAGGGCGTGGGATCCGTGTACCCGCGGTCGTCCGGGCAGGCGAACAGGGCGTCGTTCGTGCCGGAGGGTCCCCTCAGCCCGGCATGGCCCTTCACCTGCTCCTTGTACCACCATTGCAGCTCGCCCCGTCCCTCCTCGGGGGCGGGCAGACGCCCCTGCTGGTCCTTGGCAAACGCAAGGGTCGCGGCCGAGACCTTGGCGAGGTTGGCCCGGCATGTCTCCAGGCGCGACGCTCGACGCGAACGCTCGAAGGGCACCCCGACGACCCCTGCGACGATCACCAGGACGCAGAGCACCGCCACCAAGTCCAATCGCGTGAAGCCCCGGTTCACGGCTTCCCTCCCCCCACGGCGGCGGACCACGCCTGGTACTGGCCCTCGAACGTCTCGCCCGCTGCATCGACGCGCGCCACGACGCCGCCATGCACCAGCCCTCGTTGCCCCAGTTGCCGAAGATCCAGGTAGCGCGGCAGGTAGCCGGGGCAGAACGCCACCACCTTGGCTCGCGGCGAACCCATGGCCGACAGCGCCTCGGGCCCCAGCAATGGCGGCCCCATGAACGACACGATCACGTCCCCGTCCTTCCCGCGGCGCAGGAGTTCCAGGAAGTCGCCGGGCGGAACTTGCACCTGCCTCAACGGATCCACCGGCAGGCGCCGGACCACGTCGGCCTTCGCATCGCCGGCCGCGAGTTCCGAAAGGAACGAACGCAGCGCCGCCTCCACGGATGGCTGGGGAAACTCCGCCGTGTCACGCGCCAGCGCCACGATGCGCCCGGGGCCCTTGTGGAGCCGCAGCGTCTCGCGCGCCATCTCGCGCCCGATGCGGCGAGCAAGGGTCGTGTCCTCGGAAGGCAACCAAGGCACGAACGTCCACGCCAAGCCGCCCAGCGCCAGCGCCGCCAAGCTCGAAAGCAGGATCAAGGTTGTCCGTCGCGCGGCCATGGCGTTGGTGTTCCTTGGTTTGCCGGGGGATCTCCGTCGCTAGAAAATCCCGCGCGGCTTGGACAACACGACGTTGCTCATGCCCGCCGCGATGATCTCGAGGATTTGCGCCCGAAGCGCCGGCGTCTTGAGGCTCTTGGAGCTGCCGTCGGCCAGGCTCATGACCCCCGCCTTGTTGTGCACCTGGTTGTCCCATGCGGCGTCGATCGAGTTGCCCAGGAACTGGCTCCATGACGGATCCCAGCCGCCGCCGCCGCCCGTCACGTTGAAGTCGCCGAGGAGGATCGAGGCGGGCTTTTGCCAATCCACGGAGGAGCCCACGAGGTAGCTCACGTTCATGAGGGCATCCATGTTGGCCCAGTTCGTCGCCGGCCTGCGCTCCTTGTCGGCGATGCACACCAACACCCGCGGCGCGGCCAGCTCGTTGGAGGCGAGGCGGAAGTGATCGGTCCAGTCCAACGCGCCGTCCGAGCCGCCGTTGGTGGACGGGAGCTGCCATGGGAGCTTGTCGTTGCGGTCGTTGGCCCAAACGCGAAAGGCGAGGCCTATCTGCCGCTGGTTGTTGATGCAGACCGTGACCTTCGCCTTCGCCTTCGCCGTCGCCAACGCCGGCAGCAACAGGCCCGCAAGGATCGCGATGATCGCAATCACCACCAGCAACTCAATCAACGTGAACGCCCATGCCCCCGGGACCGTCCCGCCCCGTCGAATGACCCGCGACGATGCAGTTGGGAGGGAAGGATTTGCGGAAGCAGATCGAGCAAGCACGACCGATCCAACTGCATCGTTCCGGCTTAAATTGGCACTCATTCCAGTCTTTCTAGCAGGAGCGATGCCCGGTCGAACCTCGCCCGGCCGGCACTCGCCCTGAACTCGCACATCAACGAGACGACCGACCCCGGCTCCCCGACGCGAAATTCGGCCCGAAGCTCTTTCCAATCGCCGTCCTCTTGCAAGCTCGGCGAGCGAAACGCGGTGTTTGCCACCCGCAGCACCACGCCGTCCCGTCGCGCGCCCGCCAACGACCGAAACCCGTCCACCCGCGCGGCCCCGGAAAACCGGTAGGCCCCCGGCGCCAGGCGAACCTGTGCGACCCACGCCGACGACGTCCATTGCCCGGCGGTGATCTCCAAGAGGGACCGGTCCTGCTCGTGACGTTCGCCCGCCGCGCCATCGGGAGGCACCCCCTGCACCCGCCAACCCGTGGGGCGCCATGTTCCCCCCGGCTCGATGGCATCCGCCGGGACGCCCATCGCCAACTCGGACGCCACGAAATCCCGACGTGCCTGGAGCGAACGCCTGAGTTCCTCCACGCCGGACCTCCAGGCGCCGAGATCCGACCTGCGCGCATGGCGTCGCAAGACCTCGTCGTTGGCTCGCGCCCACGCATCCAACGCCTCCCCATCCAACGCCACGTCGCCCCACTGGCGCAACGCGGCCCGCCACGCCGGTTGCATCCGTTCGGATGCCATCAACGCCCGCGACATCGTCCCGGCCATGCTCGGCCACGTTGGCAAGGACGGGCTTTCCAAGAGCGTGTCGAGACCCCAGGGCACCCACTCGAAGCGCCCGCGCACGAACGCGACCCGATAGTTGTTGCGCGCCAAGCCGTACCCGTCGCGATGCCCCAGCAAGACCTCGAGCGCCGCAAAGCGAAGGAAGCGCGCCTCGTCCAACCATGGCCGCGCGGCATCCCATCCACCTTGGGCAACGGCTTCGGCCAACGAACGCCATGCCCTCGTCATGCGGGCCCGGGCGTCCACCCTGTCCTGCGTCTCGGGAGGCCCATCCTCCTTCACGTCCAACGCGTCGCCGACATCCGCGCCGTCGCGCGGTTCCGCCATCACCACGTCCTCCCCCGGCCAGGCGTGCCGGGCAAAGCCCGAATCGAACCCTTCCTTCAGACCTCGCAAGCCCACGGGCCGGCCGTTCAGGCTCACACTTGCCCAACTTTGCCTTGGACACGGGATTCCCGCCTGCCCCAACACATGCGCCGCCCACGCCCCGCGGACCGACATCGGGTCCTCCGCGCCATTTTCGATGTGGAACCGGGCGGCCCCGTCCAGCACCGACGCCGAGGATTCCAGGACCACCGTGAAGGAGGGGCCGTCGTCCATCGAACGTAGGCTTCCGCGCGTCCCCTTGATGCGCAGCCGCCCCGGCATGGCGGATGCCTCATCCAAGGCCACCCGCACAGGAACCCATGCACGGGGCTCGTTGCGAAGCCGAGCCATGGCCTCGGGCGCCAATTCGAGGCGGATGCCCACCCAGATGGGCCAGCGCCGTTCCCGGGGCGAGCGGGGACCAGCCAGACGAGCCTCCGGGACATCGCCGGCGAGCAAGCCCACGCAACACCCCATCGCAACCAACGCCCAACAAAGGAACCCACGGGGCCGAAGCCGTAACGATTCAGTTGGGAGGGAAGTGATTGCGAAGCAGATGCTTGCGCAAGCCGAGGAGTGAGCGAGGCGCGGGCCGGTACCAGGCCCGTAACGAGCGAACGACGAAGGATTTGCGCAAGCAGATCGAGCAAGCACGACCGATCCAACTGAATCGTTACGGCTAAGCCGGGACGGTTCGGCCCCCGGGGAATGCATGGCATCGTCCCGGCCCGGGCGCGGCTCACCCTTCATGGCCGTGGCGAGGCGGGTGCGTCCGGCGTGCGTTGGGCTCCCTCCGACGGCGCAACCGTGGGACGACGCACCAAGACCAGCGCATTCGCCCCGGGGCGTTCGCGTCCCTCGGAGGGGCTGCTGACGACTTGTCCCAACACCCACATCGAGGCCGAACCACCCCCGTCGAGGTTGACCGCCTCATCGCAACCGAGCCCGGCCATGTACCCCGCCAACTCAGGGAAGGTCATGCCCACCGACAACCCCGGCTGCCTCCCGTCCACGACCACGAGGAACAGCGTGTTCGAGTTCCAGCCCATGGCCGTGCGCGGATGACGCACCTGGAATCCCGACCACGTCATCGGCTTGCGGCCGCGGACGAGCGTGGGGCCTCCACCCAGGGCGAGTTGCACGCCCTTGAGGTCCGGGAACGTGTCGAAGGCGAGTCGAACCACCTGGCCGGGCGCGAGCCCACGACCGCGCTCCGCCAACCTGGGCCCCACGGACAACACGAGGCGGTCGGCCGGGATTGGCGAGTCGCCCGACCTCCTGACCTCGGCCACACGCGCCTCCAGCAGGACGCCCGGGCGTATCGGCAACCACGGCTTCTCGCCCACGCGCTCCAGGATGCACTCGGTCCCGCCGTCGGTCCGCGTGGACGAACCCGTGACCGCCGAATACAGGACGACGGTGTCCGCCTCGCGCATCTGGTTCAAACCCATGGGGGAGGACTTGCCATCGGGCCAGAACACCTGGAGACGCGAGGTGATGTTGGTCGAACGTGGCTCGCCGCGGGCATCGATCCAGAAGCAGGCGTGCCCCGCGGGCGCGCTCAGCAACTCACCCTTGCGCACATGGACGTCGCGGGGGTCGCCGCGATACGCCTCCTCCGTCATGTAGAAGTCGCCGTTCACCGCCGCCAAGGGCGTCCCGTCGCCCGCCGGGAACGCCGCGACCTGCTCCGACACCGTCCTCAACCCGATGCGATCACCGCCGCCCAGGGTCGTCGCCAAGGCCAAGTCCGCGCGTTGCCGGTCGATGCGCACCACGTGGACGGACCACTCGGGATCCGGGCGACGGTCGGTGGAGTAGGCAAAGCCCCGGTCCGCCGCAGCGGAGGCCCCGGGGCCGGCCGGCCGCTGCGCATGGAGCAGGGTCGCCGCGCACGCAAAAAGCATCGCCCACCAGGCACCGAAGCCGGTGAACGCCCAGGAACGGTCCAGAAGGCCGGAGGCACTCGTGGGGAAACACCCAGCACGCCAGATCGTGCTGGGTGATGGATGCCCGCTGCGCGTCATGCCACATCGAAGAAGCTGTGCACGGGCCATGTTGAGGGATCGGTTCACTTGCTCGCCCCCGCCTTCGCCCGCACGACCACCAACGCATTCGCCACGTCGCGTTCGCGGCCCTCACACGGGCTGTTTCGGGTGCGTCCCACGGCCCAGATGGAGGACGAACCACCGCCGTCGAGGTTCATGCCCTCCTCGCATCCCCATCGAGCCATCGTCGCCCCCAGCTCCTCCAAGGTCATGCCCACGGACAAGCCCGGCTGGCGCCCGTCCACCTGGAACAACAACCAATGCGTCGCATTCCAGCCAAAGGCGCTGCGGGGATGCCGTTGGGTCATCGAGCTGAACTCATACGAGTCCGAGCGCAGCGGGACGATCTTCTGGGCACGGCCCCCTGAAACCAAGATGGGCCCGCCGCCGATCGCATGCCGCGCCCCGTCCAGGGCCGGGAGTGTTTGCAGGCGAACCCGAAGGGTCGCGCCCTCCAGCGTGTTGGATCCCGCCGGGTTGCGACGCAACCACATGGGGCCTGCCGACAACACCCAACGGTTCGTGGGAACCGTGCCGCCACCGGACGTCCGGACCTCGTTCACCCGAAGCGAAAGGTCGGCCCCCGGCGTCGCCACCAAGGGCGTCGTCGGGCCTTGGGTGGGTGACAGCACCCATTCGCGCCCGCCCATGTTGCGCAGGTGGCCGCGCACGGCAGCGGTGTAGAGCACCAAGCCATCCAACGGGCGTTCCTCGTTCAAACCAAACGGCGCGGAGAAACCGTCGGCCCACGTCACGGTCAGGGCGGGCTGCACATGGCCCGCGTGGGGCAACCCCTGCGCATCGATCCAAAACGCGACCCCGCCCCGGGGCTGGGGCACCGAGGTCAACTCCCCCTGCATCACCTGCAAGCCGCGCGGGTCCCCCGCGAAGAATCGGTCGCGCTGGTAGAAGTCGCCATTCACGGCGGCCAAGGGCACGCCAACCGACGGCGGGATCGAATCAACCTGCTCGCTAACCGTGGCCAACCCCAACGCCCCGCCCTCGGCATGAACCGAGACCACCTGCACGCCGGGCACGTCACGGGCGACGCGCACGACATGGATCGACCAAGGGCCGCGTTCCAGCACCTCGTTGGTGTAGCCCACGCCCGGTGCCAGCTCGCGCAGCGCGACGGCGGGCGCGGCTGATGCCGACCCGACAGCCATCCACACCAAGACGGCCCACCACGACGCGTCATGGAGACGGCATGCCATCCAGCGGCGGACGTCTCCGCGATGCCGGAACAACCAACGATGGAAGGGGTGCTTCAACATGCGGCGGGGAAGCAACGCCGGCCCAGCATGGCCGGCCTTCCTTCAATACGACCGACGAGCCGCCCTCAAGGTTTCCCGAAGCAATACAGGTTCTTGGCGGTTCGCACGAAGACCTGGTCATGGGCCACCGCCACGCTGCCGCGGCACGGGCCCTCGCCCTCGAACGTGACGCTGCCCAGCACCTGGAACGCGTCGCCCGCGTCCACCACCACCACCGTCCCCTCCTCCGAGTGGACGTAGATCTTGCCGTCCGCGCCCGTGGGCGATCCCCAGATCACCTCGCGCGTTGGCAGCTTGCCGGACCACACCTTCGCGCCCGTCTTGGGATCAATGCGCGACAACACCTTCTTGCCCCCGTCGAGGACGAACATCTTGCCGTCCATGACGAGCGGCGTGCTCCAGTCGGTGGGGTTCTCGGTGAACTTCCAGGCCACGTGCGAGCTGGTGACGTTGCCTTGGCCGTCGCCGCGGAAGGCCACGACGGGCTGGCCCTTGGGTCCGCACGCATACACCAAACCGTCATGGGCGACGGGCGACGTCACGATGCGATACCAGTCGTCGCGCTTGTCGTAGAGGCGCGCCCGCCAGACCTCGGCCCCGCCCTCCAACGCATGCCCGGAGACATGGTCGCCGCCCACGATCACGAGCTGCGTGGACCCGTCCTTCATGCGGACCGGCAGGGGCGTGGCATAGGATTCCTGGCTTTCCAGGGTCGAGTCCGTCTTGCGCACGTGCCGCCACAAGTCCTTGCCCGTGGCCGGGTCGAGGCACAGGAGGAACGACTCGCGCTCCGGCTTCCCGTCGAAGAGGGGGTAGTCGGCCGGCATGGGCGAGCGCTGGAGCACCTGCAAGTACAAGCGGTCCTCGTGCAGCAAGGGCGACGAGCCGTAGATCCACATGACCGAGAAACGCCCGAAGTCCTTCGCGAGGCTGCGCTTCCACAGCGGGTTGCCCTCCATGTCGAACGCCGCCAGGTCGCCGGTCCCAAACAAGGTGATCACCTGCTTGCCATCCGTCACCGGCGACGGCGCGGCCATGTTGTTGCGCCCCTTCTCCTTGTCGCCCACCCCCACCGTCCGTCGCCACCGCTCCTTCCCATTCGCGCGGTCCAGCGCGATCAGCACGAGGTTGCCGGACTCATCCGGCGAGTTCACGAACACGTGGTCGTTCCAGATGATGGGCGTGGCCCCCGCGCGGCCGGGCACGGGGAACTTCCATCGAACCTCCCCGGGGCCGAGCGCGGCGGGAAGGTCCTTGGCGGGTGCGGAACCGTTGAGGTTGGGGCCTCGCCATTGCGGCCAGTTCCCGGCATGGGCAACAGCCCATGCGGAGGCCAACGCCAAGGCCAGCCCCCATTGCGTCGTCGAGCGTCGAATCTTCATGCGCGTCATCTGTTGCGGGACGGTTGTCCCCGCCCGCAGCCGTGCGACTCAACCAAGAAACCCTCGACCACACAAGGCGGCCCATCGCGCCGCCGCCTCAAGCGCCGCCTCGCGGCCGAACGGGTCCACCTCGTGCACCCCCAACGGCTCGACGGCGGCCCCCACCTCGCGAAGCGCCTCCATCCCCCGCGCCATCCCATCGGCCTCCATCTGGACCAGGATGTTGCCCAGGACCGTGGCCTCCGTCGGCCCGGCAACGACCCGGCAGCCCGAGGCATCGGCCGTCAGTTGGTTCAGCAAGGCGTTGCGCGAGCCGCCCCCGACCACGTGCACGACCTGGAGGGGATGTCCTTGGAGGCGCTCCAACTCCGACAAGGTCCGCGCGTACTTCAACGCGAGGCTGTCCAGGCAACACCGGATCAGCTCGCCCGCCGTGCCCGGGATCGGCTGGCCCGACCGCCGACACGCCTCGCGAATCGCCACCGCCATGTCGTCCGGCATGAGGAAGGCCGGGTCATCGGGATCCACGAGGCTGCGCCAGGGAGTGGCCTCCCGGGCGGCGGCCACCAGCTCGTCGTAGGACGGCGGCGTGCCGTTGTGTGCGAGCGACGCGCGGCAGCGTTGGACCAACCACAGGCCCATGACGTTCTTCAAGACCCGCCACGTCCCATCGTGCCCGCCCTCATTCGTGATGTTCGCCGCCAAGGCCTCGGCCCCCAGTAGCGGCATGGCCCGTTCAATCCCCACCAACGACCACGTGCCCGAGCTGATGTAGGCCCAGCCCGGCTTCCCGGTGAGATCCGTCGGCACGCCCACGACCGCCGAGCCCGTGTCATGCGTGGCGGGCAGGACCACCGGCACGCCGCCCAGGCCCGTGACGGACGCGACCGACGCCTGGACGCCTCCCAACCGCGTGCCAGGCGGGCTCAACGGCAGCAACCCCTGCGTGGGCAAGCCCAAGTCGTCCATCAAGTCCCGCGCCCAGTCCCGCCGCCTTGGATCCAGGAATTGCGTGGTCGTGGCATTGGTGAACTCGCAGCTCCGCTCCCCGCTCAGCTTCCAATTCAGCCAATCCGGCACCATGAACATG
Organism: uncultured Verrucomicrobiota bacterium; assembly: GCA_903880005.1. Classification (GTDB taxonomy): domain Bacteria; phylum Verrucomicrobiota; class Verrucomicrobiia; order Limisphaerales; family UBA9464; genus UBA6176. The sequence goes on along the minus strand of CAIRNV010000231.1, from coordinate 11,297 downwards.
GCGTCGGCCCGCTCCAGGGCGCGGCCGCCGTCGCGCGCGTGGGCCATCCATTGGCAGAGCGTGTTGATCTCCATGAACTGGATCCCCGTGGCGTCGAAGACGCGGGCGCGGCCCACCCGGCGCTCCAGTTCCCCCACCATCCCACGCGTCCGCGCATCCCGGTAACAGTACGCCGGCTCCAGCATGTCGCCGTCCCGCCCAACGAGCACATAGTCCAGCGCCCACGTGTCCACGCCCACGGACGCCACCGGCCCCGGGGCCGACGCGCGACGCAACCCTTCGAGAACGCCTTCCCACAGCCGCGGCAAATCCCATCGCAACGTCCCCGCCAGCGTCACCGGGCCATTGGCAAACCGATGCACCACCTCCAGCCGCAAGCGTCCGCCTTGCCAGCGCCCCGCCACCACACGGCCGCTCTCGGCCCCGATGTCGATGCCCAGGTACGTGCGTGTTGTCATCGATGCACCCTTGTCCTTGAGGCCGGCAACGGGCCGGCGGCCCGGCGGCGCCCGAACTACCCCTGCCCCGACTCCTTCAACGCGGCCACCGTCGCGGCCAGCGACGCGGCATCGGACACGTTCAGCACGAGGGCGGACTTGTCGATGCGCTTCATGAATCCCGCCAAGGCCGCCCCGGGGCCCAGCTCGATGAACCGGGTGAAGCCCTGCCCCAGCAACCAACGCATCGACTCCTCCCAGCGGACGGACGACGTCACCTGGTCCACCAACACGCCGGGGATCGATGATGCGTCGCCGTGGGGTCGCGCCGTCACGTTGCTCACCACGGGCACCCGGGGCTCCCGCCATGTCACCGTGGCCAGCGCCTCCGCCAGCTTGGGTTGGGCCGACGCCATCAACGGGGAGTGATAGGCCCCCGCGACCGGCAACGGGATGGCCTTGCGTGCGCCCTTCGCCTTCGCCCGTTCCACCGCCAACGGGATGCGCTCCGCGTCGCCCGAGATCACGATCTGCCCCGGGCAATTCAGGTTCGCCAAGGTCACTCCGGCCTCCGCGCACACCTCGCGGGTGGGGCCCTCGTCCAATCCAATGACCGCCGCCATCGAGCCGCGGGTCGCGTCGCAGGCCTCCTGCATGAAGCGCCCGCGCAACCGGACCACCCGAAGCCCCTCCTCGAAGCTCATCGCGCCGGCGGCCGCCAACGCCGTGAACTCGCCCAGGGACAACCCAGCCGTCGCCTCGAACGCCAGGCCCGGCACCGCCTCCCGCAACAATTCCAGCGCGACCCAGCTCGCCAGGTAAATGCCCGGCTGCGCGTTCTGCGTCCGGGTGAGTTCCGCCTCGGGCCCGTGGAAGCACACCTCCGACAACCCGTGCCCCAACGCCTCGTCGGCCCGGCGAAACAACGCCGCCGCCGTGGGAAATCCCTCCGCAAGATCGCGCCCCATGCCCACCACCTGCGCCCCCTGCCCCGCAAACAACAACGCCGTCTTGTGCATCTCGCCTCGCATCCAACCACACACCGCCCGGGGAGGAAAAGCCCGCGGGATCACGGCGGCGTTGGAATCACCTTGTACCACCGTTCGTCCCGGGCCTCGTAGGGCACCATCAACTCCACCTCGCCCACGCGACCCGGGCTATTGGTTTGCACGGCGGACGCCCCGCCCAGCTCGTTGGAAAACTCCAGCCGGTAGCCCCACCCAATGACCGTGGGAAACGTCACGCGAACGAAGGCGTTGTCGAGGAGCTGGAGGGTCCTCGGGAAGGGATGCCCGGGGGCCATCGGGTCGCCCGCCAAACACTGCTCCCGCACCAACTGCAACCCATGCTGGCCCGGGTCTTGCCGGGGCCCGCGGTCCAGCCCCCCAAACCAGCGCCGCTCCCATCCGTCGTCCATGCCATCCCCGTCCTCGTCCGTCACGGGCACGCCCTCCACCATCAACTCCGCCAGTGTGAGCGTCCCCAGGTCGTTCTCGCGCAGGTCCCGCACCTCCAGCACCCACTCACCCTTCGTCGGCTCGAAGAAGTGGTGCGTCGTCCAGTAAATCCAATCCTTGGGCCCGGCGTTGACGTCGTCGTTGAGGTTTTGCAAGACCGACCTCGTCCCCGAGGGCGACACCAGCGTGATGCGAAGGTCGCCGCGGGCCGTGTGCGTCGTCCTCACCTGGACCCCGACGTGCTCGCACGTCATCGCGGCCTCCACGTTGAAGCGCACCGTCGCCGCCGCCGACGTGACCCGGGCCGTGTAGTTCGTCCGCGTCCCCAGCACGCGCGACAACGTCTCGCCCGTCGCCTGCGCCATTTGAAACGCCGGGATCGGCACCAATGACGTCCCCGGCATCACGTCGATCTCCGTGTCGCCCGCATTGCGGAAGATCACCGCCGCCACCGCGCCCGCCCTCGCCGCGCGCGCCACCTTGTCGGCTTCCGTGTTCGTCCCCTCCGCGATCAACGCCACCCGCCCCGCCAGCGTCGCCGGGAGGTTCGTATTGCCACGCCCCACGTATTGCAACGGGGCCGACGCCATGCCGGCGTCCGGGAACACCCCCATGCCCGGGAGGACCCGGATGCTCCGGAGGTTGGACGGCAGCAACGGCGTCCCCTCGATCACCAGGCGGCACGTGTCATCCGGGATCGACGACGCCGGCCGCGCCGTGACCACCACCCGCTGGGCCGGCGGACGCGGCTCCCATCGGCGTGCCAACTCCACCGCGAGCCCGCAGTCGGGCACACCGAACCCAAGGCTATGGCTCACCCGAAGCCCCGCCGCGTTCGTCACCATGTCCGGGTCCGTCAAATCCCAATGCCTCGACGACAAGACCAACAACTGCTGGACGTCCCGCACCGAAAGCTGGGGCCTGGCCGACAAGACCAACGCCACCGCGCCCGAAACCAGCGGCGTCGAGGCCGAGGTCCCGTTGAACCCCGAGTCGCCGCTCCCGTAGTCGCCCGAGTCGCCCACCACCCAGTTGTAGCCCGCCGTCCCGCGCCGGTCCGTCGTCGGCAGGTTCGGCGACGTCAGGTCCTCCGACCCATCCGCCCGCGGGTCACCCGAGGGCGCCGCCACCAGCAAGTTCGCCCCGGGCTCGCTGTACGCCGTCGCGCGGCCATCCATCCGCACCGCGCCCACGCTGATCACCCTCGGGTCCGACGAAAAACCATCGTCGTTGGAGTTGAGCAGCTCCGCGCGCCCGTTGCCCGCAGCCCGGACGATGACTGTCCCTCGTCCACCCCGCCCCCCCGTCACCGCCTCCTCGATCGCCGCATCCGAGAGCGGATCCCGGAACACCTGCCGGGCCGCGCCAATCCCCCAGCTATGGTTCTGCACCCACACGTCGTCCGGCCGATACCGGAACACCTCCGCCAACGCATCGTCGGGCACGATGGATTCCCCCCCGTCCCCATTGTCCGCAAAGATCACCATCGATGCCAACCCCGCCGCCGGGGCCACGCCCGTGACGCCTCGGTTGTTGTCGGGGGTCGCCGCCACCAGGCCCGCGACCGCCGTGCCATGATCGCCCGGCGCCGTCCCCAACCCGCGGGCCTCCGATGCGTCGAAGTCGAAATGCGGCTGGCCGGTCGTTCGTCCGACCAAGTCCGGGTGAGCCACCTCCACGCCGTTGTCGGCGATCCCGACCACGACGCCCGCGCCCCGGGCCACCGGCCATGCGGCACGCACGTTCAAGTCCGGACCCCGCGAACGCCCCGTGCCCAGTCGATTCTCCAAATGCCATTGCCTTGGATAAAGCGGGTCCTTCGGGCGCGACGCATAGGGCGTTTGCAACACCCAGTCCCTTCGCATCACGGGGCATGCGACCCGGACCCCGGGTTCCCCGGCCAACGCCATGGCCGCCCCGGCCACCGACAACGCATCCTGCCCCTGCCAGATCTCCAGTTGGCCAGGGCCCACCCGCACCTTTTCAAGCCCGCGCCCCACCATGAGCGCGCCCACGTCGATCCCGGGCGCCACGCCAATCACCATCCGTCGTCCCAGCATGACTCGGCCCCCCCCCGGACCGGGCCGCGTCGCCTCCACCCATTCCAACCCGCCGCCTGCCGCGTGGGCCTCGAGGTTGCCCACCACCTCGTACTCCGTCTCGGATGGCTCCTTGAAACGGAACCGCCCGGGAATGGCACCCAAGACGGGATCGCCCACCACGACCCAGAGCATCATTCCCGCCGCCCAAGTCCGCGCGACCGCGCCGAATCCCGTCGTTTTCATGCGTTCAAACAAGCTAGCCACATGCCGACCCCGAAGCGCCATCCAAAACCCCAGGGGGGGCCGGTGGTCGCGCAGGGTTGGCGACTCGTCGGCGCGTTCATTCAGGCGGGAACCCCTTGGGCGGGGCACCGCCATCGGAAGGAACGCGACTGCTCCGCAGAGGCCCACTTTCGACGAGGAGAGACCAAGGGGTACCGCCGATGCGGGATAACCAGCAACCGACGAAGCCGTCAACCCGCGCCTGCGAGGCCCGCATCTGCGGTGCCAGCACAACCGACCCAACGGGATCGTCCATGCTTGGCATGGGGTAAGGTGGTGCCGCCGGCGGGACTCGAACCCGCACTTCCTCGCGGAAAGGGGATTTTAAGTCCCCTGTGTCTGCCATTTCACCACGGCGGCGCCCGGCGCAACCGGCGCAGGATGAACCCGGGACATCGGCATGGGAAGGAGAGTTCCCGGTCCCCGCACCGGGCTAGACCCGCACCTTGAAGGACTCGTCCTTGCGCAGGCTGCGGCAAAACGCGGCCATCAACTCGGGGATCTTCTCAAGGTCGCCCAGGTGCACCACCTCCACCGGCGAGTGCATGTAACGGTTCGGGAGGCTGATCAACGCGCTCGGGATGCCGCCCCGGGTCCAGAAGATGACGTCGGTGTCGGTGCCCGACGAAGCGGACATCGCCTCATGCTGGAGGGGGATGTTGCCTGCGGCGGCCACGGACTCGAGGCGCGCGACGACCTCCACGTGATTGCAGCCCCCGTGGGTGAGGGCGGGCCCCTTGCCGAGGCGAACGTCGCCGTGCTGTCGCGGGTCCACCGTCGGGTAGTCCGTGGCATGGGTCACATCCACGACGAGCGCGGCGGCCGGATGGAGCGAGTAGGCGATTTGCCGCGCGCCCAGCAGGCCCACCTCCTCCTGCACGTTCGCAACAGCGCAGATCTCCCATTGCAACTCGGCGGCCACCGGCTGCAACAGTCGCAACGTCTCGGCCACCGCCCACGTCCCGATCCGGTTGTCAAAGGCGCGGGCCACGGCCAGGTCGCCCCGCAACAGGTCGAACTCGTCCGCCAACGTGATGGGATCCCCGATCCGCACGCATTGCATCGTCTCGTCGCGCGAGGAGGTCCCAATGTCGATGAAGAGGTCATGGATCTTGGGGGGCTTGGGGTCGCCCTCGCCCTTCATCAGGTGGGGCGCGACGTTGCCCACGACGCCCTTCACGGGACCGCCCCGGCCGTGGATGACGACGCGCTGGGCCTTGGTGATCGCCGGGTCGATCCCGCCCGTGCGCCGCACGTGGATGTATCCCTCCGCCGTCACGTAGGAGACCGACATGGCGATCTCGTCGGCGTGGGCCGCCAGCATCAAGCGCGGGCCCGCGCCGGGGTTTAGCGTGGCGACGCAGTTGCCGTAGGGGTCGGAGTCCGTGTGGACGGCGTGTTGCTTGACGCGGTCGAGCCAAGCCCGCAGGCCGCGGGTCTCATGCCCCACGGGGCTCGGCGTGTTGACCAAGGTGCGAAGGAACTCAAGGGATTCAGCGCGCATCGGCCGCACCTTAATCCACTCCCCGCCAAAGTTCACCCACCGATCATGGGCGCGGCGGGCTCACGGGGCCGAGACCACGACCTCCCGCGCGCCCGCATCCACGGCGGCCTCCGTCGTCCGGCCGCCCGGCCAACGCACCACCAACCGTTCCACCCTCCCCCCGAACACCGCCACCGGCAGGTCCACCGAGCCCGCCCCGGACGACCCGTGCACTTCCATCGCGGGTCCAACGCCCTCGCCGGAGGCCGTTCGTGCGCGGACCACCGCACCCACGCCCAACGGATTGCCCGGCGGTCCCTGGAGCCGAACCCGTAGCCCGGGCGTCGCGGACTGGTTCAAGAACAGCCGCGTGGCCGCGCCCACCTGGGTGTCCACCCAATCCACCCTCCCGTCGCCGTCCATGTCCGCCGTCGCGCAACCACGCTGCTCGCCATGCACCCGCACGCCGGATTCGTCGGCTTCCAAGGGACGAAACCCGCCCGCCCCGTCGCCCAGCAGCACGCCGCCACGCCCGGCGTCGCAACGCGGCCACTCGATGCGCATCCCAAAGAAGTTCTGCGCCAACAGGAGGTCCAGCTTGCCGTCCCCGTTGGCATCGGCCACGGACACGCCCATCAGCGGCGCCCATTGCGCCATGTCGGGCAGCACGCGTGCCTCCCATGCCTCGCCCCGGTTCAGGAACACCGTCGAGGCCAACGTCCGCACCTCCACCTTTGAAGCGGGCCTCCCGATGGCCTCCAACACGTCCCGCATCGAGGCGGACGCGAACTGGGCGTGCGTGGGAAACCGTTCGGCCAAGGCGGGGAAGGCCATCGACAACGCCCGCAGCCCGCGGCGGGGCACCTCGAAGGACATGTCGGGCGGACTCCACGCCTCGATGACGTCCATGCCCCCCGCGCCCACGAGGTCGCCGTGGTAGAGTCGCAACGGCCGATCCACGCTTGCCGCGTAGCCCGTGTTCATCCCCCAGTTGCCGGCCACCAGGTCCATCCGGCCGTCGCCGTCCACATCCCCGGCCGTCACGCAGGTCCACCACCCCGTCCACCGGGACAATGGCGCCGCCTCCTGGCCATCCATGCGCACCACGGGATCCCACGGCTCCAACGCGCCGCGTCGGTTCCGCCAAACCTTCAACGGGCCCCATTCGCTCGCGACCACCAGCTCCGCGAAGCCGTCCGCCTCGAGGTCCGACCACGCCGCCCCCTGCACCATGCCCGCCGCATCCAACCCAGGCACCCCCACCGCCGCCGCCCCCGAGGCCTCGCCATCCATGCGCCCGCGCAACACCCGGGACGGCCCGGACTCCGGGTACCGCCCCGGCATCACGCGCGCCCCCACGAAGACCTCCAGCGCGCCGTCCCCGTCCATGTCGGCCGTGGCCACGGGGCCGGGGCTTGCCAAGGAACCTCCCGCGTCGGCGAACGGCCTCGCCACGAGTCGCAAGCCATCGGCCGACGGGCGCAACACGACCCACGAAGGCCTTGCGGGCGCCGTCTCGTAGTTCGACACCGCCGCGATCAACGCGGGCGCGCCGTCCCCATCCGTCCACAAGGCCATGCCCGCCATGTCGTCGGGAGCGACCCAGTCGCAGGCGACGGCCTCCATGCCGCCGCCGGGCTTCACGCGTCGCACGCCCGGCGATCCTCCCCTCGCCGCCCCCACGACCAGGTAGGGGCGGGCGGGATCGGCCGACGGCAGCCATGCGACACACGGGCCGGCCCCGCTCAATTGGCGGTGCAGGAGCGGTTGGCGAGCGAGGTCGTCGAACAACTCCTCTTGGTGCTGGTGACCCAGCGCGCCCGAGACGTCCGCAAACAAGGGCCGGGCCTTGCCGGCCTCGCGGGGCGCCTCCACGGCCGCGTCGGCCTCGTCCACGGTGACCGTCGTCCCGGGCATGGCGCGGGCCACCCGGGTGACGTGCCCGCCACGCCAGCGCACTTCCACGTCCAAGGCCCTGGCCGTGCCCGTGGCGAACACGCGCACGGCGTCATCGGAGGACAGGTAGCGCGCGCCGGATGTCATCTCGGCTTCCTGCTCGCATGGGCCACCCGTGACCCGGATGCGGGCATTGACGCCCCGGACGTTCGGAGCCTTGCCGCGCAAGCGGACGGCGAGTCGCGGCGCGGCGGCGTTATTGCGATACAACGCGGGCGCGTCCCGAAGCCGGTTGACGACGAGGTCGAGGTCGCCGTCGCCGTCCAGGTCCGCCAGCGCAGCCCCCACGTGAATGTTGGTGTGGACCAGGCCCCACGGGCCGTGTTGCTCCTCGAAGCGCCACGAGCCCAGGTTGCGGAACGCCCACACGGGCGATGGAAACGGCGGGTACAGGAGGACGTTGCCCGCCTGTTCGCCGCGCCCCGCCGACTGGATGCGAGCGAGCGTGTCGCGGTCCTGCACGTCATGAATCGAGCCGGCCGCGACAAGGACGTCCTCGAAGCCGTCCAGGTCCACGTCGAAGACCAAGGGCTGCCACGACCAATCCGTGGAAGCCAAGCCCGCGAACTCCGCCACGTCGCTCCAGGTGCCGTCGCCATGGCCGCGATACACCACGTTGCGGGGCACCTCCGGCCGGTAGTCGAAGCGGCCCGGCAGGTTGGGGATGAAGCGAACGCCCGTCAGCGAGCGCTGCCGTCGCTCCCAGGACCGGGGCGACATCTCCACCGTCATGAAGTCGAGCCGCCCGTCCCGGTCGAGGTCCGCGAAATCCACGCCCATCGACGCGAACGCAAACTTCCTCAACGACAAGCGCGGCGCCTCGCGGAAGCGCCCGTCCCCGACGTTCAGCCACAGGCGGTCCGGCGATTGGAAGTCATTGCACGCGTACAGGTCGGGATGCCCGTCCCCATTCACGTCGCGCAGCACGGCGGCCAACCCGAAGTCGGCGGGCGCGGCCTTTGGTTGCCCTTGGTCGTCCAGGAACACCCCGGTGCCCCACTCCACCCGGGCGAAGCGACCCTTGCCGTCATTGCGGTACAATGCGCCCGGCTCCCCCACCTCTTCCACCTGCCCGTTCACCACCCTCAGGCGCGCAGCATGGGGGCCCTCGACGACCCAACGACCGTTCACCTGCCGCACCGGTGCCCGCCCGGCGCCCGAGCGCAGGATGGGAAACGCGCCGTAATTCGCCACGTACAGGTCCACGGTGCCGTTGGCGTCGATGTCACCCAGGGCGACCGACGTGCTGCCCGTCGCCGCCGCGAGCTCCGACGACGCCGTCCCGTCCACGAACTGGCCCTTGCCATCGTTGAGGAACAACCGCGGCCCGCCTCCCATCGTCGTCACCACCAGGTCGAGGTCGCCATCGCCGTCGAGATCCTCCAGCACCGCGCCGGTCGAATGGCTTCCCGCCATGCCCAGGGCCGTCCCCGCGCCCGCCTCCTCGAAACGCCAACCGCCGCGGTTCAGGTACAGGCGATTGGTCCCGTCGATGGCCGCGAAGAAAACGTCGCAACGCCCGTCGCCATCGACGTCGCCGAGGGCCACCCCCGATCCATTGAGGAGGTTTTGGTTGCGGGTCACGGCCTCCGGGGCCAACGCGTTGGTGAAGTGGATGCCCGCCGTCCCGCACGGCACCAGCTCGAAGCCGACCTTGCCATCCCCCGGCGCAGCCAGCGGGACGGCGGACGCGGCGGCGACCGCCACGGCATGGGCCAGCATCACGGCCATTCCCGCCCACCCCCACCGCGTCGTCCCACGTGCGTCGTTCATGGCCTCCCCCGGTTCAACAGCAGCATCCCGTTCACGCCGTTCGTGCGCCACGCGGATGCCAGCCCCGGCGGGATGTGCACGGCGGGCGGCCCCTCGCAGAAGCTGCCCAGCACGACATCAACGTCCCCGTCCCCGTCGATGTCCCCGGCGTCCAGGGTGAGCCATCGCCCCGCCGTCGCGTCGCGGATCGTCTCGCGAGCGAATCGCAGCGGGCCCTCGTTCCGAAGCAGGAGGAACGATTCCTCCGGGGCCCGCGCGTAGTCCGGAAAGAAGGAGATCACGGCCAGGTCCAGGTCGCCGTCGCCGTCGAAGTCGCGGGCCAACGCCTTGAACGCGCCGTTCACCGGATGGAACCACGCCTCCACCAACCGCATGTCGCCGTCGTTCCTGAAGACGCGCACCCCGTGATACCGCTTGAACGGCGATGGATACTCGCCGTTGTCCCCGTTGCTCAGCACCACGTCCAGGTCGCCGTCGCCGTCCATGTCCACCGACTCGAAGTGCACGGCGCCGAACACGGGGTGAAAGCGGAGAAGGACGCGCACGCCAAACTCGCCGCGCCCGTCGTTGACCAGCCAGACCAACTGCTCCTGCGACTGCGCCATCAGCACCAGCAGGTCGAGGTCGCCGTCGCCATCCACGTCGCGGGCCTCCGTGCAGACCGCCCCCGGGCGATCCAGCAACTCATGTGGCCGCCATCCGCCGCCCGGCAGCCCCTCGTGCCATGCCAGGCGGCCCAGTTGGTTCCCAAAGCCGTTCACCACAAGGTCCGTCACGCCGTCGCCGTTGAGGTCGCAGGGAACCGTCATCACGGGCCGTTCCAATCCTTCCAGCAACGTCGTCGGCCCTCCCTCCTGGCTCCATCGCACCGACCGCCCCAACGGGACGTCCGATGGGAACACGCTGCCGATCAAGGTCGCGACCCATCCCTCGCCCAGCCGAGCCACGTGCACGCAGGCACCGCCGACCGGCCACGAGGCCTTCCATGCGCCCCGCGCGTCGAACCGATGCAGCGCGCCCGAACCCGCATCCCCCACCCATGCCTCGCCCGCCCGGCCGCCCATCGTGACCAACGTCGTCCGGGGCACCGAGCCCGGCAGCGTCAAGGGACGCGCCTCGAACTGCGTCGTGACCTTGGCCACCGTGCGCGGGGCCTCGGGCTCCAAAGCGACCTCCGGCGCATGCGCCAGGTAATACCCCGTGATCGCCCTCCATTCGTCCTGTGACACGACCGGCCCGGGCGGAAACAACCCAGCTTCCTCCAGTCTCCTTCCATCCGGCCTGCCCTCCGTCCGCAACCGAGCCACGCCCAGGAACGGGGCCATCTTGCGCAACGCGTGTTGCTCCCACGTCTTGCGATCCAGCAAGTCCGGCTCCGGAAACACGTGGCACGCCCCACAATGCCGCCGGGCCAGAACCTCTCCAGGCTCGGTCGGTCCAGAACCCACGACGGGGCGGTTCGGCTCGGGCGGAACCGATGGCGCAGCCGATATTTCTGCCAGGCGAGGCAAGGGCGAGGATCGGGCCGGCCCGAGGGCTGCGACCAGGATCGCCACGCAACAGGGAATGCCGAGCCACCAACGGAAGGAACCGGCGACGGCTCGGGCTCGCGGGACATGCAAGTCGTGGCGACGCATCGTTCGGCTCCCCCTTTACTCCATCACCACGCGCAGCTCGCGCGTCCCCGGCGCCACCGGCGCGCGCGTCTCCTTGCCGCCAGGCCACACCACCCACACCGCCTGCGGCTCCCCGTCCATCCCCAGCACCAACACCGCGCCGTCCTGGCTCCAGTACCCGCTCCCGCCATGCACCTCCCGCGCAGGTCCACGCCGTCCTCCCTCGTACTCCAGCCGCACCCGCGCCCCAT
>CAIRNV010000230.1 GCA_903880005.1 uncultured Verrucomicrobiota bacterium | reverse complement strand
CATGAGGAAAAACATCTCTCCGACGTTGTCGGAGGACTCCAAAGAGGGCGTGCAATCGCCATCCACCCACCGACCCACGCGACGGCCCCAAAGCTGCGAGGCCTGCCATGACCCGAGAGCGCCAACGGCGCGACATACGCCAGCCCGGGGCAACGGCGCGACACACGCCAGCCCGGGGCAACGGCGCGACACACGCCAGCCCGGGGCAACGCCCCGGGGCGCCCCGTGAGGGCTTGTGTCTCCACATGAAAAGGAGGGCGGGTTTTCCAACCCGCCGCCGGGGCCTCTTCATGCCAAATTGCCCCGCCGCCGACGCCCACCATTGCCCACCTGGCGTGCCCGGGATGCAGATCCATCGCATTCCTGAGCGCCGCGCGTTGGCCAGCGCGGAAATGAGGTCCATTCACACCGCGAATGCCCCGCAGTGTCGTGTCCTTTTCATGGCCTTAGCCGGAACGATGCAGTTGGGAGGGAAGTGATTGCGAAGCAGATGCTTCCGCAAGCCGAGGAGTGAGCGAGGCGCGGGCCGGTTCGAGGCCCGTAACGAGCGAAGGACGAGGGATTTGCGCAAGAAGATCGAGCAAGCACGACCGATCCAACCGAATCGTTCCGGGAAAGCCTCCGGCCTCGACCTCCGATCGCATTCCTTGCAAGGCGAACGATTCCCCTTCGAGCCCAAGCTCGGATGGCTTCAACCCGAAGCCTTCCCCCTTCAACACTTGCTCTTCCCCTTCGAGCCCGAGCTCTCCGGGCTCGAGAAAATGCTCTTCCGCCTCGAACACCTGCTCTTCCGCCTTCAACAACCGCTCTTCCCCTTCGAGCCCGATCTCTCCGGGCTCAAGCAACTGCTCTTCCGCCTTCAACCCCCGCGAGATTCCCTCAAGCGGATGCGACCCGGCATGAAGCCCGAAGCCTTCCGCCTTCAACCCCACTCCCTTTTCCTCGACCCCCTTCAAGTCCGGCTTCAATCCGAAGAGCATGGGTTCCTTCGCCCGCCGCACCCGAACGAAGACCGGCGATGCCCGGCACCCGGAATCGTCCCCCGACGCTCCCCGGCGGCGATCCATCTCCCCGCACGACACATGCCCGAAGGCTGGGCCTCGCAGACGGTCGGGCCATTCGACAATCCGATCTAGGAAGTGGATAACCATGAAGATGGAACCCCGCTCCCATCCCTTACTCCGAATGGATATGGCCGCGCACCACTCAGCTCGGAGACCTTCGACCTACGGATGGTGGACGGCGGTACGCGCGGGCTCGTTTCGTGTTGGCTCCCGCTGCAAAGCTCCATAGCCTCGCGGCCCAAAAGCATCCTCGGTTTAGAGGGCCGAACATTCCCAACGAGACCTACCGACCACGTCTGCAACCTGCAGCGGGTCCCGCCAACCAACATGAACGTCTTCGAGCTGCGCCAGCGACTGGTCGATGATTACGCCCGCTACACCCGGAGCTTCATCAAGATTGCCGACCCCGCGATCTCCGCGCGGGTCGAGACCGAGCTGAAGGCGGGGGCACTCTGGCCCGAACCTCTGCTCCAGCTCAACCCGACCTTCCTGCCCGGAGGCACCATCGACGAGCTGGTCGGCAACGGCACCCTGCATCCTGAGTGCGCGAGGATTTTCCGCATCGACAAGACCCCGCAGGATGCGATGGGGAAACCCCTGATCCTGCACCGCCATCAGACCGATGCCATCCTGACGGCGAAGCAAGAGAAGTCCTACGTCCTGACCAGCGGCACCGGCTCCGGGAAAAGCCTCACGTATATCATCCCTGCCGTGGACCATGTCCTTCGGCGTGGAACAGGACGGGGCATCCAGGCGATCGTGGTCTATCCCATGAACGCGCTGGCCAACAGCCAGGACGAGGAATTGGGCAAATACCTCAAGCACGGGTATCCCGAGGGCCAGTCACCCGTCCGCTTCGCCCGTTACACCGGGCAGGAAAAGGGGGAGGAGCGGGAGAAGATCCGGTCGAACCCGCCCGACATCCTGCTCACCAACTACATGATGTTGGAGTTGTTGCTCACACGCAGCGAGGACCGCGAGCTGGTTCGCGCCGCCCAAGGTTGCCGCTTCCTTGTTTTCGACGAGTTGCATACCTACCGGGGCAGGCAGGGCGCGGACGTTGCCCTCCTCATCCGCCGTTGCCGCCAAGCCATGGGCGGGCACGACATCATCTGCATCGGCACGTCGGCCACGATGGCAAGCGGGGGCTCTTCGCAGGATCAGAAGACCGAGGTCGCCAAGGTCGCCAAGAAGCTCTTTGGTGTTCCGTTCGAGGCATCCCAGGTCATTGGCGAGACCTTGGAACGTGCCACCCCCGAGTTGGACTTCGGGAATGCGTCGGCCCTTCGTTTCTTGGCCGATGCGGTACGCGCTGGCGATGCGCCACCCGACGATTACGAAGCGTTCCGGCAACACCCTCTGGCCTCGTGGATTGAGACCACATTTGGGGTCCGCGCCGAGGAGGGCACGGGAAGACTCCTTCGCCAATCACCCCGTCGCATCCAAGGCCCGGCCAGCGCGGCCGAAGGCTTGGCGCGCCTTACGTCGGCCGACCCCGTCGCATGCGCTGACGTCCTGCGCCAGTTCCTGCTCAAGGGCTCCGAGCTGCGGCGCAACGCCTCCAGTCGGTTCCCCATCTTCGCGTTCCGGTTGCACCAGTTCTTTACTCGTGGCGACACCGTTTGGACCACGATCGAACCCGAGCAGCACCGGCACCTGGAGATGTCCAAGAAAGGGTCCAAGCCGGGCGACCCGGACAAGCCGCTTTTCCCACTCGTCTTCTGTCGCCAATGCGGCGCCGCTTACCATCGAGTCAAGGAAGTGAATGCTGGGCAGGGCCACGTCCTGTTGCCTCGCGAGGATCGGCGGGACGAGGACGACGATGGCAGCGGTGACGGATACCTCTACGTCTCTGAGTCGGCCCCATGGCCGCGAACCGAAGGACGGGAGCTTTTGGAGCGCCTTCCCGCGCACATGAAGGAGACCACGCCCGACGGCGTGGAGCGCGTGACCCCGAGCGCGAGGGCTGACCTGCCCGGTTGGGTTTTCGTCGATGCCGGGGGACGCCTGGTACCCGAGGGAGACGGGATCCCGGGCGCGTTGATCCGGGGCAACTTCCTCTTCTGCCTCCATCCTTCCTGCGGCGTGGCGTACACCAGGAACCAGCGGTCGGAGCGCCCGAAGCTGGCGACGCTGGGCGTCGATAATCGCAGCACCGCCACCACCGTCCTCGCGGTACGTTCGCTCATCGAATTGCAGCGAGACCGCGACCTCAAGCCCGAGGCCCGCAAGCTGCTGAGCTTCACCGACAACCGCCAGGACGCCTCGCTCCAGGCCGGTCACTTCAACGACTTTGCCCAGGTCGCCCTCCTTCGTTCCGCCCTGCACAAGGCGACCCGGCAAGCACCCGGCGTCGGCCTCGGCCACGGGGAACTTTCCCGTGCGGTCTTCGACGCCATGCAGCTTCGCTTCGACGAATACGCGGCCGACCCGGACGTGCGCGGCCCGGCGCGAAATGCCACCCACGATGCCCTTCGGCGTGTCATCGACTACTACCTGTACCGCGATTTGCAGCGGGGCTGGAGGGTGACGGCCCCCAACCTTGAGGACTGCGGCCTCCTCCTCTTCGACTACGATGGATTGAAGGGTGCCGACAGCCTGCTTTCGGAGTCGTCCGTGTGGGAAGAGGGGTTCGAGGTGCAACGGGACCGGGACCGTCGGGAGTTCGTTCCAGTACCGCCGCCCCTGCGTGCCTGCCCGCCCGAGCTGCGCGAGCAACTCCTGCGCACGCTGCTCGATGTCTTGCGCCGATCGCTGGCGGTCAAGGTGGATGTCCTCGACCCGCAGAAGCAGCTCGACCTCGTCGAACAGACCAAGCCCCGCCTCATGGAGGACACGGTCTGGTATCTCGAAGACTCCCGCGAGCTGCTGAAGTCCGTGGTGGCCTTCCCGCGCGCCAAGCAGCCCAACGACAAGTCCGGCCAATTCGTCTCCTCCTACGGTGGTTTCGGACGGTACCTCAAGCGGGCGCTGATGCCCCATGTTCCACCGGGGCAATCCTTCGGCCGCGCCGAGGTGGACCAGGTGATTCGCTTCCTGTTCCTGGGCCTCAAGCGTTACGGCATCGTCGAGCAAGTGCGTGGCGGTGAGGTTCCGGGGTACCAGATCAACGCCGACGCCCTGCGCTGGCTGCCTGCCAACGGTGAGACCCGGCCCGTGGATCGCACCCGGCTCCTTGAGGTGGGCGAGGTGCCGCCCGAGGTGAACCGCTACTTCGTCGAGTGCTATCAAAGCTTCGTGGACCTGAAGTGCGTTCTGGAAGCCCGCGAGCACACCGCCCAGGTCCAGTCCGAGGACCGCGAGTTGCGCGAGGCCCGGTTCCGCAGCGGCGATCTGCCGCTCCTGTTCTGCTCCCCAACCATGGAGCTGGGCGTGGACATCGCCCAGTTGAACCTCGTCAACCTCCGCAACGTCCCTCCCACCCCCGCCAACTATGCCCAGCGCAGCGGGCGGGCCGGGCGTGGCGGCCAACCCGCCCTCGTCTATACCTACTGCGCCGGCCGCAGTCCCCACGACCAATACTACTTCCGCGAGCCCAACCAGATGGTCTCCGGCGTCGTCGCGCCTCCACGCATCGACATCCGCAATCGCGACCTCGTGCGCTCTCATCTCCACGCCATCTGGATGGAAGTGGTGAAGCCCGACCTCGGCACCACGCTGACCACCGTGCTCGATCTGGCCCCGCAGGACGGAAAGCTTCCCCTTCCCATCAAGGCCTCCCTTGCAGGCGAACTCCGCAACCCCGCCCACCGCGCCGCCGCCATGGCCAAGGCCAACCAGCTCGTCGGCAGCATCCATGACGAGCTCTCCAGCGCTGGTTGGTTCCACGAGAACTGGACCCGGGAGATCCTCGACCAGATCGAGCGTTCCTTCGACTCAGCCTGCGAGCGTTGGCGTGGCCTTTACCGCGCCGCGGTCCGTCAACGCGAGATCCACCACAAGATCATTGGCGACCCGTCGCGCCCCGACACCGAGAGGAACCAGTCACGCCGGCTGCGTGCCCAGGCTGAGAGCCAGATCCGGTTGCTCACCGAGGCCGAGGGCGTCTTTGAGGGCGACTTCTATTCCTATCGCTACCTCGCCTCCGAGGGGTTCCTTCCCGGGTACAACTTCCCGCGCCTGCCGCTCTCGGCCTTTGTTCCCGGGCGCCGCCAACGCCGCGGGCGAGACGAGTTCGTGTCACGTCCGCGATTCCTCGCCATCTCCGAGTTCGGCCCCCGCGCGCTCATCTATCACGAGGGCGCCCGCTACCGCGTGTACAAGGTGAACCTCGACTTCGGCTCCGACGACATCGAGGCCACCCATGACCTCGTCACCTCCACCATGAAGCGTTGCCCGGACTGCGGCTACGCCCATGTCGAGCAGGGAACCAACCTTGCCGAGTTGTGCGACCGTTGCGGCACCGCCCTCGACGCGTCGGCACGCATCGAACGGCTCGTCCACCTTCAAAATGTCAGCCTCAAGCTCGCCCAGCGCATTACCTGCGACGAGGAGGAGCGCCAGCGTTTCGGGTACCGCATCGCCATGGCGTATCGATTCCCGGAGGTTGGCGGCAAGCTGGACCGCAAGGACGCGGAGGTATCCTGCGGTGGAATCCTCGCCATGCGGCTGAGCTACGGCGACTCCACGGACCTCTATCGCATCAACATGGGTTGGGCGAACCAAGGTCGAGACCAGCCGCCCGGCTTCAACCTCGACCTGGAACGAGGCTACTGGTCACGAAACCAAGCAGACGACGACGACCATGACGATGCCGTGGCACAAGGTCGCATCGAGCGGGTCGTTCCCTACGTCAGGGACACCAAGAACGCCCTCGTCATGCGCTTCGAGCCGCCGCGTTCCGGCCCGGAGATGGCCAGCCTTCAATCCGCCTTCAAGCAGGCCATCCTCATGCATTTCCAGCTCGAGCCCCGCGAGCTCACCTGCGAGCCCATGCCCACCCCAAGGGACCGCAAGGAGATCCTCTTCTACGAGGCCTCCGAGGGCGGCGCGGGCGTCCTCCGCCAAATCGTCGAGGATCCCTCCATCCTGCCCATCCTCGCCCGGCACGCCCTGCAAGCCTGCCACTTCAACCCCGACACCCTCGAGGACATGGAGTCGGGCACCTGCGGCAAGGCCTGCTACGCCTGCCTGCTCGACTACTTCAACCAACCCGACCACAAGGACCTCAACCGGCATGCCATCCGCGACCTGCTATCGGAGCTCTCCCGCGCCACCTGCCGACCCGCCGGCGGCGCCGGGTCCCGTGCCGCGCGCATGGCCGAACTTCGCAGGCGCTGTGACAGCCAGCTCGAGAAACGATGGCTCGACCTGATCGACTCCATGGTCCTCCGCCCGCCGACCGAGGCGCAGTTCCTCATCGAGGACTGCCTTACACGGCCCGACTTCTACTACCGTGAGCACGCAGCCGCCATCTACGTCGATGGACCGCCGCACGACGAGCCCGACCAAGTCCGTGAGGACGAGGCCGTGACGCGCCGTCTCATGGATGCCGGCTACATCGTCGTCCGCTTCCATCACGGGGCGGACTGGACGGGCATCTTGCGGCGGCATCCGGACATCTTTGGGCCCATTCGTTCATGACTGCCGCCGTCCTCTCCCATCCCGGCACCTTGGTTCATGCCCGCGGGCGCGAGTGGGTCGTTCTTCCGGACTCCTCCGAGGACCTCCTCATGGTTCGGCCCGTGGGCGGATTGGACGAGGAGATCACTGGCTTGATGCCCTCGGTCGAGCCCGTCGCCAGCGCTCGGTTCTCCCTGCCCACGCGCGAGGATCTCGGGGACTTTGATGCGGGAGCGCTCCTGCGCGATGCCGCCCGCATCTCCACGCGCGCCGCCGCAGGGCCCTTTCGCAGCTTCGGCCGCATCGCCGTCGATCCTCGCCCCTACCAGCTCGTCCCGCTCCTCATGGCCCTTCGCATGGACCCCGTCCGCCTTCTCGTGGCCGACGACGTGGGCATCGGCAAGACGGTCGAGGCCTGCCTGATTGCCCGGGAGCTTCTTGATCGCGGCGAGATCAAGCGCCTCGCCGTCCTTTGCCCTCCGCACCTGGCGGAGCAATGGCAACGGGAACTGGCCTCCAAGTTTCACATCGAGGCGGAACTCATCCTGAGCAGCACGATCCAGCGGTTGGAACGCGACTTGCCCCATGGCGTCTCCGTCTTGGATCGCCACCGCTTCGTCATCGTCTCAACCGACTTCATCAAGGGGAAGGGGCGCCGCGACGACTTCGCCCTCAAGTGCCCCGAGTTCGTCATCGTGGACGAGGCCCATGGTTGCACTCCGACCGGCGGGAGGGGCGTCGGACACCAGCTCCGCTACGAGCTCATCCGTCAGCTTGCCATGGCTCCCGACCGCCATGTCGTCCTGGTCACCGCCACCCCGCACAGCGGCAACGAGCTCGCCTTCCGTTCCCTCCTCGGGTTGCTCGACCATGAGTTCGAGAACCTTCCCACCGAGATCGACCTCGATACCCGCGAATCCCTCCGCCGCAAGCTGGCCCTCCACCTCGTCCAACGGCGCCGGGCCGACATCCGCCACTTCCTCGACACCGACACCGCCTTTCCGCGCCGGATGGACAAGGAGGAGACCTATGCCTTGGGTGCCGGATACCGCCAACTCCTCCACGACGTGATCCAGTTCGCCCGGGAGTTCGTCGCCACCGGCGATGCCCAACGACGCTCACGCAGGGTTCGATACTGGTCCGCGCTCGCCCTCCTGCGCTGCTTCTCCTCCAGCCCCGCCGCCGCCATCGCCACCCTGCGCCGCCGTGCCGAGGCCGGGGACGCTTCGTCCGAGGAGGAAGCCAACGACATCGGCCGCCGCATGGTGCTGGACCAGGACGAAAACGACGCCGCGGCCGTCTGCGACTTCAGCCCGGGCTCGAATCCCTCCGACGAAGGCCCGGGCGACGCCACCGACGAAACCCGTCGCAGGTTGCATGCGTTCGCGCGCCGGGCCGAGGAACTGGCGATCAAGTCAGACCACAAGCTCCTTGAGGCCACCAAGCACATCAAAGCCCTCCTCGCCGACGGCCACCGCCCGATCGTCTTCTGTCGCTTCATCGACACCGCCGACTACGTCGCCCGGCATCTGCGCGACATCCTCGGCAAGCAGGTCGCCGTCGATTCCGTCACGGGCGTCCTCCCTCCCCACGAGCGCGAAGGCCGCATCGCCTCCATTGTCGCCTCGCCCCAGCACGTCCTGGTTTGCACCGACTGCCTCTCGGAGGGCATCAACCTCCAGGCTCACTTCGACGCCGTCGTCCACTACGACCTCTGCTGGAATCCCACCCGTCACGAGCAACGCGAGGGCCGGGTGGATCGCTTCGGCCAGAAGGCCCCCGAGGTCCGCGTCCTCACGTTCTACGGGCGCGACAACCCAATCGATGGCGTCATCCTCGACGTCCTCCTTCGCAAGCATAAGAACATCAAGAACGACCTCGGCGTCTCGGTCGCCGTCCCGGGCTCCAGCGAGGAGGTCGCCGAGGCCTTGTTCGAGGGCGCCTTGTTTCGCGAAAACGCCGTCGGACCAGCCGGGCAGCTTGGCTTCGACTTCGGCATCTCCACGCGTTCCCAGAAGGAAGTCCTTCACCGCCAATGGGACGATGCCCGCGACAAGGAGAAGGCCAGCCGCTCCCGGTATGCCCAGCACGCCCTCAAGCCCGAGGTGGTCGCCGCCGAGATGAACGCCGTGCGTCGTGCGCTGGGCAGCCCGGCCGAGGTCGAGGCCTTCTTCCGCAAGGCCATGACCATGGCCAACGTCCCGCTTCGTACCGCCCCTGCCGGAGCCATCGAGGTCTGCATCCAGGAAACCCAGACGCGGCGTGCCCTGCGCCAGGCCCTCCAGCGAGAGGCCCCGTTCATCGGGCGCTTCGACCTGCCGCTCCAGGAAGGCGAAACCTACCTCGGCCGCACGAGCCCCGTCGTCGAGGGCCTTGCCGGATGGCTCCTCGACCAAGCCCTGGATCCCGCCGCACGGGACGCCTCGTCCGTCGCCGCCCGTTGCGGGTTGCTGCGCACCCGCGGCGTTCCCGTCCGCACCACGCTGCTCGTCGCCCGCTTCCGCTTCCACCTCAAGCCCGCCATCCCCGGCGACCTCACCCTCCTTTGCGAGGAAATCGTCCCGCTCGCATTCCAAGGAACCGCCGCCTCGCCCCAGTGGATCGACGGCGACCATGCCGAGGCCCTGCTGACGGCACGTCCCGACTCCAACATCCCATCGTCACTCGTGGACCAGCAACTTCCGTTGCTGCTTGGCGGCCTCCCCGACCTTCAACCCGCCCTTGCCGCCGTGGCCGCCGGGCGCGCCGACCTCCAGCTCAAGGCCCATGAACGCGTCCGCGAGGCTTCCCGCGCCAAGGCCAAGGTCCGCATCGAACCCGTCCTGCCGGTGGACATCCTCGGCGCCTACCTGCTTCTGCCAGTCCCGCCGGGATGAGAAAGGTCCCGCCAACGCCATGAGCCGCTTCCGCATCTTCGTCAGCTCCGTGCAGAAGGAGTTCGCCGCCGAGCGCCGCGCCGTGCGTGACTTCATCGTCCATGACCCGCTGCTGCGCCGCTTCTTCGACGTGTTCCTGTTCGAGGACGTGCCGGCCTCCAGTCGCCGGGCTGACGATCTCTACCTCGCCGAGGTGGACGCATCGGACATCTACCTTGGCTTGCTTGGCAACGATTATGGCTTCGAGGATGCCGCGGGTATCTCCCCGACCGAGCGCGAGTTCGATCGAGCCGCAGCCATGGGAAAGACACGGCTGGTTTTCGTCCAAGGTTCCGAAGACAAACTCCGTCACCCCAAGATGCGCGCCATGGTCCGCAGGGTTGGCGACCAAGTCATCCGACGGCGCTTCTCCACCCTCCCCGAGCTCCAAGCCGGTCTGCGCGCCAGCATGGTCGAGTTCCTTCTCGGCAAGGGCATGGTTATGGACCGTCCGTTCGAGGAGCAGCCATGCCCGGACGCCACCATGGACGACCTCGATGAACCGGCCGTCGCTGCCTTCGTCCGGCGTGCCATGGGTGAACGCCAGTTTCCATTGGCCGAAGGCGCTGCGGTGACGGATGTCCTGACGCATCTCAATCTCCTCTTCAACGGCCGTCCCACGAAGGCCGCCGTCCTGCTGTTCGGTCGCAACCCCCAACGATTCCTCCCCAGCGCCGAGGTCCGGTGCATGCACTTCCACGGCACCGAGGTCGCCCGGCCCGTCCCCTTCTACCGCATCTTCAAGGGCAACCTCTTCGACCAGGTGGACATGGCGCACGACTTCGTCATGTCCAAGATCAACCGCAGCGTGGGCACCCGTGCCGAAAGCGCCGAGGCCCCCGTCCGCTACGAGATCCCGTCCGATGTCGTTCGCGAAGCCATCGTCAACGCCATCGCCCACAGGGACTACGCCTCCGACGCCGCCGTCCAGGTCATGGTGTTTGCCGACCGCTTCGAGGTCTGGAATCCCGGCCAACTCCCGCCCCCGCTCACGCCCGAAAAGCTCCGCCAACCCCACAGCTCCATCGCCCGCAACCATCGGCTCTGCGAGTCCCTCTTCCTCGCCCGTTACATCGAGAAGTTCGGCACCGGCACCCTCATGATGATCCGCGAATGTCGTGCCCACGGCCTTCCCGAACCCGACTTCGTCCAGCGCAGCGACGCATTGGTGGCCACCGTCTGGCGCGACTGGCTGACGGAAAGGGTCATGGCGGAATTGCAACTGACCGAGCGGCAGCGACTCGGCATCAGGCACCTCAGGCAGGCGGGCGCGATGACCAGCCGCCAATACCAAAACCTGACGGGCGCGCCCCCAAGGACCACCACCCGCGACCTCGACGACCTCGTCAGCAAGGGCTTGCTGCACAAGATCGGCAAGGTTGGGCGCGGCACTCGCTACGTCCCGTCCGAAAAACAACCGGCCGCGAACCGGCCCAATCAGCCTGAGCCAGCCAAGCCAAAACCGGCCATGAATCGGCCAAATCGGCCATCCGCCCCCATCCAACCCCCGCCGCCCCCCGGCGCCACCGAGGCCCACGGCGTCCCCATGGCCCCCAACCCGACCCGCTCCCGGAAGGGGACATCAAGGCGCAAGACCCCATGATCCCCACCACCCCCAACGGCTCAGCAACGCCTCCGCGGGCCCACCCCGGTTTCCATCGGATCCCGGCCTCCAGGCTTCGCTCTTCTTCCTAGCCCATGCCCCGACGCGACACAGAGTTTCAGGCCATCCGCTCCGAAGGCGGATTGCTTCCATCGGACCTGCTGCGCCGGATCGTGGACCCGGCGAGCAAGGTCCCCGGTGTCGAGCCCGCGACCTACGGCTTGCCGGCGGGGGAACGGATCAACGAGGCAATCACCCAAAGCTGGAACCGGCTCCGCCGTCACTGGGCCGAATTCCGGGCCTTGGTGCCCGCGTCGGGTGAACCACGAGGCGCGAGCAGCCGTGCCGATCTTGCCCTTCCCCATTCATCCACCCCCGCTCGCCCTTCACCCGGGGCCGAAGGCGCCCACACCGGCCTGACCAATGACAAGTGGTCCTTGCCCCTCCTTCGCGAGTTGGGCTTCGGATTCCTCCCCACCACGCCCGCCCCCACACTCGACGGCAAGTCGTACGCCATCCGCCGATTCGCCGGCAGCACCCCCATCCACCTCGTCGGCTGCTCCGTCAGCCTCGACCGCCGCTCCGCAGGCGTCCGCGGCGCCGCCGCTGCCAATCCCCATGGCCTCGTCCAGGAATTCCTCAACCGCAGCCCCGACCACCTCTGGGCCATCGTTTCCAACGGCCTCTCCCTTCGCATCCTGCGCGACAACCAAGCCCTCTCCCGCCAGTCCTTCCTCGAGTTCGACCTCCAAGCCATGTTCGACGGCGAGGTCTATCCCGACTTCGTCCTGCTCTGGCTCGTCGCCCATGCCTCGCGCTTCCTGCCACGCCACGACGGCCGCCCGGATTCCTGCTGGCTCGAGCAGTGGAGCAAGGAAGCCGCCGACCAAGGCGTGGCCGCGCTCACCGACCTGCGCGGAGGGGTCGAGAAGGCCTTGGTCGTCCTCGGCCAAGGCTTCGTCAGCCACCCCCGCAACTCCGCCTTGCGCGACGCCCTCCGCAGCGGCCAGGTGAAGCTCTCCGACTTCCACCACCAACTCCTGCGGGTCGTCTATCGACTCATCTTCCTCTTCGTGTCCGAGGACCGCGACCTGGAGGGCGTCCCCATCCTCCACCCGCAGGACCCGTCCGAGGCCGCCCGCCTCGCCCGCGACCGCTACGCCGCCCACTACGGCACCGGCCGGCTCCGGGACCTCGCTTCCCGCATCAAGGGCAGCCGGCACGGGGACCTCTGGCGCCAATTCCAGCTCCTCGTTGGCGCCCTCTCCGGCGATGCACGCTTTGCGCCCATGCGCAACGCCCTCGCCCTGCCATCCCTCGGCAGCATGCTCTGGAATCCCGACGCCACCGCCCTCCTCAACGGCCCCGGCCTCGCCGACCCCGGCACCGAACTCTCCAACCACGACTTCCTCGAAGCCCTCCGTCACCTCGCCTTCATCCGAAAGGACAAGGTTCTCCGGCCCGTGGACTACAAGAACCTCGGCTCGGAGGAGTTCGGAGGCGTCTATGAAAGCTTCCTGGCGTTGACCCCGCAGGTCAGCAGCGACGGCGCCCGGTTCACCTTCGCCGAGTTCGCCGGCAACGAACGCAAGACCTCCGGTAGCTACTACACGCCCGACAGCCTCGTCCAATGCCTGCTCGATTCCGCCCTGGATCCCGTGGTCAACGAGCGGCTGGCCGACGCGGCGCGAATGGCGTGTGCCGAATGGCGAATGGTAACCGGCCCGTGCCGCACCGCCTTTCTGAAATATGCAAATCAACGACGATCGCGATCTGGAAGTCTGGCGGCGGGCGCGCTCCCTGGCCAAAGCGGCTTATCTGCTCACCCGCAAGTTTCCCACGGAGGAACTCTACGGCATGACCTCGCAAATCCGTCGGGCATCAACCTCGATGCCAGCCAACATGGCGGAGGAATGGGGTCGCCACTCTCCGGCGGAGTTCATCCAGTTTCTTCGGAAGGCAAACGGGAGCCGGACGGAACTGGAAACCCATCTGATCGTGAGTGCGGACGTGGAACTTTGCCCGGAGGCAGCCATCCAGCCGCTGCTTCAGGAAACGACGGTTCTGGGCAAACAACTACTGGCGTTGGAGCGAAGTCTCCAACGGAAGCAGAACTAGAGGCGCTCTGGAAATCCACTCCACTCGCCATTCGCCATTCCCTATTCGCCGAGACAGCTCTGCTGTCTCTCAAGGCTTGCGACATGGCCTGCGGCTCCGGCCACTTCCTCGTCGGTGCGGGGCATCGGCTCGCCCGCCACCTCGCACGCGTCCGCGCCCTCGCCGAAGGCGAAAGCGAACCGTCCCCGATCCTCTACCAAACCGCCCTGCGCGACGTCATCGGCCACTGCCTCTACGGCGTGGACATCAACCCCATGGCCGTCGAACTGTGCAAGGTCACCCTCTGGCTCGAAGCCCTCGAACCCGGCAAACCCCTCTCCTTCCTCGACCACCACATCCGCTGCGGCAACAGCCTCCTCGGCGCCACCCCCGAACTCATCGCCGCAGGCCTGCCCGACGAGGCCTTCGATCCCATCGAGGGCGACGACAAGGCCGCCTGCTCCAGCCTCAAGAAGCTCAACCGCGCCCAGCGCGAGGGCCTCCGCCACCTGTTCATCGCCGAGGACAACGCCCTCCGCGACCGCCTCCGCCAAACCGCCGCCGCCATCGACGACATCGCCGACGACCAACCCGAGGACATCCAACGCAAGGAAACCGCCTTCCATGCCGTCCAATCCAACTACGATTTTCGGAAGGCATGGCACCTCGCCAACCTCTGGTGCGCCGCCTTCGTCATCCAAAAACGCCTCGATCACCCCCACGGCCTCCAGGCAACCACCTCGCCCAACCAAGGCGTTGCGGCAGCGGGGCAACCGATGGCAACCCAAGCAGGCCTGTTTGGAGACGCCGAAGACCTCCCCAAAACGAAGGCCAAGAAACCCAAGGCCCCACGCCGGACGGATTCACATCATGCCATCGGCATCACCACCCAACACCTTCGCGACCTCGTTGAGAACGGCACCCTCCCTGAGGGCCTGCTCTCCGAAGCCAGCCAACTCGCCCAACAATACCAGTTCTTCCACTGGCACCTCGCCTTCCCGGAAGTGTTCGCACAAGGCGGCTTCGACGTGGGACTCGGCAATCCACCGTGGGACATGCAGGAAGTGAAGGATAACGAGTTCTTCGCCGGCACGTTCCCAGAGATGCTGTCGGTGAAGAGCGCCAAGGACAAAGCCGCAGTGCTCGCCAAAATTCACGCTTCCGAATCAGGCTTGTGGAAGGCATATCAGGAGTATGTGCGAGTGACCTACGGGCAGCGCCACTATATGGCCAGCAGTGGGCGATTCCCATTGGCGGCCACAGGGAGGATGAACCTCTACCGGCTGTTTCTTGAAACAGGCCATACCTTGGTTGCCCCAACCGGCAGGGTCGGCATTGTTCTACCTTCTGGTTTCGCTTCCGACTCATTCTCGCAGGAGCACTTCGCCGCTCTTCACGGCGAAGGACGAATCGTCAGCCTATATGATTTCGAGAACCGCTTAGGCCTGTTTCCCGGCGTCGATAGCCGATACAGGTTTTGCCTGCTAACCGTGGGTGGCAAAGGCGCTTCTGCTGAAACTGATTTCGTCTTCTTTGCGCACGCAGTCTCTGACTTGGCAGATGCTGACCGACACGTGCGACTTTCGCAGGAAGCCGTCTGTGCGTTGAACCCGCTGAGCCGAACCGCTCCACTTTTCCGCTTCCGGCGTGACTACACTCTGACACTCAAGTTGCAACAGACTGGCCCGATCATCGGCAGCCAAGAGACGGACAGCTCTTGGGGCATCAAGCCGACGTTGATGTTCATGATGAACGCCGAGATGAAGGGACACCGCACGTCGGAGGAGTTGGAGGCGGCAGGCTGCCAGCTCCTTGGGAACCGCTACGTTGGTGGGCAGGAGGTATGGCTGCCATTCTACGAAGGGAAAATGGTGGGCCTTTATGACCACCGAGCCGCGAGCATCCGCTTCGACCCAGCGAATCGTGTCAGGCGGAACCAACCTGTGGCACTGTCCGAAGCGGAGCACGAGAATCCGGACCACTTCGCATTGCCCATATTCTGGCTTCACTCAACAAGCATCGCGGAGCGGTGCGATGGTCTGCCAAAGTGGTGCTTGGCCGTTAAAGATGTGACCTCGGCGACCAATGAGCGGACTGCAATCGCCGCGATGCTCCCCAGCGTGGCACTGACTGACTCGCTTCCGTGGCTCGTATCACAGCAGGCAGGGCCAGTGACAGCGTGCTTGCTTGCGAACCTGAACTCCTACTGTTTCGACTACGTTGCTCGGCAAAAGGTTGCCGGCCTACATCTTCGGGGTCACTACCTTGCTCAATTGCCAATTCTCAGCCTGCGCACGCTACAAGAAGCCTGTCCCTGGACCGGGGCTGATGAACTTATTGGCGCTTGGTTCCTCCCACGAGTGCTGGAACTGACCTACACCGCCTGGGACTTGGAGCCATTCGCGCGGGACTGCGGCTTTAGTGGTCCGCCGTTTCGTTGGGACGAGGAGCGACGCTTCCTGCTCCGCTGCGAGTTGGATGCCGCCTTCTTTCATCTCTATCTCGGCTCCGAGGAGGAATGGCGACAACAACCCGCCGCCCTGACGCAATCCTTCCCCACGCCCCGCGACGCCGTGTCCTACATCATGGACACCTTCCCCATCGTTCGCCGCAAGGACGAGGAAAGATTCGACGGCGACTACCGCACCAAGCGCACCATCCTCGAGATCTACGATGCCCTCGCCGAAGCCATAAAGACCGGCCAACCCTACCCAACCCGCCTCAATCCACCCCCAGCAGACCCACGCTGCTGCCATCCGCAACGTCCGGCAACCTGACCTCGATCTATGTCCTGGAAAGACCCAAGCTTTATTACGCTCGCTGATCTCTATTTAGCCTACCGGAAGTCCAAGGTGGACGTGTATTACGAAAAGGTGAACATCGCTGGGGTTCCCTTTTGTGAATACGAGGTCAACTTGGACCGAAACCTCAGATCTCTACTCAAGAGGTTGAACTCCAACAATCCGAGTTGGATGACTGATGACAATTTCGTCGGTTCCCATTCTTTTATTCCAAAATCGATTGATCCGGACCCAATTATCCTACCTGAAACGACACGTCCTCATTTTTTTACCTCCGACGCGGACAAGCGGTGGGATGTTTGGTGCTTGGGACGGGAGGAAAAACCAAAGGCCAACTTCCGGGTGGTTGGGCGGCACCCTGTTGATTTTCACATAGTCTCCACCCTTTGGATTTTGAAGGTTGGGCAATATTACGACGCTTGCCTGGGGCCAGATGCGAGAGGGGCGAGACTCCGGCGCTATTCTGAAGACGACGGAAGCATCCAATCCGATCAAGCGCCAGGTTTGAATCTTGATGCGATCGGTTGCTTCCGCCCGTATGCCGTAGACTTCAGGAACTGGAGGTCTCATGGCTTGATTGCCATTCGGCAGTCGCTTGAAAAGAACGAGGACATCGTCGCAATCACGATGGACATTCGTAAGTTCTACCACCTTGTTTGTCCTGAGTTCCTGCTGGAGCCTGATTTTCTGGATCTCGCAAACCTAGAGCTTTCTGCTGACCAGAGGATTTTCACCCGGCAAATAATGACAGCCCTGGAGACCTGGGCCCAGTCAGCCGAAAAGTGTGGTACCAACCAGCGTCCCATTGGGCTTCCAGTTGGCCTGACTGCCTCGAAGGTCATCGCCAATTTGGCACTCCTAGGTTTCGACAGGGCAGTTAGGCGAGAATTGAGCCCAATCTACTATGGGCGTTACGTGGACGACGTTTTCCTAGTCATCCGGGACACCGGGGATTTTTCTTCAGGCGAAGCCGTAGGGCAGTTCATCGTCGCTAAGCTCGGCGGCATACTTCGGAGGGATGAAGAAAAGAATGCGTTCGTCTTCGAACCCAACTATGATAAAGGGCGCAGCATCATGGAGTTTGCGGCGGCCAAGCAGAGAATCTTTGTACTCTCCGGTCAAGCCGGCCTCGATTTGCTGGATGGCATTGAGCAGCAGGTGAGTGATGCGTCCAGTGAATGGCGAATGCTGGCAGACTTACCAGATGATGAAGGAGATTTGCTAAAGGACATTCTATGTCCTGGGCGTGACGCCAATGCTGCCGTGGACAACCTTCGAAAGGCGGATGGCGTAAGCGTTCGGCGATTAGGCTTCTCACTGGTGCTAAGGAGTCTTGAAGCCATCCAGCACGATCTCCCTCCGAATGCCTGGAAGAAGCAGCGGAAGACCTTTTTCACCGTCGTGTTCAACCACATTCTCACCGTCCCAGGTGTGTTCGATTTCTTCCCATCGTTGCCCCGCCTCGTGGGCTTGTGTGTCGCTTGCGGGGACTTCGACATCGCTGTAAAGCTGGTTCGCAGGTTCCGGCAGATCATAAGGCGGCTAGAACAGACGGCATGTATTGAGCCAAGTGATGCGGTTGCGTCCTGCCGGGAGTACGCTGCCCGTGCCTTTTGCTTGAGTGCATTGCAGGCACTAGGCCCGTGTCCACGAAATCCTGAAGGCCTCCCACGTCTCTGGAGAGAGCTACGGGTCCTTGCGGACTGCGCATTGCAGGTGAATGAAGACCAGATCAACACGACCGCCCTTCAGCTCTGGGCGCGTGATCTCGGAAGGCAAAGCTACCGGGAGAGCCTGATGGAGACCGCTTCCGTCGGCCCGGAATCCTACGATGGCCTAACTCCAATTCAGATCGATAATACGGCGAGGGAAGCGCTCCGCGTGGCTGAAATCGAGGGTTTTACAAGGGCTGCAGCCACGTCGCTCAAGAGCACTCCATTCATGGACGCTCTAGTCTTTCCAACTCGTCCGTTCTCCCCTTCCGAAATCACTCAGCTTGTTCCTTTTTCGTTGTATGAGCCAGCGAGGCTCTTGCGGTTTGTGAGGGCCTTTCGGGGAGTGGCGATTGCCAGAATAGCGACTGAGAGTGCACACCAGCCTAGCAAGAAGCAACCACTCGTAATCCGGTTGCCTGTTGAGAGAGCGCCCGCAAAGCCTCTCGTTGCATTGCCATGCCTGCTGACTGACTTCGGTAGCTGGAAGGCATCGGTTCGCCGTCAGATTGACCCTGACCAAGGCAGGTATTTTCGAATCAACCGGTTGGTCAACGAGATTCTTCGACACCCCAAAAAGCCCCACTACCTCGTTTTCCCAGAACTATCGATTCCTAGGCAGTGGTTTGGACGAATCGCCTACAAACTGGCAAAGAGCGGGATTTCGGTGATCGCCGGACTTGAATATGAGCATCACGCCAAGAGCTGTGTCGCGAATCAAGTTTGGGCTTCACTTGTGACTGACGTACTGGGATACCGCGCTAGCGTTATGTATGTGCAAGAAAAGGAGGAAGCTGCCCTGCACGAAGAAAGGGAGCTGTGGCAGCAGAGCCGTTTGCGAATGGTTCCCAAGGGGGATGTCCAGAAGCCTGTAATACAGCATGGGCTATGCGCCTTTGGCCTTCTGGTCTGCAGCGAGATAACTGACATGGGTAATCGGTTGCGTTACCGCGGTGAGGTCGATGCTATCTTCGTCGTAGAGTGGAACCAAGACACAGGCTCATTTTCCTCTTTGATTGAGTCGGCGGCACTGGATGTCCACTGCTACATGGTTCAGGTCAACAATCGTGCATATGGCGACAGCCGAATTCGTGCGCCTGCCAAGGAGAATTATGACCGTGACGTGGTACGCCTCAAGGGTGGTGTAACCGATTATTTTGTGATGGCCGAGCTGGATGTGCCTGCACTTAGGCAATTTCAGTCCCAGGCACGCTCGCCTGATAAGCCCTTCAAGCCAGTTCCGTCTGGATTTGAAATGGCGCCTTTCAGGAAGGCTACCCCTTCCATGGAGAGATGATCATCACGTCACGTTGGCTCACGCCATGATCCAAGATCAAAAGGTATTGAGATTGTACTGGAGCTATGACCTGTTTGGTCGTTAGTGGCAATGTGGTCATTTTACTATCTGGGACATTTTGCTTTGGCCTGCAATGATGTGCCGATTTGTTTGAAATCACAATTTGCCCCTAATGCTTGCCATGAGCTTTTGGCTCGTTGCAGTTGGCTTGCTTCAAACAACAATTGTCGCTGGCGTCCAGGATGTGTTTCGAAGCGAGGAGCATTCGATGTGCATCAACCACGTCGCCGCCTGCCTTGGGTGGCTTCGAGGGGATGATGGGATGGATCGGCATTCAATCTTGGAGACGTCCTTGCGGGAGGAATCCCTCGCTTCATGAACCACGGGATCAGCACATGGGATGTGGTATCTCTGGATCACCCGCAGCCGCGAGGGTGTCGTGCCTGTCAACCCTCCGACGGATCCGCGCGAGGCGAAGACCGGGCTTCACGCAGGCGCCTCATGCCGGATCCGGGGTGAACAGGATGCTTGAAATGGCATTCCTGCCAATGTTTTCCTTGGGGCTGTCGGCAGGCAAATGACCAATTCCACCTCCAGCTTGCAAGGCGCCACGGGCTCGCCCGACGCACAGTCGATGGTGATGGCATGGCTTGTCGAGCGTTGGAGCACGGACCCGTTGTTGGCGGTGGGCGTGGTCCTCAGCGTCCTTTGGCTTGTTTGGTGGTTTTGTGAGAACAGCGGTCTCACCGACGCAAGGATCCCCCGGCGCAAGGACCTATCCGACGCACTCCAGAAGACGATTGCAGGAACCCATGGGGGCCCCGAGGTGCCTTTCGGGATCGAATTCAAAGAACGGATCGAGGAGATCGCCCGGGAGCAACCAAGCCATCAACGTGCCATCGCCAAGGCCGAGTCATGGCTGTCGTGGGCCTATTCGCCGGAGCCGTTTGGGAGGCAATCCCTGCACAAGGCCCTGACGATCGCGATGGGCTACAGCCTGTTGTTTTGGATCATCCCATGGACGGTGACTGGCGCGGGCAGCCTCGGCTCGACCGATTTGATGCCGGCTGGTTTTCCATGGCATCGCCGGGCTTTGTTCACGGTTCTCACTATTGGATGGCCACTTTTTGTTGCGTGGGCATTGCCACCGATTCGGCGGCTATGCAGTGCGGGAGGAGTTTGGAAGGATGTTTTGGAGTCGCTGGTTCTTTTCGCCCCGGCGATTATTAGCGGTGTAGTTGTCTTTTCTGGCTTTTCGGATGGGGCCTTGTTTGGCGCTGACGCTAACGATTGGGCTATGACTTTTGTTTTCTTTGCCTCTGCCTATGGCTTTACTGCTGGCTTTGTCCTTGGCCACGTAACTATCTGGGGCGCCGTCGTTGTCGCTATCACGGGCGCTTGCGCTGTCGTCGGCGCTGGGGCTGTTGTCGGCGCTGTTCTTGGCGGTAGCGCTGTTCTTGGCGGTGCCGCTGGCGGTAGCGCTGCAGCATTCGTTGTCCTTGTCGCTGGGATTGTCGCTTCTAGGTTTGGACGACCCAAGTCGCGAGGCTTGTCGGGCGTCTTCTCCACCCTTTTGGGTCTGAGCTTCTGCTTTGTCGTTTGGGCAACCCAGCCACTTTGGCTGAAGCCATTTGCCGATCCGAAGTCGGGGTTGCTAGCGAGCGACCGTGTCGGCTTCGTGATTACCTTTTTCCTGTGCTTCCTGCCCTTGTTGAACGGCTTCTTCGACTACCTATCGGTGGGGGCGACCCAGCGATTGCTCATGAAGATGAGGACGGCGGGAAGGGCGGGTGGATGGTGGTGTTACTGGGTGATCGACGCGGTGGTTGCGGTTGCCTTGACGTGTGCCTTGTACGCGACGGTGCTCGTGGCATTGCGGGTGTTCCAAGCCATGGGCTGGGGCGTGGATGGGAGCGCGGTGGTCAGGGAGTTTGTGAAGAAGCCGACGTCCCAGTGGTGGCTGATCCTGCTGGCGGTCACGAACGTGGTCCCGACCGTGCTGCATTGGGGCCTTTTGTTCGCGGGCGTCATGAGCGGGCAAGTGGGACGCCGTGGCGGGCAGATGGCAACCCATGCGAGGAACGTCCTTGAGGGCAAGCCACTCGGGCCCATCGATGCCATATCCTTCTCGTCGTATCTCGTCTTCGGAGGCCCGTGGTTTGAGGCCTTGACCTGCCTCATGTTCCTCTCGTGGACGGTTTATGCCTTCTGGCGACTCATTCCCTGGGTGCTGTCCATGGTGACGTAGCCGGGACGATTCAGTTGGGAGGGAAGTGATGGCGAAGCAGATGCTTGCCGAGGCCGAGGAGTGAGCGAGGCGCGGGCCGGTTCGAGGCCCGTAACGAGTGAACGACGAAGGATTTGCTTCCCCGTCGATTCCCTCCCAATGGAATCGCGCCTGCTCAGCCGGCGGTGGGCATCTGGGACGGGAGGGAGGCAGGCGGGTTGGAAAACCCGCCCCCCTGTGCATCTCCCGGCGCGTGGACAGAGCCAACCCGTGGCGCCGCGCCGTGATCCGCTGGATGTCGCTCCCTGCGCTTCTCCATGAAAAAACCCGGCGCGAGGGGGCTCGCGCCGGGTTCGTGTTCAGGGCTTGGTTGACGGGCCTGGCGTCAGGCCTCGTTGGAGGCCGTCGGACGGCTGGGCGCCTTGTCGGGTTCCGGCGCGGCCTTGCGATCCGGACGACGACGTTCGCTGAGGCGACGACCGCCCGCCTTCTCATACGCGTCGCTGTCGGGTCCGAACTTCACCGACACCGCGCGGAGGCAGGTGCTGGTGAGCCGGGCGAGCTTTTCCTCGGCTGCCTCCAACTTCGACTGGTCGCCGTCGGACTGCGCCAGCGTGAGGTTGTATTGGTTGAGCAACGCCTTGGTTTCCTCGATGGCCGCCCGCAGGGCCGCCAGCGTGACGCCGTTGCCGAGGTCCAGGTTGGGGTCGATGGCTTGAAGCCCCGACGCCCGTTGCTCGGCCTCGGTGATGATCTGGGATGTTCGTTTCCTTCGTGGCATATAGTGGTTTCCTTTCGGGTTTGGGTGACTGGAATCCCGTGACTCGCCTGCCACGCTCGTGGTGGGCGAGGGATTCCACCGGGCCGTACCACGGCGAAGGTGGGAGGTTACCAGGTTGTTCGTCCGGCATGCCTAAGCCGGAACGATTCAGTTGGGAGGGAAGTGATT
>CAIRNV010000229.1 GCA_903880005.1 uncultured Verrucomicrobiota bacterium | reverse complement strand
GTTACGGGCCTCGTACCGGCCCGCGCCTCGCTCACTCCTCGTCTTGCGAAAGAATCTGCGGCGCAATCACTTCCCTCCCAACTGAATCGTTACGGCTTAGCCGGAACGATGCAGTTGGGACGGTCGAGCTTGCTTGATCTACTTTCGCAAGAGCTTCGTCCTTCGCTCGTTACGGGCCGCGAGCTGGCCCGCGCCTCGCTCACTCCTCGTCTTGCGAAAGAATCTGCGGCGCAATCACTTCCCTCCCAACTGCATCGTTCCGGCTTAGCGGAACGGTTGGGGGATCCCACCCCCAATCCCCTTTCCGACTGATCGGGTCGAATCGAGTGGATGGCGAGGTGGAGGGGGCCATGCGGGCGCTCCATCCGCCGCCGGCGAGGGTTGGCGGCGAGGGCGCGCAGGATCGCGCTGTGGCCCTTTCCATTGGCTTTCATCTATTGGTGATAGGCCTTGGATCACGGGTAGAGGGCCACCAGCAAGCGCGGGGCCAGCACCGGCCCGGCCCCGGGAAGCTCGCGGAGGAGCGCTGCTTCCGGGTGGGCCTTGAACTGGGCGGCAATGACCTCGTCGAAGTCGGCCACGAGCCTCTGCACCCCCCGGAGCTGGTCCACCAGCATGCGGCATTGGCGCACGGCCACCTAGATCACGGCCGCGGCGGTCGCGCTGGCTCGATCTGATTCGCAAGCACTTCCGTCCCAACGGAATCATTCCGGCTGAATCGTCCCGTGCTAGTCCTCCGCCTTTTCACCTTCCGGGGCCATCTTGACCAAGCGTGGCTCGAACTTGCCGAGGACTTCGACCAGGTCGGACTGCGCGGCCATGACTTGCTCGATGTCCTTGTAAACGGCCGGGGCTTCGTCGAGCCCGGCGGAGATCAAGTGCACGCCGGCGTCGCGTAGCTGGCGGCGGACGCGATCCCATTCGAGGGACTTGAGGGCCTTGGTGCGGCTCATGACGCGGCCCGCGCCGTGGGAGGCGGAGCGGAGGGATTCCGGGTTGCCGAGGCCGCGGACGAGGTAGCCGGGAGACGACATGGAGCCGGGGATGATTCCCATGATGCCGACGCCGGCGGGGGTGGCGCCCTTGCGATGGACGACGACCTCCCGCTCCACGCCTTGGACGACGTGACGTTCGATCCATGCGAAGTTGTGGTGGTTTTCGACGTCGAGGAGGACTTCGAGCCCGAGGTGACGGGTGATGTGTTGATGGATCAACTGGTGGTTGGCGGCCGCGTAGAGGCCCATGAGTTGCATGGCGGCCCAGTACTCGGCTCCGTCCGGGTCATCGAGGCCGAGCCAAGCCAGGTGCGCGAGTTCCTTGGGAAGCTCGGGGTGCCGTGCCATGGCGAGCCGACTGTAGTGCTCGCAGACGGACGCGCCGGTTCCCCGGCTGCCGCTGTGGCTGAGGAGCGCGACGTATTGGCCCGGGGGTAGCGAGCCGATGGGTTCGGGATTGGTGAAGGTTCCGAACTCGACGAAGTGATTCCCGGAGCCACTGGTCCCGAGCTGGGCGCGGGCTCGTTGACGGTGAGCTTGGGTGATGGGGCTGACGGACCAGTCCTCGGCCAGCACCGGATGGTCGCGAGGCTCCTCGAATCGGGCACCAACGCCGAAGCGGGTCTCGGATTCGATGGCGCGGATGAGGCGCTCGCGCTTCTTGTCGATGTCCCGGACGGGGAGGTCGAGGACGGTCATCTTCATGCGGCAAGCGATGTCCACGCCGACGGCGTAGGGGATGACGACGCGATCGGTGGCGAGGACGCCGCCGATGGGCAGGCCATAGCCGACGTGGGCATCGGGCATGAGAGCGCCGGCGACGGAAACGGGGAGCTGGCAAGCGCGGGCCATCTGGTTGAGGGCCTCGGGCTCGAGATTCGCGCCCCATTGACGCCACGGAGCCTTGTTGGGGACGACGGGCCTGGGGCTGCGCAGGATGGCCTTGGCGAATTCGCCGGCCAAGGGGTCATCCTGATGCGCGGCGGGGTTGGCGACGACGGCCTCGACGGCGGCACGGAGACCGGCGCGATCCTCGGTCTTGAGGATGTACCGGGTGATGAAGTCGATGCCCCGGCGGATGGCTTCACCGTGAGGAACGCCGAGGCGTATGAGGTCGCTGGTCTGCATGATGAAGTCCTGTGAGGACGATGAACGACCATGGCAACAGGGCAGCGAACGCGGCGCAAACCTTACCTAGCCGGAACGATTGAGTTGGATCGGTCGAGCTAGCTCGATCTGCTTCGGCAATCCATTCCCTCCCAACGGAGCCGTCCCGGTTTGTGACACGATCCCGTTGGCCCTGATTGAGCCGGAACGATTCAGTTGGGTCGGTCGTGCTTGCTTGTTCTTCCTTCGCAAGAGCTTCGTCGTTCGCTCGTTACGGGCCTCGTACCGGCCCGCGCCTCGCTCACTCCTCGTCTTGCGAAAGAATCTCCGGCGCAATCACTTTCCTCCCAACTGAATCGTCCCGGCTGAGGAAGGAACCGTCGTGCGCGGGGAAAGGATTGGGGGAAGGATGGACGCATGGACGAGGGAGCGCATGCAGCGGGAGGCGAGGCCGGGCCAGGGGGGGTGGCGACGTGGATGGACGACTCGGTGCGGGCGTCGGTGCAGGCGCGCGTGTTGCATGAGGCGATGGCCTTGAGGCGCGTGCCAGCGGGAGCCCTGTATGCATCGCCGTTCCAAGCCTTGCGATGGCTGGCCTTGCACGAGGCTTGGTCGCCGGCACGACGCGACGCGGGGGTGTTGCAGGCGTACGACGAGGTGTTCGGCGACCTGGCTGAACGATTGGAGGACGGGCCTTGGGTCTTGGCGTCGCTGGGGTGTGGAGGCGGCCAAAAGGAGGAGCGCTTTCTATCGCGGGCGCATCGGCGACCGGAATCGGCACTGGTCGTGGACGTGAGCCCGAGCCTTGCGCTGGGCAGCCATGATCGGGTGTCTCGCTGGTGCCCGACGCATGCGGGGGTCATGGACTTGGAGGTGGCGTCGGGACCCTCGCGGTGGTGCGAGGCCTTGATGCGGTGCGGGGCATTGGGGGCCCGATGCACGCGCGTGGTGACCCTGCTGGGCATGTTGCCCAACATGGACTTGGCCCATGCCCGCCGCGTCTTGGAGGCGTGGACGGCGCCGGGGGACTGGGTGGTGCTGAGCGCGAATCTTGCGTCGGAAGACGAGTGCATGCGGGGGCTGCGGACGATCCTTCCGCAGTATGACAACGAGGAGACCCGCCGTTGGTTGTCCGGCTTCCTGGAGTGGCAAGGCATTCGGGCGGGATCGTTTGGATGGGAGTATGGGGTCGAGCGATTGCCGAGTGGCGAGGGTGGGATGGCGCGGATCACGGTGGATGCGGTGCTGCGAGAGCCGGCGTGTGTACAGGTGCCGGGGCAGGAGGGGGTTCGATGGGCAGCCGGGGAGCGAGTGCGGGTGTTCCAGAGCCTGCGCATGACGCTGGATGCCGCGAGGCAATTTGGGACGTCGATGGGGTGGAGGGTGGTGAGGGCTGCCGCCGACGCGCGGGGCGAGGAGGGGGTGGTGTTGCTGCAAAGGCTGGAGGGGGTAGGTGAGCGAGGTGAATGAGGGCAAGGATTGGTCGCTGGCCATGCTGAGCGGCTGGGGGGTAGGTTTGGGATGCGAAGGGCAGGTAACGAGGCATGAGCGCGGATAATGCGGTGAAGGCACCAGAGCCGGCGTGGCGATCCATGGCCGTGCGGTCGATGGGATGCCTGGTGTTTTCCTTGGGTGGCTGGATTTTGCACGGTCGATGGCATGAGGCCTCGACGGCGGCGTACATGCTGGCGTTCCTGATGGGCGGCTGGGATTTGACGAGGCAGGCTTGGGCTGACCTGCGGGATCTTCGGTTCGACACGCATTTCCTGATGCTCTTGGTCGTGCCGGGTTCGGTGGCGGTGGGTGCTTGGGGCGAGGGGGCGTTGCTGTTGGTTTTGTTCTCGGCCTCGAGCGCGATGGAGTCCTACGCGATGGGACGGACGCGACGGGAGATTGACGCCTTGCTGCGTCGGGCGCCACGGACGGCGCGGCGGATCGTGGAAGGGAGGGAGGCATGGGTGACGGTGGAGAGCCTGATGACCGGCGACGTGGTCCGCGTGACGGCGAACGAACAGGTGCCTGTGGATCTCGAGGTGACGTTGGGCACAAGCGCCTGCGACGAGTCCTCGCTGACGGGGGAATCGGTGCCGGTGGAGAAGTCGCCTGGCGACATGGCCTCGGGTGGAACTTTGAACTTGTGGGGTGTCCTGGAGGGGCGGGTCTTGCGCCCGGCGGCCGAGAGCGCGTTGCA
The DNA here is from genome assembly GCA_903880005.1 of uncultured Verrucomicrobiota bacterium. Lineage (GTDB taxonomy): Bacteria > Verrucomicrobiota > Verrucomicrobiia > Limisphaerales > UBA9464 > UBA6176. The sequence goes on along the minus strand of CAIRNV010000229.1, from coordinate 1,718 downwards.
GCGCATCATTCGGTTGATTGAGTCGGCACAGCGCCAGAAGGCACCGGTGCAACGTTTCACGGACCGTTTTGGGACGGGCTACACCGTGGGGGTGTTGGCGGCATGCACGGCCATATTTCTGCATGCATGGCTGCGGATGGGGTCGCCGATGTTCTTGTCGTCGGATGCCGGACCGAGCGCGTTTTACCGGGCGATGACACTGCTGGTGGTGCTGTCGCCGTGCGCGTTGGTGTTGTCGGTGCCCTCGGCGATTTTGTCGGCGATCGCGCATGGAGCGAGGCAAGGGATCCTGTTTCGTGGCGGGGCTGCGGTGGAGAACCTGGCGCGGGTGGGATGGGTGACGTTGGACAAGACGGGGACCTTGACGGTGGGCGACCTGAAGGTGGCGGGCTTCGAGGTGTGGAAGGGTTCGGAGGGGTCGTTGAAGGAAGCGGCACTGGCGCTGGCGAGGGTGTCGAACCACCCGATGTCGCGAGCGGTGGCGCGTCACTTGGGCGGCGGAGGGGAGGGGTTGGGCGAGGAACTTGTGGCGAGCGAGACGGTTCCTGGGCGCGGGTTGAGGGCGTTGTGGAAAGGGTCCAAGGCGGCGTTGGGGCATCGGGAGCTGGTGCCGTTGACGTCGGGACTGGAGGGGGCGGAGTTGCCGCCACCGAGGGAGGGGTTGAGCGAGGTGTGGGTGGCGACGCCGGGGAGCGCGGGGAGGTTTTTGTTGTCCGACACCTTGAGGCCGGAGGCGCGTGCATTGATCCGACGCCTGCATGCGGATGGGGTGGAGACGTGCATCCTGACGGGGGACCGGGCCTCGACGGCGGCGGCGATTGCGGCGGAGTGCGGGATTCGGGAGTGGCGGGCGGACTTGAGACCGGAGGACAAGCTGGCGGCGGTGATGGCGCTCCGGAAGGAGGGGAGGCGCGTGGCGATGGTGGGGGACGGTGTGAACGACGCGCCCGTGTTGGCGGCGGCGGACGTGGGGATTGCGATGGGGGGCCGCGGGTCGGATGCGGCGATCGAGCAGGCGGACATCGTGCTGATGAACGACCGGCTGGAGAACGTGGTGAAGGCCCGGGAACTCTCGGTGCGGGCAAACAGCATCATCCGGCAGAACCTCGCGTTGTCGTTGGGCACGATCGGGGTGATGGGCGTGCTGGCGGTTTTTTTCCCGCGACTGCCTTTGACGGCGGGCGTGGCGGCGCACGAGGGGAGCACGGTCTTGGTGGTCTTGAATTCGCTGCGGCTTTTGGCGCGGTCCAGGGAATGACGAGAGCCGGGGCGAAGGGGGGCGCGGGAGGCTGCGGGAGGATTGGCTGGCCGACATGGATTCGAACCATGACTAAGGGCTCCAAAGACCCCTGTGCTACCTTTACACCATCGGCCAGCGGCGGGGTGAGCTTTGGTCAGGGTGGGCCATTCGGGCAACTTGAAACTTCCCCCGGGCCGCGTGGGAGTTCCTAATGGTGCGGGGAAGGGCGAGTGGTGAAATGGCAGACACGCGGGACTTAGGATCCCGTGGCGCAAGCCGTGCAGGTTCAAGTCCTGTCTCGCCCACCAACCCGCGTCTTGCGCGCGCGTCGGCCTGCCTAAGCCGTAACGATTCAGTTGGATCGGTCGTGCTTGCTCGATCTGCTTGCGCAAATCCTTCGTCGTTCGCTCGTTACGGGCCTGGAACTGGCCCGCGCCTCGCTCACTCCTCGGCTTGCGCAAGCATCTGCTTCGCAATC
>CAIRNV010000228.1 GCA_903880005.1 uncultured Verrucomicrobiota bacterium | reverse complement strand
GGCCAGCGCATGCGCGGTCCCAAGGTCGATCATCGCCGCGCAGTCGTTCCGCGAGCGTTCGCGCCCCTGCGCCCGGTGCATGGCGATCGCCCGCTCCAGCAGCTGGATCGCCCGCTCCGGCTCGCCGGCCTCCGTGTACGCAGCCCCAAGGCTCTGCAAGGCCACCCCCAATTCCTCGTCCATTTCCTCCGGCTTGCGGGCCATCAAGGGGCTCGCCGCGACCGTGTCCGCCAGCTCCCGCGCCGTCGCCACTTGGCCGTCCAGCAGATAGGCCTGCGACAGCCATGTCATCACGATCAATTCATGCTTCCCCGTCCGTTTCCCATGCTCCTTCGCGACGCGCAGCGCCTTCGTCTCGAACTCGATCGCCCTCTTGTACTGGCCGAGGCTCATGAATGCCCTTCCCAGCCTTGCCAGCAGCTCAAACAAAACGCTTGGTTCCGACACCAGCTCCCCGTCCAGCCGCTTGCCCACGTCCTCCAGCCGAGCCAGCAACAGCGACTCCAAGGACTCCATCCCATTCACATACGCGCCGCGATCAATCTCGCCGAACACCCCCAGCAGCATCACGTTCGCCGTCCGGTTCTGCTCCAGCAATCGCATCGCCCTTCGCGCCTGCCATGTGCTCACCCCTGTCGCCGCCACCAACGCCACCGCCACCACTCCGCCCGCCACGAACGCCAGACGGTTCCGCGCCCACGCCTTCTCCAGCCGGTACCACGCGCTCGGCGGCCGCGCCGTGACCGGTTCCTGCGCCAGGTGCCGCCGCACGTCCGCCGCCAGCTCGTTCGCCGTCTCGTATCGAAGCCGACGATCCTTCGCCAGGCTCCGCATCACGATCCAATCCAGGTCCCCCTCCAGCCCCGCCGCCAGTCCGCGCCCGTCCGTCCCGCGCCGCCGTGCAACCTCCTCCGCTTTTTCCTTCGTCATGGAGCGGATGCGTTCCGACGGACGGGCCGGGTCCTCCTCCACCAGCAACCTCCAGGCTGCCCGGGCATTCAACCCCCGCAACGCACCCGAATCGAACGGTGGCCCCCCCGTGCTCAGCTCGTAGAGCAACACCCCCAGCCCGTAGATGTCCGACCGCGTGTCGATGTTCGCGCTGCCGCCCTCCCATTGCTCCGGGCTGATGTACGCGGGCGTTCCCACGACATGGTCCACCTGCGTCGCCGTCTGGCCCTCCGTTCGCCCGTGCACGGCCTTGGCGATCCCGAAATCAATCACCTTCGGCACCGCCTCCCCGTCGTGCATCGCCACCAGGATGTTCGACGGCTTGATGTCGCGGTGGATGATCCCCTTCTGGTGGGCGTGATGCACCGCGAGGCAAACGCTCGCGAACAACCCGAGCCGTTCCTTCATCCCAAGCCCGTGGCGGTCGCAGTGCTCCGTCAACGGCAGCCCCTCCACCAGCTCCATGACGAAGTAGGGTCGCCCGCTCGCCGTCGCCCCGGCGTCGAGCACCCGGGCGATGTTCGGATGGTCCATCATCGCGAGCGCCTGCCGTTCCGTCTCGAACCGCGCCACCACCGCGCGCGTGTCCATCCCTGCCTTGATCACCTTCAACGCCACGCGCCGCCGGATGGGCTCCGTTTGCTCCGCGAGGTACACCAACCCAAACCCGCCCTCGCCGATCGCCCTCACCAAACGGTACGGCCCCACCTCCGCCCCTGGCCCCAGGCCGTCCGCTGCCGCCTCGTTGGATTCATCATGGGTCTTCATCGCATCATCGCCTCCTCGCCGCACCGAATCTCCCGCAAGCACGCCTCAACTTCGTCCAACCTTCAAGACGCCTTGCCCCTTCTCGCGGCGCCTCGACGCATCCCGACGTAGTGGGTGATCGCGAAACGCCTTGGGTCGCCCCACCCTGGGAGCGCGGCCGTCCCCGGCCGCCCCTCCCGGATCCTGCCAACAACCTCGGGATGCACCGCGCGACGCCTCGCTTGAACCCGAAGCGTCCACGCCGCGCAGACGCGGAGGTTGGAAGATGCGGACCTGCAGCCTTGGCGACTTTGCGGCTTGGCGAGAGGCATTCGGTCCATGCATGCCCGTTCACGCCCATGCGCGCAGACGCAGGGGCTCGTGACCTCCTCCTCCGCGACCTTTCCCGTTCTCCACGCTTGAAAACCCGGCCCTCGTCCCATTCCCCTCTCACGGCGACGCATGAAGCGAAGGAAGCGCTCAAAGAAGCCCGCCGACGACGCGGCGGGGAAGGGTGCATCGACATCTTCACGACCGGAAGTGAACGGTCCCACCACGCGCCTCACCCTTCTCTGGCGCATTCGCAACCTCGACGACGCCGCGAGCTGGGCCGATTTCGCCCAACGTTACAACTCCTTCATGATCGCCCGGGCCATGGCGCGGGGCATGGATCCGTCCACCGTTCACGACGCCATCCAGCTCGTCCTCCTTGACGTCGCGCGGTCCATCCATTCCTTCGAGCACGACGGCAAGCCCGACGCCTTCAAGAAATGGTTGGGCAACCTTGTCGGATGGCGCTCGCGCGACCTGTTGCGCGCCGAGCGGCGTTTCTTCTCCACCCATCTTCTCCTCCCCACGGACCTCGCCGACACCCTTCTTCTCGAAGGCTCCGACCTCACCGACGCCGACGAGGACGCCGTGACGGCGGAAGTGCGGCGCGAGCTGTTGACGAAGGCCCTACGACGCGTGCGGGACCGGATGGAAGCGAAGACCTATCGTGCCTTCGAGTTGGTGGCATTGAAGGGGAAGGCGCCCCGGGACGCCGCCCAAGAGACCGGCATGACCCGCGGCTCCGTGTATGTCGCCAAGTCCCGCGCCATCGACCTCCTCCGCGAGGAAATCTCCCGCCTGCAACGCAACCTCAACTGACGGTGCCTGGGGCCGGGGCTGTCCCGTTCGCCGTCGCATAGGGCGCCACCCGAGGACGACTGCTCACCCATTTCGCGCGCCCCCACGCGGCGGCGCTTGGGACCGACATCAGCCGCAGATTGGAATCCCTGGGTTCCTTCCCTCGGATGGTCTTGCCCCGCCGCCATGTTCCATTCCCTCACGCGGCACGTTCCATATCGCCAGCCCTCAAAAATAATCCTTTGACAAAACCATCTGACTCTGTGGTGATGCGGCGACAACGCGCCAGGAACTCCCCGACGGAAACCCCATGGAGCCATCCTGTTCCATCCCATGGCCCGCACGGCCGGCCCCGACCCGGGTCCTGATCTATCCGACCCCGTGGACCCATGCATCCCGTGCACGCCTTGTGCCCCGTCCCCCGCCGCCCCGAAATCACCCCGAGTTCCCGGCTTCCCGGAAAGAATCTTCAAAAACTTTCCTGCCCCGCTCGCTCCCTATCCGAGCCCAACGCATCCCGATCCAAACACCTTTAAGTCAACACGTTCCCAATCCATCCACGCCCGCCGAACCCACCCCCAACCACCTCCTTGCTGAGGACCCACTGCAAAGTTCGGTGCAAGATTTCCCGCGTCGATTCGTTATCACCATTGAAATTCAAGAATCGACGAGGCGGTGCTTCCCGATCTTTCTGGGATACGAAGGATGAAACACGAGCAACGGCATCACGGCTTCCAAGGCCGACGCGAACATGCCAGGGCGGTCAGCCCGCAATGTCGTGCCAGCATCCGGTGGTGGTGCCGCGTCCAGCCTCTGCCATCGCCGTCCGCCGAACTCGTGCGCGGCCACGATGCGGCCCGTGACCACCTTCTCCTTGGTCGCGGTGCCCCAACGTTGGCCGCGCCCCGCCTCCTCTCCGTCGGCCCCGCAATGCGCCACGCGACGCCCTGCTTGCATGATTGACGAGGCCTTCAAGTTCATCGCGACACACGTGGACGCTTACCTGAAGGGGCAAGCTGACTCGGATGGCCAAGCGGACGACACCACGAGCAAGAACGTCGCAACATTCAATGTGGCTCGCCTTGGCGACCCCAAGGATGACCTTTCCGGAAAACCGCTGGTGGCGCTGACCCTCGTCAACATCGAGGAGGAGCGGGCAGCTCGCGAGCCCCAGGGCTTCCGCCGCGGCGACAGCAACCAAATCATCTACCAGAATCCGCCCGTTCCCCTCAATCTTTACGGGCTCTTCACCGCAACCATCGACTACAACAAGGACAAAGGGCCCCTCCGCCTGATTGCGCAAGTGATCCAGTGCTTCCAGGCCGAAAGGCTTTTCACCCCACAAACCCATCCAGCGTTGGATCCCTCGATCGAGCGCCTCAGCGCCGAGCTCGTCACCCTCAACTTCGAGCAAATCAACCACCTCTGGAGCACCTTGGGCGGCAAGTACCTCCCTAGCGTCCTCTACAAGTTCAGGCTCGTCCGAATCGCGGACCCCATCCCCCGAGCCGTCGGCGACACCGTCCTAGACATCGAGGTCCGCGATCGTTCGCACATCGTGACCTAGCATCGTCCATCCCATGCTCGTCCCCCTTTTCCAGATCGAGGTTCGCCATCGGTACGATCCCCAACGCCTGTTCCAGGGCCTCTCCCTCGTCCCATCCCCGGAAACCAAGCGCATCCTCGCAAGGCTCAGGTTGTACCTCCATCAGGCTGACGGCCGTCTTTGCGTCATGGCCCGGAAACTTGCATCCGGGAAGCCCTTGATCCCCATCGAACCGGGCACGGCCTTCCGGTTCCATCTCGTCCCGGCGAGCCCTGATTTCTATTCGTTCACGCTCCTGCCATTCCCCGTGGCAAGCCAGCAAGGCCTCTACCTTGGCAATCGGGTGGGCCACCTGGTCGGGAGCCGTTTCTACCTGTCCAAAACACCGCCTGGCTTCGAACCAAAGCAGGCGTACAAGGACCGCGACCTCACCTGGCACGACGCGAAGCTGTATGAGTGCATCCGCGATCGCGACGCATCTGAGTCCGACTTGCCGCCGCCAGGCGCGAGCCTGCAGACCTTCCTCGACAGGGGCTCCCACCCCACGCCCGGCCCCTCCGACGTCCTCCGCTTCTCGTCCGGGGCTCTCGTTTTGCCGCTGTCCTCGGCCCCGAACCAGGCCACAACCGCCAAGATCGAGATTTCCGCGGCGCCATCCGAAATGCAGGGCCCATCCGACAATGGCCAAGCCGGGCAGGCACCGTCATCCCCTGGGCTCCCTCCCGTGGTCTTCGACATGAACCTCGAGGCCGGCGCCGAGATGCTGCGGCTGAACCTTGGGAACCTGCCGGAAGGGCGTTACTCCGTTCGCGTGACCGCGGCGTCGTCCAGCATGGCGGAGACCGACGTCTATAATGACCCTGTTCTTGACAGCGTGCGCTCAATTGGAGTCGTGGAAATCATCCACGATCTGAACCTCCCGAACGGCGGCGCCCTCCTCGATGCGGCGGGCAGCTTCCTCGTTGGGGCGCCGACGTTCACCATCGCATTCCTCAACACCTTGGCTTATTGGCGCTTCTTCCCGAAGAATTCGGATGGAGGCGGTGGCGTCCAACACGAGATCACTGACACGTCGGAAAACCCATACCTCTTCGAGTCTTGCAACGTGCCTCTCGGGGGGGCATCGCATCCATGCATCCAATCCAAGACGCCCATTCCCCTCTCGGCAGTCCCCGGGGAAGTGCGTCTCAAGCTGACCAAACCGACACAATACTTCACGCACATCCCGACGCCATCCTTCAGGGACCTGAAGGCCTCGCGCACGTCCAAGCGGCCCACGGCCGAGGTCTTCCTCCGCCTCTGATTTCCCTTAACCACGCTCGCTCAACCAACATTCCACATCCATCCCAGAACAAGCCATGCCAGTCACATACAAAACCCCGAGGGTCTCCGTGGAGGAGATCCCCAAGCTCCCCCCATCCGTCGCCGCCGTCGCAACGGCCGTCCCGGCGTTCGTGGGCCATACCGAGAAGGGATGCGCAACCCCCCTTGAGGCCGTGCGCATCGTTTCCATGGTCGAATACGAACAGCATTTCGGAGGCCCACCCATGGACGACGTGCTGGAAATTAAGGTCACGAGGACCTTCAAGGTGACGAATCAAGCCGACGGTATTCAGCCCACCAAATTCCGTTCCAAATTTGATTTTCAAGGATACTCGAATCCCAAGGTGACCATAAAACCGGACGGCAAGGCCTGCTACAACCTCTACTACAGCCTCCAGGCCTACTTCGCCAACGGGGGCGGGCCTTGCTACATTGTCAGCGTGGGGGACTACTCCGGGGACGTCCCTCAACCTAGCGAATTTTTTCAGTGCCTTCAGGATGGCCTCGAAGCCCTCGTAAAGGAGGATGAGCCCACCCTCCTTGTATTCCCCGAGGCGGCTTGCCTGCCGCCTAACCAGCACCGCGAAGTGATCCAATCAGCACTGAGTCAGTGCGCGAAGCTCATGGACAGGTTCGTCCTCGTGGACGTTAATCTCAATCCTGCTGAGTCTAAAAAGGTCGCGGCTTTGAAGCCGATGACTGAGAGCGCGAATATGAGATCTGGCATGGAGGAGCTCCGGAACTTTTCCCCGACCGGCGATGCCAGCAACCTCAAGTACGCGGCGGCCTATTTTCCCAACATCCAGACATCCCTCCGTTACAAGGTGGGGCCCACAACCAAGGTGACGGTGGAGGATGATTACGGAGGAATAACTGATTTTTATCCACCTGGAGTCTCTTCACTCATCAACGAAGATGCTTTTAAGGGAGCATGGCGCGTCTCTCAGGCAGGGGAGGTCACGAGTCTTGATCTTGCAAAGGACTTAAATAAAAAACGACAGGATATATCCAATCTGAGGGTCAGCATAGAGAAAATTCCAAAAGATCTTAAATCGGAGATCCTGAAAGCAAAGGCTGACGTCAATGACTCGATTGAGTTTGATGAGTCCGCTTTAGATCTAGGTGGTCTGAAAGCGCAATTTCAATCTTTCCAAGATAAAGCGAAAGTTTTGCTGGGTCTCCAAACGCAGCAGACCGACTTGGACGATCTCCTAAGGCAGCTAGCTGAAGCGCAACAAGATGAGGTGAAGCTAAGCGCCCAACTCGCGTCCCAGCCGAAGGCGGACCTCACCTTGAATGGTCTGAGGAGCTACTCGTCGGAACTGCACGCCATGGTGATGGGCGCGATTGGGCGGGAGCCGGTGGTGCTTCCGCCGAGCCCGTTGATGGCTGGGGTTTACGCGACGGTGGACCGTGAGCGAGGGGTGTGGAAGGCGCCGGCGAACGTCGGGCTGGCGTTGGTGGAGTCGCTTGGGTACGACGTGAGCGACGACGAGCACGGGGAGTTCAACGTGGACCCCAAGTCCGGGAAGTCGATCAACGTGATTCGGTCGTACACGGGTCGCGGGACGTTGGTGATGGGGGCGCGGACGTTGTACGGGAACGACAACGAATGGCGGTATGTGAACGTGCGTCGGCTGTTCATCATGGTGGAGGAGTCGTGCAAGCTGGCGACGCAGCGGTACTTGTTCGAGGCGAACGACGCGCGGACATGGCTGAAGATGAGGGCGTCGATCACGAGCTTCCTGACCAACCTGTGGCGGGAGGGGGCCTTGCAGGGGCCGAAGCCGGAGCAGGCGTTTTACGTGCACGTGGGGCTTGGTGAGACGATGACGGCGGAGGACATCCTCGAGGGCAAGCTGATCGTGGAGATCGGGCTTGCGGCGGTGCGGCCGGCGGAGTTCATCGTCCTGCGATTCATGCACAAGATGGCCGAGGGCTGATTGACACACCCGCAACATACCAATTGATCAAGGAGACGTTATGGCAGATTCCAAGTTGTATCCGCTCCCGAAGTTTCACTTCAGCGTGACATGGGACGGGAAGCGCACGGGGTTCACGGAGGTGACCGGGCTGGACATGCAGATTGACAAGATCGAGTACCGGGAGGGTTCCCAAAAGGAGATGTCGAAGCTGCAGATGCCGGGCCTGCACAAGTACAGCAACCTGACGCTCAAGCGTGGGAGCATGGCCGGGGACAAGGAGTTCTATGATTGGATCAACACGGCCTCGGGAGGGCCGGTCCAGAGGCGGTCGGTGACGATCGAGCTTCTGAACGAGAAGGGCGAGGCCGTGATGGCATGGACGGCGAACAATGCATTCCCCGTGAAGGTGCAGGCGAGCGACCTGAAGGCGGATGGCAACGAGGTCGCGATCGAGACCATGGAACTCGCCCACGAAGGCCTCACGCTGAACAACTTGTGAAGCCTTGAGGGTCCACCGCCCGCCTGCCTTGCGGCAATGCAAGGTGGGCGGGTTATCTACCAGCCATGGCCAATGCAGGAGGGTACTACCCGCCCGTCGGATTCCACTTCAAGGTGGAGTTCGTGGGGCTTGGGAACGACAACGACACGCGGTTCCAGTCCGTGTCGGGGCTTGGCGTGGAGTTCGACACCGAGTCGTTCAAGGAAGGCGGGGAGAACCGGTACGAGCACAAGCTGCCGACGCGGTCAAAGTATCCAGACCTGTCGCTGAAGCGGGGCATGCTGGTGGATTCAAAGGTTTGGGAGTGGATTCGCGACGCGTTGCAGGGGAGGGACATCAAGCCTTTGGACGTGAACGTGTCGTTGCTGAACGAGAAGCATGAGCCGCTGCGGACATGGTCCGTGTTCCGGGCGTGGCCCCGGAAGTGGCAGGTCTCCGACCTGAACGCCCAGGACAACTCCATTGTCGTGGAGACCCTCGAGTTGTCGTACGCCTACTACACGATCCAATAACATGCCCATCGAGATCCGGGAATTGCACATCCGCGTGACCGTCAACCAACCGGAGGGCGCGGCCGCCGGGGGGCAGTCGGGCACGTCTGCCGACGCCGGGACGGGTTCGTCGGGGGACAAGGATGCATTGGTGCGACAATGCGCGGAGGAGGTGTTGCGCATCCTCCGGGACGAGCGCGAGCGATAGGAACGAGCAAGGGAAACGATGACGCTGCCCACACATGGAAAGCTGGAGAAGCTGCGGTTGCGGGCCTATCGCAACCCCAGCTATGGCGAGGCTCATTTCGTCAAGGAGTTCGTGGCGATGATGAACCCGGAGGCCTACACGCTGGACTACAAGGTGGAATACACGGAGGGCAAGGGCCACGGCAGCAGCGGGTCCCAGCAGAAGTTTGGCGTGAAGAAGCCCGAGGAATTCGCCTTTGAGTTTTTGTTCGACAGCACGGGCATCATCGATGGGCGGCCCCGGGCGGACATCGCGGATGACCTGAGGGACTTCCGGGAGATGCTGGTGGGGTATGACGGGAAGCAACACGAGCCCTGGCACTTCAAGCTTCTGTGGGGCAAGACGTGCTTCAAGGGCCGGTGCACGTCGCTGAGCATCGCCTACAAGCTGTTCAACGCGGATGGCAGCCCGATCCGGGCGTCATGCAAGTGCGGCTTCAAGGGGTCGATCGACGACGAGCAGCGCGTGGCCAAGGAGAACAAGAGTTCTCCGGACCTCACGCATCGGCGGACGGTGGTGGCCGGGGACACGTTGCCCTTGATGTGCCACGCGATCTATGGAGACCCCGGGTATTACATCCACGTGGCCCGGGTGAATGGGCTGGACAATTTCCGGCGGCTCAAGCCGGGCACCGAGATCTTCTTCCCGCCCATTAGCAAGGCCGGGCGCACCCCATGAGCGACACCGACACATCGGCAAGGTCCGTGGCCACGTTCACCCTGACGTCGAACGGGAAGGTCGTCTCGGGCAAGCTCCAGGTGTTGTCTCTCACGATTTCGACGGAACTTAACCGCATCCCCGCCGCCTTGATCACGGTGTTGGACGGGGAGGCCTCCCGGCAGACCTTCGCCGCCAGCAACGCCCCGGACTTCGCGCCCGGGGCGGAGCTGGAGATCGCGCTGGGACATCAAGGGAAGGACGACACGGTCTTCAAGGGCATCGTGATCCGGCATTCCATCAAGGTACGCACCCATGCGAGCGTCATGGTGGTGGAGGCACGGGACAAGGCGGCAAGGATGACCACGCACCCGCGAAGCCGCTACTTCCATGACATGAAGGACAGCGCCGTCATCGAGGAGCTGCTGAGGTCCCATCAACTCGACGGCGACGTGGCCGCCACGGGCGTCCAGCACGAGCAACTGGTGCAGTACCGGTGCACGGACTGGGATTTCATGCTGTGTCGGGCCGACGTCAACGGCCTCGTGTGCATCGTGGAGGATGGCAAGGTGAGGGTCGCGAAGCCCGACGGCAGCAAGGCGAGGTCCATGGTCCTCGCCTATGGCAATGGCATCAAGGACCTCGACTGCGAGATCGACGCCCGGGACCAGTTCGTGGGCGTGTCCGCCGTCGGCTGGAACCCTGCGGACCAAACCCTCGTGCCGGGGGTGGTTGCGGACGACCCGCCTGTGCCGCGCGTGGGCAACCTCTCGGCGGAGGCCCTCGCCGGGGTGACGGGGAGCAAGCCCTTGGAGCTTTGCCACGGCGGACGGGACACGGAGGCGGAATTGAGGGCATGGGCCAATGCCAATCTCCTCAAGCAACGCCTCGGCAAGGTCCGCGGCGTGGCGCGAATTGAGGGCAATGCAAACGTCAAGCCCGGCCATTGGGTGGAGTTGCAAGGGGCTGGCGAACGATTCGAGGGCAAGCTTCTGGTGAGCGGCGTCCGGCACGAGCTTCAGAACGGCACATGGGACACCGTCGTCCAGCTTGGGCTTGCCCCCCGGGCATTCGCGGAACGCTTCGACGTCGCCGAACGCGCCGCCGGCTCCATGCTCGCCCCGGTGCACGGGCTCCAGTTCGGAGTCGTCACCCAGATCGAGAAGGACCCCCGCGGCGAGGACCGAATCATGGTCCGGGTCCCCGCCATCCATGCCTCCGATGATGGTTCATGGGCGCGCCTTGCCACCGCCGACGCCGGCGCCGGTCGAGGCACCGTGCTCCGGCCCGAGATTGGCGACGAGGTCGTCGTGGGATTCGTCAATGCGGACCCGCGATGCGCTGTTGTCCTTGGCTCCCTCCCGAGCAGCGCCCACGCCTCCCCCATCCCGCCCTCGGACAAGAATGATCAAAAGGGACTCAAGTCGCGCTCGGGCATCCGTGTGTTGATCGACGACGACAAGAAATCCCTCCTGCTGGAGACCCCGGGCGGGAACAGCATCCGGATCAGCGACGACGACCAGGGCATCACCATCAAGGACCAAAATGGGAACAAGCTCGTCATGGGGTCGCAAGGCATCCAAATCGAGAGCGCCAAGGACCTTGCATTGAAGGCTTCCGCCAACCTTAAGGCTGTGGGAAGCGCAACCGCCGAGGTCTCCTCGTCGGGCAACACCACCATCAAGGGCGCCATGGTCGCCATCAACTAGTCCAAGGAACCCCCATGCCCCCCGCAGCAAGAATGGGCGACATGCACGTCTGCCCGATGGTGACCGGCATTGTGCCGCATGTGGGCGGGCCCGTGATGCCCCCGGGTTGCCCCACCGTCCTCATTGCTGGTCAACCCGCCGCTCGCCTCGGGGACATGTTGACGTGCGTCGGCCCGCCCGACTCCATCCTCGGCGGCTCCGCCACCGTGATGATCGGCGGCAAGCCCGCCGCGCGCCTCGGCGACCCCACCGCCCACGGTGGCTCCATCGTCGTCGGCTGCCCCACCGTCCAAATCGGAGGATAGCCCGCCTTCACCATGAGCACTCCCACTTCATCCAACGACTTCACGGGCACAGGCTGGGGATTTCCCCCCACCTTCATTCCCCCCACCTTCACCGACGCGCCCCCACCCCTCAGGGTCGTCAGCCGGGAGGATGACATCGACGACAGCCTCAACCTCATCCTCTCCACCCGCCCGGGTGAACGAGCCATGCAACCCGACTTCGGTTGCCCGCTCGACCGGTTCATGTTCGAGCCCCTCGACACCACCACGATGACCCACATTGCCGACATCGTGGAAACCGCCGTCCTCCTGCTGGAACCCCGGGTTGAGCCCGTCCAAGTCCAGTTCGACACCCGGCGTCAGTCGGAGGGCATTTTGTTGATCGAGGTCACCTACCGAATCCGGGCCACCAATTCCCGGCGCAATTTTGTGTATCCCTTCGCCGTGAACGAGGGAACGGAATTGGCCTCGCCGACCGCCCCCCCGCCCAACCCTTGACCCGGAATGGCATCCGATCCCACCCAGCACCCGCTCCGGCGAGGCGGCACCCACCAAGGCCAGCGGGCCTTGCAGGGCCTCCAGCCCGACTATGTCCTTGTCGATGAAAAGGACGTGCCGGACTGGCTCGCGTATGTCGAACGTCTTGCGGCCCTCGTGCCATTCCATGATGCCAACACGCTCGCGTCCTCGGGCACATGGCAGAGCTTCTTCGCCAGCAACGTCACGGCTACCATGGCGTTCGTCGCCATCCAAGACCCCGGGGCCTTGCAACGCATCATGGACTCGTTGGCAATCCTCCGGGACCAAGATGCCTCGCGTTCCCTTGACGAGCGCAAGGAAGCCTTGGCCGAGATGATCGACGCGGTGTTCACTTTCGTCGCCGGACTCAAGGGCATTTCCGCCCGCCTCGCCAAGGTCCAGTCTCCTCGCGTGCCCCTCCAATCCATCCTCGAAGAATGGAGCCGCAATCGAATCCCGGCCATCGTCCGCGCCGTCCGCGCCATCGCCACCGCCGCACGCAAAGCCGGGCTTCTTCCCGACCCCCCTAAGGCATGCGAATGGCATATCCTCGGGCAAAAATGCTCGGGGCAATCCTATGACGACAACCCAGGCACGGGTGCCGACCCGGATCCCATCGACGCCCCCATGGCGGCGCTCTTCGCACTTCCTGAAGCCACGCCTTCGGGCTCCACGCCCGAGTCATTGACATTGACATTGACGCGCATCATCCGGCACGCCGCTGCCCATGAGATCTTTGCCGCGCCGTTCAAGGCCTGCGTGATGACCTATGCCCAGTTGCTGGCCGAGGCCAATGCCAATCTCATCACCCTTCTCGACGGATGGCGCGGGCATCCACCACAGCACGCCTTGCTGCTGGCCTTCCTCAAGCTGCTCCGTCTTCCAAGGCAACGTCTCAACCAGTTCACGTCGCGTCACCTCGACTTCTACTACCGGGACGTCCTGCGCCTCGCCCCGCGCAAGGCCGGGCCAGACCATGCCCATGTGCTCATTGAGCTTGCTCGCGCGTCGGACGAGGTCGAACTGCCCCAAGGAACGCTGTTCTCCGCCGGCAAAGATGCCCAAGGCAATCCCATTCATTACCAGATCGACAAGCCCACCGTCTTCAACAAGGCCGTCATCGGCCCCCTCATGGCCGTGTACAAGGCGGCTGCGAAGGATAAGCCCGCCGGATGCCTCTACGCCGCACCCATCATCAACTCGGGAGACGGCGTCGGCGGGGAATTGCCCGATCCCGTCGGTGCATGGCATCCGTTCGTCATCCGGGCGGCCCCGTCCATTCGCGAGAACGACGTCATCCGGATGCCGCAGGCGCGGGTGGGCTTCGCGGTCGCCTCGCGGCTGCTCTGGCTTTCAGGCGGCGACAGGTCCATCACGCTCACCCTGACGCTTTCGCAAACAGCCCACGTGCCAGAACGCTTCAATCTCGAAGTGGAATTCACCGGTCCCAAGGGGTGGTTTAAGGCTGCGGGCTCGCCTTGTGCCGTCAAGGAGAGCTCTGGAGAAGCATGGACGATCACGATAGATCTCACCCCGGGGCATCCCCCCGTGGTGGACCACGACAGGGCCGTTCATGGGGGCTCCATGGTGATCCAAGCGCCGGTCATGCGCCTTTGCCTGCCGCACACGGAAGACGCCCCGTTCGCCTACAACTCACTGCGCGACGTCAAGGTTGCAAACCTGAAGGTCGAAGTCCGCGTGGGCATGGTCAACGGCAAGATTGGCCTTGTGCCTGCCTCGCTCGCAGGACCCATGGGCCCCATCGACCCGTCCAAGCCCTTCCAACCCTTTGGCCCCATGCCTGCCGCAGGGGATTCCCTGGTCATCGGGTGCCCGGAACTCCTCTACAAGAACTGGGAGAGTGTCCAGCTTACGTTCGATTGGATTCCAAAGGCGTGGGTGCCCACTTCCCCGCCCAAGACAACCGTGGAGGCGCTCAACGGTGACGTTTGTACCAAGCTTGGTAATCAGATCGATGTTTTCGGCAAGTCACTCGTTGAATGGAATCCGGCCGCCCCGAGCCGAGGGGGCAATCTGAGGATCAGTCTGGATGGAGACCTCGGCCATCGCGAGTACCTGACGAAACTCTCGAAATTTCTAGCAGGTAAACCAAGCGACATACCCACCGTGGATCCGGGTTCCGAACCGACGATCCCGGTCCTTCGGTCGCTTCGCCTTGGGTACATGGCCAACGCGACGGTCCTTCCTAAAGGGGAAGATCCAATGTTGAGATGGATTCACGTGGGGCCGTTTGGGGAGGCCGAGCAGGACCTGTCCGCTGAGACCCCTGTGAACCTCGTTCCCGTGGTAGGGGGGGCGGCGGATGCGTCCCCCAGCGGGGAGTTTTACATGGGCATCAGTGGGACGGCACCCGGCCATTCGGTTTCCCTGCTCTTCAAGGTGCTGGAGGGCTCCACGGATCCGAAGGTTGCGAAGCCCGTGGGTCATGTCCGGTACGCTTACCTGTCACGAAACATTTGGAAGCCCATCGCTCCTGGCCTCGTGAGCGACGGGACGGGAAACTTGACGCGCTCGGGGATCATGGTGTTGCCGATCCCGTCGGACGCCACCGACGACAACACCCTCCTGCCGCCGGGATGCCTTTGGCTTCGCATGGCGGTGGATTCGGCGCCAGGTGCGATTGGCAAACTCCTCGCCATTCACACGCAAGGGGCCATGGTCACTCGCGTTGAAGGTCCTGCGGGCGAGGGGGTGGGCGACATTCCGGTCCTTCCGCCCGAGACGATCACCCGGCTCAAGGAGCCGCTGCCAGCGATCAAGTCGATCCGGCAGCCCTATCCTTCGTTCCGGCTGGGCAGGGGAGGGGAGACCGAGATGGACTTCCGCGTCCGGGTCAGCGAGCGACTCCGGCACAAGGACCGGGCCATCAACGTGTGGGACTACGAGCGACTTGTGCTCCAGACGTTCCCCCAGATTTACAAGGCCAAGTGCGTGAACCACGCAACGGACAAAAGTGAAATGGCTCCCGGCAACGTGCTGGTGGTCACCATCCCGGCCGTGGCCAACCGCAACGACCTGAACCTCCTGCGCCCGTGCACGGATGCCGGGCTCATGGAGGAAATCCGGGCCTTCCTGCAAGCGAGGGCTGGGGGGCATGTCACGGTCTGGGTGGCCAACCCGCTTTATGAGGAGATCAGGCTTTCCTTCAAGTTGACGTTGGCGAGGGGCTTTGCGGACCACGCCTTCTATAGTGCCAAGCTCCGTGCTGAAATCGCCCGGTTCCTTTCCCCATGGGCATTTGGGTCCCCCGAGGACATCCAGTTCGGCGGCAAGATCCACAAGTCCGTGCTCATCGACTTCGTCGAGGGACGGCCTTATGTGGATTATGTCGAGGACTTCAAGCTGCACCAAAAGACGCCCGGCAATTCCGAGCGAGCCCTTGAGGAAGCCGTGGCCAGCACCGCCAGCTCGGTCTTGGTATCGACCCTCCCCGACGAGCACGAAATCAGTGCCCCCGCATCCACCTCGCCATGAACACCACGGAGGGCTCCATAACCATTCCAAGGCTCGACGCCAACGCCCCCGAGCCTTTGTCCTTCGCCGGGCTCCGCAACGCCGGCATCCAGCACGTCATGGCCATGGGGAGCGAAGCATGGACCGACTACAACTCCCACGACCCGGGAATCACCCTTCTCGAGGCGCTGTGCTACGCCATCACCGACCTGGACTATCGCACCTCGTTCCCAACAGCCGATCTCCTTGCGCCACCGCCGGGCCAGACGTTCGACGCCGCAAGGCAGGGCTTCTTCACCCCAAACCGTATCATGACCGTCAACCCATGGACGGTCGCGGACTACCGCCGGCTCCTTGCCATGGTCCCCGGGGTCAAGAATGCATGGCTCTTCGATTCCAAGGACGGCCATCTGCTTCCTGTGGTCGCCAACCAGGCATCCAACACCCTCGAATATGGCAAGTCTGCCAACGACTCCAACCGCGTCGTCCTTAGGGGCTTCTACGACGTGCTGCTGGACTTCGAGGACGATCCCGCCGGCGACCTAAACAGCGGCAAGGTCTCCTCCGCGATCATCTTCCAGCGCAAGACCGACTTCATCGACGTCGCCGCCACGATCGAGGCGAGGTTGCCGTCGTGGCATGACTTGAACGAGAACGCGTGCGTGGAGCCCTACAGCACCATCCTGGCTTTGGCCACTCATGACATCGTTGTTGGCATCGACAAAATCTCCGTGACTTCCATCAAGGCCAGCAAGGACGACAAGAATGGACTCAAGCAAGACGACCCCGGACTCGCGAAGGCCTTGCGCAACGCTGTCTATGTCACCCTGGGGGTGACGTGCACGGGCCCGCAAAATACTGCCGTTGAGATCACCCTCACGGACATCCCCGTCTCGGTTTGGTTCAAGTCCGAGGAGGACCGCAAGGCCATGGGCCTTGCCGACATCGAAAAGGCATTGGGAGACGCCGGAGCCTCCGGCATTCTTGCTCGTTACCTCGCCTTGATTCGGGCGGCCAACGGCGTGGTGCGAAGGGTTCGCGGCATCCTGCATCGGCACCGCAACCTTTGCGAGGACTTCGGCGCGATCGACGCCGTCCAATCGTTCGACGTTGGGGTCTGCCTCGACCTCTTGCTGGGTCCCGAGGCCAATCCCAGCGAGATCATGGCCCGCGTCTTGCATGCGATCGAGGGATGCTTCGCCCCCGCCCTCCGATGGTATTCGCTCGGGGAACGCCTCGCTTTGGGCAAGACCACCGACGAGATCTTCAACGGCCCCATGGCGGCGCATGACTCCGACCAGCGAAACAGCTTCCTCGATGACGACGAGCTCGCCGACTCCAACCTTCCAAGGCGAATCCACGCCTCCGACGTCATCAACCTGCTCATGGACATCGACGGGGTGATCGGGGTGGAGAACTTCGCCTTCCTTGCATATTCCAAGGACGGGGCACGCACGAAGGCCGAGCCATGGTCGATCGACATACCGGAAAGACATGAGGTGAGGCTCCACCGGCGCGGCTCCAAAATCCTTTGCATCAGGAATGGCTTGCCCTTCCTCGCAGACCCGGAGGAATCCGCGGGCGCGGAGCTTGCCCTGCTTGCCGAAGGGCATTCCCGGTTAACTCACAAGGATGCGATCGATCTCACGGTGCCCGAGGGAAGATGGCGGGACATCGAGGACCATGAGCCCGTTCAACATGCTCTCCCGTCCGTCTATGGCGTCGGTCCCAGCGGCCTTCCCCAGTCGGCTGATGCGCTTCGCAAAGTCCAGGCGCTCCAGCTCAAGGGTTACCTGTTCCCGTTCGAGATCCTCGTCACAAACTACCTCAGCCAGCTCCGCAACCTGCCCGAGTTGTTCGCCATCGACAAAGATGTCCAGCGCACGTACTTCACCGCCATGATGGATTCCCCGGCCATCAAGGACATGCCGCCGGAATTGCGTTCCGAAACCCTCTCCGACAAAGCCCTCGCGGAGCCAGCCGAGTCTTCGGCCCAGCGGTTGTCGCGTCGGAATCGCTTCCTCGACCATCTCCTCGCTCGCTTTGGCGAGCAGTTCTCCGATCACGCCCTGCTCCGTTACAGGCACGGCGATGGGAGGGCGGTATCCCAAGAGGAGCTGATCCAGGCCAAGGTGGATTTTCTGAAACATTGCGCCGACCTCGGCAAGGACCGCGCCCGGTCGATCAACCTTGCCTCAGGCGACGCCCCGGGCGAAAGCGGCCTTGGCCAAAGGATCCGGAACCTCCTGAACATGGGGGCTGACGAGACCCTCGTCGTGGTCGAGCATCACCTGCTGCGTCCAAGGGCCAAAGGCCATCCTTTGCTTCCCGTTTGCATCCAGCCCGGCTGCGAGTCGTGTCATGACCGGGACCCATATTCCTTCCGGTTGACCGTCGTGATGGATGGGGACGCCAGCAAACCTGGGGGCAACCTTGCATACAGGCGCTTTGCGGAGGACACCATTCGCATGGAGGCGCCCGCCCATGTCTCCGTCAAGGTCTGCTGGGTGTCCCGGGAGCAGGCAACGGACTTTACCGAGGCATGGGCCGGATACATCTCCGCCCTCCGGTCCGACGCCAACATCGATTCCACCCTCGCGACACTGCTGACGGAGTTCTGCGGCCTGAACAACCAATATCCACAAGCCAGCCTTCATGACTGCCGACTCGACAGCGAAGGCAACCCTGTTTTCCTCGATCACACGGCCATCTAGTCACAAACCCACGCCATGGAACCGACCACATATCCCCAGTTCGTGCCTGACCAAGTGTTGATGGCCACCCACCTCAACGCCGCGAGGGAATACCTCGACTCCGGGCAACGCGACACCCGACGCCACCTTCTCGGCGTTGGCATCGCCGCCGGCATGGAGCCATCATGGAACAGCAAGGACCAAGTGCTTTCTATTTCCGCAGGCTGCGGCATCACCAGCTCCGGATACCTCGCAAGGATGGATGAATCCACCTTCACCCATTACCAGGCCTTCGATGCCGTCAAGCGCGAAAAAGTGAACTACTTCGCAAGCTTGGCCGAGCCACCATCCGAAACGATTTACGAGTTGCTCACGTACAAGCAAGCCAAGGATGCGGAGGGTGCTGGCGGAACCGTCAACCAGCTTGATGACACGTTCCTCAACGACAAGTTCGCGCTTGCCTACGTTGAGCTGGCTGATTCCCAAAACAAGAACTGCGACCCCGAATCCTGTGACAGCAAGGGAATCACCGTCACCGTGACGACCCGGGCCCTGCTGGTCCAGGACGCCGACGTCATCGCGCTCCGCGGCAGCCCGGTGAAATCCGTGCTGAATCCTGGCGCGAAAGCCCAACACACCCCCTTCGCCGATCTCCCTGCGATTTCCATGCCTCCGCCCAGCATGCCTCAGGACGGGCTTGAGAACACCGCCATGGTGCTCGATTCGTTTCTTAAGCCCCTGTCGGACCAAAAATTTGCCTCAAGCCTTGAAGGTGCCCTCAGCGTTGCCTTCGGCAGGCTCAAGGATTTGGTTGCGGATGTGTTTCCATTAGACCCGTTTGACGCGTTTTTCGAAAACCTCCAGAAGCGCATCAGCCAGGCTTTGGACCAATCCGGCAACGTGCTCAACGCCCAGTATTTTTATGCGCACGTCTCGGACATCGTCCGGGGCTACATGGAGCTTCGCGACGCCATGGGCCGGGCGTCCGGCGCATGGTGGCCGGCCGAGGGGTTCGAGAGGCATCTCGTGCTGGGCAAGGCAGTGGGATATGACCCGGTCCAAGAAGACGAGGCGAGGCATCGGTTCGTGCCCTCTCCCATCATGGCTCGCGAGCCCGGCGTCGTCGCCGCCTTGCGCGTCCTCATGATACGGCAAGGCCTCCTTGCCAAGAGTTTCAGCCCGCCACAAAAGGCCGAACCCAAGGACGTCACCCTGCTGGCGTTCGAGGAGACCAGCAAGGGATTGCCATCGAGGGTGATCCCTTGCTATTACGACTCCACCGCTAAGTCGGGCGGGTTTGACCTGAGAGGCGTCTGGGAAAGCCCGCTCGATCGCCTGCCGGATGCCGGTGCAGCATTCAACCAAGGCATCGGCGCGCTGAACGACGTCGTTCGCGCTCCCCACGCCTTCATCCGGGTCGAGGGACACCTCGGCAAGCCTTTCGCCGAGGCGCTGAAACAAATCGTCATTCTGCGCAATCAATACCGTATCCCCTTCGAGGTCCTCGCCGTGTCGTCCGATGCGGGGCCAAACCTAACCAATACATCGGTGCCGAATGGGTCTTGGCCGGGAATGATGGCGCGCACGGCTTGCGATTTTAGGGATCTCCAAGCCCAGTACGCCGCACTGCGACAGCAGTTGGTTCGGTTCCTGTCGAGGGAAATGGAATACTACTACTCTGGGCGCATGCTACATGGCAATGTCGTTGAGAATGACAAGCCGGCGACGATCGCGTTGCTGAAAGACACGAATCCTTTGTTCAAGTACAAGGTACAATCGCTTGGAGATCGATTTGAGCAGTGGTTAAACGAGAGAAAACGTTACACGAGGCACAATCGCGCTGACCTCACCGTGATCAATTCGACTGTGCTGGCTCTTGTTGGTGGCTCGGAGAGGCCGGTGGCTACCGCTACTGGAAAGGTCTTGTATACCGACAAGATGCTAGACGATGCGGTGTTTAACACGCTTCGCCCTGTTATGTACCACATCAGCGAGACATATCTTGTGCTGCCCGAGAGGCTTGTGGATTTCCAAATCACCCGATTCAGGCAGAGGTTCTCGGATCTTCGAGCTGCGGCGGAGGGGGCAAGGAAGGAATTGATGCAATGGATGGAGGGGCCTCTAGAGGATCAGAACAGTCGCTTTGGCCCATTCGTGACAGAGCTCCACTTGCGTTTGGCCAAGCCTGGCGATGTTCTCGATGCGGAGGGGTTGGCCGCCATCGACCGGGAGTTCAGGATGCGGTGGTACAAGCTGGACAAGCTAAGGAGGTTGCAGGGGTTTGTCGCCGCCAATCCTGCGGTGATGCACAAAGGCGGGACGAGCCTGCCGGGCACCTTGGTGCTGGTGTATCATGACAAGGCGGTGCCGAAGGCGGGCGAGTGGGCTGACATGGAGAAGGCAGTGGACGATCAGAAGATCACTGCCGGCACGGTGATCGCGGACTTCTATCTGCCGTACTCCATCATCCCGGGCCCAACGGCACAGTTTTTTTTTACCTTCTCCGGCTGAGCGCCGAGGCGCCCGCGATCGAGCTCGGCGCGTCCATCGCCTGTCTCGGCGTCGGCTCGTTTGTGAAGGTCCGGGGAACCCCTCCCGGCGGATTGTTCACCGGGGAAGGCTTGATCGAGGGCCCGACGGGTGTGGCGTTCGACCCGGCGAGGGTCAACATGGCAGGAGCGGACGAGAAGGTCGTGTCATTGGCCTATGAGATACACGGTCGCGCGGCATCTGCGAAGATCATGGTGCGCAAGACGCCCAAGGCCCAGATCACGGTTACGCCCGACTCGCCCCCGACGGGTCGGGTCACGTTCACGTCGTCATGGGATGGCGGAACCTCTGGATGCGAGTGGGACTTTGGCGATGGCTCGGCGACGGCGAACGGCACGGAGGTGACGCATGACTATGCCAAGGCAGGGACGTACAAGGTGAAGCTCACGGTGACCCAGGATCCCTGCCGCAGAAGCTCCGTGGCGTTAACGGATGTCAAAGTTTCCGCGCCAACGATTGCTGTGGAAAACGGCCCGGCCAGCGGCGAGTACAAGGGGCCGGACACGACCCCTTACAGAATCTTGGTGACCCCGGAAGGTGGGACCTTGTCAATCGCCGGGAGTCCATCCAGAGAACGGGTTTTCACCCCGTCCGTGTTTGCGCCTGCCGGGGGGGCCGTTCGGGAGGTGAAACTCAATTATGTCTTCAAGGGCCTCGAGGTGGCGACGACGCTCAAGGTGTATCGGATGCCCAGCGCAGACTTCCACATGAAACGGGGGCAAGGGGCAGAGTATGGCGTGTTTCTGTTCGAGAAGGCGTTGGACGAAGAGGGCTGCGATTGCCAATGGAGCTTCGGCGACGGCGGGACGGGGGCCGGGGCGTCGGTATCCCATGAGTACGGCACGGATGGGAACTTCCAAATCACGTTGACGGTGACCAACGGGCCGTGCACGGCGACTGTCACCAAGGACCTAGCGGTGACACCTCCGCCCCCTGAGCTTTCGATAGCCCGGTCGGCGTTCTGCGGGGACGACACCCAAGCCTATCCCTTGATGGTTGCGCCCGCCGGGGGAGTTCTTTCAGGGGAGGGGATCGTCGGGCAGTCCTTCGTGCCGGCCGAGGTGGTGATTCCCCCGGGAACGAAGTTCAAGCCGGTCCGGCTCGCCTATCGCTACAAGTCGAGGGATGCAGTGGCGGACGTGACGGTCCATGCCGTGCCGGTGGCGACGTTCAAGGGCACGCTGGATCCGCAGAGCGGGAGGCTGGTCGTGACAGCCGACGAGGCGATGGCCGACGCCTATGAGTGGAAGGCCAGCGATGGCAAGACGAGTCAAGGCAGCCCCGCCCAGTTCTTACTTGCGGCGGGGGTGTCAACCCGGATCGAATTGGTCGTCCGCAATGGCACGTGCACGAAAACCGGGAACCAAGAATTCACGTGGGCGGGCATGCGGCCCACCATCACCATCGGCGAGGGAGGAAAATCGAGCTTTTGCAATGGCGACTCGGGACAATACTCCATCGAGGTGAGCCCGCCGGGGGGGCGTTTGTCTGGGCCAGGGGTGCATTTCAGCAACAATGCCTACATCTACCAGCCCTGCACGGTGAGCATCCCAAGGGGTAATTCTCGCAAGTGCACTCTTGAGTATGTGGTTGGAGAGCAAAAGGCCACGCTGGAGATCCTTGTCCATCGAAGGGCCGTGGCGGACTTCATCTGGTTTCCCACGGACAACGGGTGGCAGACCAAGGCCGTTGAGAGGGGGTTGTCCTCGTACACGTGGAGAATTCACAACATCCAGCCCCCCGGTACCCCAGCCGTTTTGCTGAGCCCACAATTACCTCAGGCGACGTCGGCAAGGCTCGCGGTCGTGAACGGCGAGTGCCAGCAGCAAGCCATGACTTCCAATGTCATGTGGCTTGAGATCGTCAATATCGGGCCGGGGGGGACCACGAGGCAGCCCGTGCAGTTTGTCATGGAGTCGTATGAGTACTGGGCCGACGACGACCAGCCCAAGTTGCCCGCCTTGGGATACTATCCAGATCCGGACAAAGCACTGAGCCCATTCGATGCCGCGAACTCAAGAGCATGGAGAGCGGATCCAAAGCAGATCAGCGCGGATCAGGTCCAGGGAGTGATTCGCAATCCGACGTTGAAGGGGGCTGGGGTTAGAGATGGCAGGTTCTATCCGTCGCAGGTGACGCTGGGAAACGACCTTTTCCGCTGGCTTGAACTGGCATTCGAGGGCTCTTCCCCCACGGGCGACACGATCAGGACCGGTCGAACCGTGGTGGTCCGGCGCAAGCCCGTCGCCAAGTTTGTCTTCGCCGTGGTTGAAACTCCGGAGGGGAAGCTGGTTGAGTTCACGGCCGAGCCCACGTTATGCGACGTGTACACATGGGACATGGGAGATGGTGCCGGGCCCGTCACCGGGCCTTGCGTCCGGCGTCGGCTGGCGGGGCCGAAGACGTACGAGGTCACGTTGAAGGTAAGGTATGGCAGGTTTGAGGCGAGCGCGACGCAGGCGGTGTCAGTACCTGGCGGCCCGTAGAACACCAGCCCACGGCCCCTTGCAGGCCACTTTCCATCATGAACCAAGCCCATGCAGGAGGGCAACGCGTGAAGCATCAAATCCTAAGGCAACGGGTTGACGTGGAATGGTCCGCGCCCGGCGACGCGCTGGCCGTGCGCGCCCATCTGGAGGACTGGTGCCGCGGGGTTTTGGCATCAGAGCTGGAGCGTGCTCTGGACCGATGGAGCGGCCCCGAAGGCCGGATCCTCGTGGTGGAGCGAATCGCGGTGAATTTGTCCGTGACGGTGCAAGGCGAGGCGGGGATAGGATTGGAGTTGGCACAAGCCGTCGGCGAGGAGGTTTTCCTCGGGCTGGAGGCTTTGGATCGGGACGGTGCAGGCGATGCCATGAGGGTCTGGTTGCCGGTGCAGGCCGCCGTGATGGACGAGGTCCTTCATTACCTTGCCACGGGATGTCTTCCGTGGACCGCCAGCGGCGATTCCGAATGGAGGGCCCGTGCATGCAAGGCCTTGCAGGACATCGACGACGATGGGATGACGGCGTTGCAGGAGGTGTTGCAGGGTCAGGGTGCACGCGAAAGGCTGGCCCGGGATTTCTTGGACGAGGCATTAGGCCATGTGTTGCCGCGGCTCCGGGGGAGGACATGGCGCATCGGTTGGATGCAACATGTCAGGGCATGGGTCGAGACCGATCCAGGCGCATCCATGGACAGGCGAAGGATGCAGGCATGCCTTCCCGGGTTGATGTCGGCGATCATGGCCACGGGCCATGAGGACGATCGGGACGCATGGACGGCATGGACGGCTCAATTGGGCATGGCAAACGTGTTTCCCGCCACGAGCCTACCCCCCTTTCCCGGGGGAAGGTTCCCGACGGTTGGAGACGGCAAGACCAGGCAGCCACAACGACATCTCGGCAACGAAGGCGATGCCCCGGCATTGGGCACGGCTCGCCTTCCGGATGAAGTGTCGCCGCCTGCGGATGTTGCTCCCGACAAGCGTGACGTGGGCGACGCCCAACGGGGTCCCGGCGCCTCTCCTGCCATCGAGCCGGGTTACGTCGTCGGACAAGGCGACAACCAGGATGATCTGGTCGGGTTGGCCGAACCGAGGCAAGAACCCGATGGGGCGAAGGGGGAAAAATGGGGCGCACCGGATGTCGTTTGGGAGCCCACGCAAGAACGGGGGAAGCCCCATGGGATTGCAAGGCGCAGGGGAGGGGAAACCGACGGCATCTACATCCAGGACGCGGGCATGGTGATTGTGGGATTGTACCTGCCGCGGCTTTTGGAACGGCTGGGCCTTGCGGAGGGCGACCGGGTCACGGACGTGCCCAGGAGCCTTGCCTTGATTCATTACCTTGCCTTTGGGGGGGACGCTTGCGCGGAGTGGGAGTGTGTTCTGGGCAAGGTGCTCTGCGGGGTGCCGGTCGAAACGCCCATGGGTCCGGAGCACATGCTGACCCCGGAGCAACGGGAGGAGGGGGACGGGTTGCTGGAGGCGGTCATTGCGAACTGGGGGGTGCTTGGGAACACATCGCCAGCGGGGCTCCGCGCGACCTTCCTGCAACGGCCCGGATTGCTGAGACGGTCCGGGGCGGATTGGCGGCTTGCCTTGAGCAGGAACGCCTTTGACGTGCTCATGGACCGTTTGCCATGGCCTATATCGATCACACGCTTGCCGTGGATGCCCGGGTTCCTTTATACGGATTGGTCATGAACGGGGCCTTGCCATCAGCACCATGCTTGGCGCCGGTCCATTCGCAACGGCCCGGGGCCGGGGGCAACACATCGTGAGTGCCACCGCTGAAAAAACGATCCATCACGCGACCGCTCCCCGACAGGAGACGCGGCAGGAGGCGCGGCATGCGTTCGTGTCGAGGAGCGAGGAGCGAGGGTCTTTCTTCCGCCCCATGCGGCCCTTCATCCAGGCTCGACTCGAGGTCAGCAAGCCCGACGACCCGCATGAACGGGAGGCTGAAGCCACTGCGGAACGCGTGATGCAGATGCCAGGGCCGATGACGACCCCGGCAACCGGTGTCGAGGCCAAGCGGATTTCCCCCGCCCACGGGCAATTGCAGCGCGAGGCCGACGCGGAAAGCCCTGCGGACGAGGGGCAGGTGGACCTGATGCGCGAGCCGGGTGCCCCTTCCGTGCAGCATGATGTGCCTTGCGCGCGTGAATGGACGGCATCCCATGGCGACGCCGGGGCGAGGCCCCATGGGAATGGGCGCGACGGGATCGCCCGCAGTGCGTGGCCCGGCGATGGCAGGGTCCTGCGGCACGCCTGCACGGGACGTCCTCCGCGAATGGTGCAAAGGTCAGCACGGGGGCCGCCGGAGACCCCGGCAGGCTTTGAATCACAACTCCAGCAAAGCAAGGGTTCGGGCAACGAGCTGCCGCACGAGACGCGCGCCTTCATGGAGAGCCGTTTCCAAAGCGACTTTGGCGGCGTGCGTATCCACACCGACGCGGGCGCGCAAACCATGGCAAGGTCCATCCAAGCGCAGGCGTTCACCCATGGCGGCGACATCTATTTCAACAGCGGACGTTACGACCCGGATTCGTTGGGGGGACGAACTCTTCTTGCCCATGAGTTGACCCATACCATCCAACAGGGAGCGAGCCCTGTGGTGGCCCGAAGCAAGGCGAGCGCGCCGGGGGGAGGCTCCCATGCTCCAAGCAAGGACCATCGCAGCACGACGCCCATCCAGTGCAGGCGAGCGATGGATGCCCGGGCGGATGCGTCCTTCAAGCCGGTGGCCGATGCCGCCATGGGGGAACGCGGGAAGGTTCACGCAGGCGTTCGCGGGCCGGATGGCAAGCGCTCCGGGTGGCGTGATTTGCATGGCTACTTCAAGGAGGCCATGGGGGCCGACAAGTTGGTGTCGGCACCACCGGCAAGCGCCCGGGTTCCGGGGACGATTTTAGAGGAGACAATCACCCAAGCACCGACGGAGGAGACGTCGGCCGGCAAGGAGCAAGAGTCGGACGCGGTGGGCGGAGCCACGCTTCCGGGATGGTCGGGAGCCTTGGTCTTCTGGGCGCTCAAACGGGGAGGCGTGCCCATGCCACCATGGTCCCCGGATGCGACACGGTTGCCTTCCGAGGCCGCCTATCCGCCGGACCATGCCCCAAGGCAAGGCGACGTCGCCGTCCATGGCGAGGAAGCACGGCTTGCCATCGTGGGCAAAACCTCCGGGCAAGGACCGGACGCCGACATCACGACCGTCGAGGGCGACGCCGCCGGGGTTGGGCAGCGAGGCGGGGAAATTGCCGTCCACACACGCAAGCGATCGGCATGGGCGGCGTTTTTCAATCCCAAGGCACTCGCTCAAGACGGAAAAGGTGCCGGGGCGCATGAGGAGGTTGAACCCATGACGTTGGGGGAATTGCGCCATGAGGCCTTCCACGTAAACACGCGGACGCAAGCAGCCGAGATGCCCGGGGTCCAGAAGTCCGCGTTGCCGACCCAGGCGGCGACCCATGTTCCCGCAGCGGTCGTCCCCGCCCCGGACCCAGTGAAACGCCTCGACCGCGAACCGGGCCAGGAAGGGGCGGACAAGGACAAGCGCGAGGATGAATCCCGCGCCGAGGTCGCCCGCCACATCGACCGTCAACTCGACCCCTCCCGTGTCCTGCGCGCCGTCGATGTCGCCGGGCGCGGCATGGACGAGGCGGCACCCACGATGGAGCGCGTTGCGGCTCCGGTGGCCACCAGAAGCCCGGGGACCGTTTCGAGGGTCGCGTCGCACGACGGTACGCCGGGCGCTTGGGAATCGGGCCGAGGCCCGCCCATTGCTGTCGCCCGGCCCGGTGCAGTCGTCCAGCGTTCATGGTTCGGCGACGCATGGAAATCCGTGTCCGGCGCGATATCGGACATGGCCAGCGTCATCGAGAAGGGCTTGGACCATGCGAAGAAGTTCCTTCTTGGGAAGGCCCGGGACTTCGTCCGCGCCCTGCCCGGGTACACGATGCTCTCCTTCGTCCTGGCCAAAGACCCCGTCACCGGGGAGGCGATGGAACGGAACGGCCACAACCTGCTTGAGGCGGCGCTGGACATGATTCCGCTCGGGGCCGTGTTCAGGGTGGTGATCGACTCGGCGGGGGCAAGGCCGGTGATCGAGGGCTACCTCGACGCGCGCATCGCGGACATGTCCGCCATGGCGGCGGGCGTGATGGAGGATGTCCATGACTTCTGGGCCGGCCTTGGGCTCGAGTCCATGAAGGATCCCGAGGCTCTTTTCCGGAAGCTAGAAGGCCTCCTTTCGCGGGCCCTCTCGGCGATCAAGGGCTTCGTCACGTCCGCGGCGGCAGACTTCCTCGCGACCTTGAAGCGCATGGCGTTGTCTGCCGTGTCCGACTTCGTGCGAAGCCACATCCCGAGGCTATATCCGCTGCTTTGCGTGGCCCTCGGATACGAGCCGGTCACCAACACCCCGGTTCCCCGGAATGGAACCAACATCCTCAACGCCGTGCTTTCCGCGTCCGAGGAGGGCGAGGAGCAGAAGGCGAAGCTGGAGGAGACGGGCACGTTCCGGCGGATCGCCGCCTACATCGACCGGGGGATCGCCGTCTTTTCCACGGCGTACCAAATGTTCCGGGCGGGCTTCTCGAAGGCATGGGACATGGTCTCCATCGAGTCCCTCGCCTCGCCCGTGGCGACCTTCGAGAAGGTCTATGCCATCTTCCGTGAGCCCGTGACCCTCGTGACCGGCTACATCAAGGAGGTCGCGATCGAAATCCTTCGGGTCGTCAAGGATGCCTTGCTCCGAAGGCTCCGGGACCACGCAAAGTCCGTCACGGGCTACACCCTCCTCACCGTGATCCTTGGCGAGGACCCCTTCACCCATGAGAAGGTCCCCGCAACCGTCGAGAACCTCATCCGCGGCTTCATGACCCTCATGGACGGCGGCGAGGAACAGTTCAAGCAGATGAAGGAGTCCGGCGCGATCGACAAGGCCACCGGACGGATCCAGACGGCGGTCGATCAGCTCAACATGACGCCCGACGCCATCATCGCCCTCTTCATCGGCCTTTGGAACTCCTTCAGCCTGCGCGACATCCTCCACCCCATCGACGCCTTCAAGCGCATCCTCGCCACCTTCGGAAAGCCCTTGGCCCGGCTCGTCGCGTTCGTCATCGAGATCATCAAGATCGTGGTGGACGTCGTGCTGCAGGTCATGAAGTTCCCCATCGAACTCGTCGGCCGCATCATGGCCAACGCCGCCACCGCATTCCACCTTATCAAGGCCGACCCCGTCGCCTTCCTCAAGAACCTCCTCCGCTCCATCAAGCAGGGCTTCATCCAGTTCTTCGACAACATCCTTTCCCACCTCCTCCACGGCGTCACGGAATGGCTCATGAGCGAGCTCAAGGACGCCGGCGTCCCCACGCTCTCCGACTTCTCCCTCCGCGGCGTCATCGGATGGGTCCTCGCCGTCCTTGGCATCACCATGGAAAAAATCTGGGAGAAGCTCGCCGAACACCCGCGCATTGGCCCCCAGCGCGTCCAGCGCATCCGCGGCATGATCGACAAGCTCGAGGGCATCTGGACCTTCATCAAGGACGTCCAGGAGCGCGGCGTCGCCGCCATCTGGGACAAGATCCAGGAACAGCTCTCCAACCTCTGGGAAACCGTCCTCGACTCCGTCAAGAACTGGATCATGGAGAAGATCATCAATGCGATGGTCACCAAACTCCTCAGCATGCTCGACCCCTCCGGCATCATGGCCGTCGTCAACAGCGCCATCGCCATCTACAGCGCCATCCAATCCTTCGTTCGCTACCTCGCCGAGATGCTTCGCATCGTCAATTCCTTCGTCGAGGGCGTCGTCGAGATCGCCCAGGGCAACATCAGCCGCGCCGCCAACGCCCTCGAGAACGCCCTCCACGGCGCCATGCCCGTCGTCATCGGGTTCCTCGCCAACCAGGTCAACCTCGGCGGCGTCGGCAAGAAGGTCGGCGAGATCCTCGTCAAGGTCCAAGCCCTCGTGGACAAGGCACTCTCATGGCTCGTCAACAAGGCCGTCGATACCGCCTTCGCGATCTTTGACAAGCTCTTCGGAACTGGCGGCAAGGCCGACGACCCGAACGCCCCGTGGTGGAAGAATGAAATGTTTGGCTTTACCGCCGAAGACAACAGCCGCCACAACCTCTTCCTCAAGGGAAGCAATGACAACCCGCAGCTCTTCATGAGGAGCAAGGAGGTCAAGGTGGAGGAATTCCTTAATGAGATAAAGGAAGAATACAAGGACGACACTAAGAAGACAGAAGGGATTGAGGCTGCTGAGAAAACGCGGAAAGAAATCTTAGCTAAAGCGAGTTCAGGGGCTAACAAGTCAGCTAAAGCGAGTTCAGGGGCTAACAAGTCAGCTAAAGCGAGTTCAGGGGCTAACAAGTCAGCTGTTGTGGCAGCTATCAACAAGATGACGCAAGAGCTTGCCAAGCTATTCAAAAAGGGTAAAAAGCCTGAAAGAAAGGTGGATTGGGGACCAGAGAACCCATTCGGAACCCGCATGACGGCGACAGGGTGGTGGAAAAAGCCAAAGGGATCTGGCCAAAATCCTGCTCGAAACAATAGTCACTATGATTTGCTCGCCAAAAGGAGGAATGGCGGGACTTCATACTACGTCAAGGGTCATTTGCTGAGCCAAAAACTACATGGCAAGGGGGCCTTGGACAACATGACGCCACTGTCGATAAGCGGCAACCACAACCACGAGGATCTCGTTGAATCGAAGCTGAAAATGCGCTTCAATAGCAATATGGTGTTTGACTACATTGTCCACCCTGTTGGCGACCACAAATCCGAGTTCGGGTCGGTGATTACCAAGTTACCTAAAGGTCGAGACGAAAATACTGCCTACAACAACGAAATCACAAAAGTCCTTGAAAAGGAAAAGGAGGTCTGTAGGGGGCTTCATTGCACAGTCGAGCATTGGAAGCTTAAGGGTGGCGAATGGAAAAAGGGAGAAGGCACTAAGGAGGATTTAACTGTGCTAAACCCTGTGGAGATCCCCGAGGTTAACCCTGAGACCGGGATGGTAGGCAAGGTTGGCGAATACATTACGAATCCAGACAACAAGATGAGCACGACGCGATATGGAAGGCTTCGCCGGAGGGCGAAGGGAGGGGCAAGGGTGGCGGGCAAGGGGGGGGGAGGCGGCGGGGCCTTCTTTGGGCCGGGCGAGGCAGCGGGGCCTCGGCCGGGGGCCTTGGTGCAGAGGAAGGAGGTGTCCCCGGGGGGCGGTGGGGCTGGCAAGGTAGGAGCCTTTGTCCACGGGAAGGGAGGGGTGGGCGAGCCGCTGGGCGGGGCGGTGCGTCAGTTCTTCGAGGCCCAAACGGGGGCGAGCCTTGGGACGGTGCGGGTGCACCGGGACGGGATGGCCGGGGAGAGCGCTGCGGCGCTGGGCGCGCAGGCGTACACGGTTGGGGAGTCGATCGTCTTTGGGCATGGGCGATACGCGCCGGAGACGTCGGCCGGGCGCGAGTTGTTATCGCATGAATTGGTGCACGTGTTGCAGCAGAGGCGGGGCGGGGGCGAGGGCGTGGTCGTCCAGATGAAGGCGGACGCGTCGGCCACGGCGGCCGTGCCGGGGGCAAAGGCTGGGGCTGGTGAAGGTGCGAAGGGGAGTGAGAAGGAGGAGAAGGCAGGTCCGACGGGTGCCGGAACGGTTGGCAAGGCGGGGGGCACGTCGGAGGAGCAAGCGGCGGAACGGGAGGGGGCGAAGATGTCGCAACCGTTGGCGCTGCCGGACTTCTCGACGCGCGGGCCGGAGACAAGGGCTAGTGCGCGCGGCGGCGGGGTGATGTTCGAGGGGAGGACGGAGGCGACGTTCGACGGGGGCGTGGGACGCACGATGGGGCTGCGGGCGGTGCCGACGAAGGACTGCGACGGGTGCGCGAAGGGGGAGTGCCTGCAGGTGACGGGTGCGCTGCGGATTGACTATGGGGTGACGTGCCGCGTGACATTGCCGGAGGTGCCGCCGGGGCTGACGGCGTGCCAGCAAAGGGAGGTGTCGAGCGCGATCCAAGGCAAGATCAAGCCGCATGAGGCGGACCATGTGAAGGCGTTCGGGACGTACAACGGGAGCGTGACGCTTCCGATCCAATACACGGGCTGCAAGGCGGGTTTGCAGGCGCACGTGCAGGCGATGCACAACGCGGATGCCTCAAGGCGGCAGTCGGCGGCGAAGGCGATGAGCGCGGCGCTGGATCCGTTCAACGTTGAAGTGGACCTCGATTGCGAGGACGAACCCCCCAAGAAGTGAAGACATCGAATCCATCGGGCGACGCGGGCGGGAATGGAACGGCGAATGACTCGCCATGGCCGACCTTGCTTGGGCTGGCAAGGGACATCGTCGCGGACCGGTTGCAAGCGAGCCTGAGGCCGGGCGCGTTGGCCTCGTGCGGGGAGTTGGAGGAGGATGAGCGCTGGGGCTTGCTGGAGCCGTTGTTGCCGGAGCCTGCTGCCATGGGCTACGCCGAGAAGGTGGTCGTCTTGCTGGCGATGACGCCGCACCTGCAACCGGGCTTTTGGGAATCAATGATCCTGCAGTTCAGCCCGGGCGGGGGCGACTTCCCCGAGTTGGGCGGGGTCAAGGGCAACCAACACCGGGGCATGCTGCCCACGGGCGAGACGGCGCAGTTCATCCTCGCGGGGACGGACACGGCCGCACGGCTCGGCTTGCACCGGCTTTTTGACGCACGGCACGTGTTTGCGCGGACCCAGTTGCTGTGGCTCGAGGAGGTGCGGGAGTCGGAGCCGGCGATGAGCGGGCGGCTGATGGTGTCGCAAGAATGGATGGAGGTGGCCCTCCTCGGCCGGGCCGCCTCGCCGCGATTCGGGGCCGACTTCCCCGCCAAGCTGGTCTCCACCCGCATGACATGGGCCGACCTCGTGCTTCACCCGGTCACGGTGGAGAGGCTCGGGGACATCAAGCGGTGGCTCACGCATCGGGGCGCGCTTGCGAGGGACGCCGTGCTCTCACGGCGCATCCAGACCGGGTATCGCGTCCTCTTCCATGGGCCGCCGGGAACCGGCAAGACGCTCACGGCTGCATTGATCGGGAAGGAATTCGAGATGGACGTGTACCGGGTGGACCTCTCGCTCATCGTGTCCAAGTACATCGGCGAGACGGAGAAAAACCTTGGCCGCATCTTTGACCGGGCCCAGGACAAGGACTGGATCCTGTTCTTCGACGAGGCCGACTCGCTCTTCGGGAAGCGCACCAACGTACAGAGTTCCCACGACAAGTTCGCCAACCAAGAGGTGTCGTTTCTGCTCCAGCGCGTGGAGGACTTCAGCGGGCTGATGATCCTTGCGTCGAACTACAAGAACAACATCGACGACGCGTTCATGAGGCGGTTCCACTCGGTGATCCATTTCCCGATGCCTGGTGCGGAGCAGCGGCTGCGGCTGTGGCAACAGTGCATGCCGGAGACGATCGGGGCGGCGCCCGACGTGAATCTCCGCAGGATTGCAGAGGCCCACGAGGTCACAGGGGCGTCGATCGTCAACGTGGTCCAGCATGCCGCCCTTCGCGCGCTGGCGCGGCCCGAGGGCCGGATCCTTCAAGAGGACATTCTTGCGGAAATCGCCCGGGAACTGAGGAAGGAGGATCGCTCGATGTAGGGGATTGGCACGGGGGCGGGAAAAAAGTTTCGGGCGATGCCGGATTCCTATGATCCTGAATCCCAGCAATTTATGAGGTGGACGGGATGACGTTGGGCCGGGGCTTTGATTTCCAAGTGTAAGAAAGTGTGGTTTTCATCGGTTTACCATGGGAGAAAAAATGTTCAAGACAGCCCATGGTCGGCAAAGGATGCGGATGCAACCTCGTCGGCCGTCGGTGTCGGGGAAGCCAACACAACTTCAGACATGAAACCGTCATCAACGATCCTCGCCTGCCTCGTCGCGTTGTTGTTCGCCACGTCGGGGTGCTCCTCGATTCGCACGCGGCACAACTTCCAACCCCAGCCAATCCCCAAGGTGACCGGAGTCCCCACGGCCACGGAGCTGTTCCAGCAGGCCTCCGCACGGTGGTGGGACGCAGAGAAAAAGGAGCAAAAAAAGGCGACTTTTGACGACAAGAAGGCCTTTCTCGCAGCGGGCCTCAACTTGTCCGACGAATTGGCGGACGCATGGCTCAAGGTGCAGTTCCGGCAGGACACCGATTCCCGCTACTGGAAGAACAACTTCAACACGGCGCTCAGCCTTTCAACGGCAGCGCTCGGGTGGGCGGCGGCAGGGTCCAAGGTCATCACCGCCGTGGGGGCCTCCGGGGCCGCCATCAACTCCGGCTGGAACAACTATGAAGCCGCTTACCTCCTGTCGTCCTCGATGCCCAAGGTCATCGACAAGCTGAAGACCTTCCGACGAGATCTGCGTGCCAAGATCGAGAGGAATTTCGAGGCGGATGAGTATTCGTACATCGAGACGCGAATGTTGATCGATCAGTACCACGACACGATTTCCCGAGAGAGCGTGAAGCACCTGATTGACTCGTCGATCGACCTGGCCAAGGCGTTCTATGCGGCCCCCGGGACCGAGGTGGATTCCTCGGACGAGGTTACCTCGCTGAACAAGCAGATTTACGAGATCGTGTATCCGGCGCAGAAGGGGGCGTTCAGTCACAACGAGTTGATCGCGCTTCGCATCTGGAGCTTGAACGGGAGGGAGAGCGCGATCGTGAAGAAGCTCGCTGACAAACCAGCCTACGCTCCGCTGTTCGACAGGATCGGCGCGATGAAGGGCGAGGAAGCTGCGAATTTTGCCCGGATCCTTGGCCAGATTGATCAGCTTGCGTCGCTCAGCAGCAAGGCCGATGCGGTGATGAGGTCCTTTGATACCAAGGAGAACGGGGCAATCGAAAGGGCGATCCGGCTGCACGGCCAGAGCCGGTTGAACTTCCAGCCGCAGATTAAGGCGAGGGAGAAGTAACGGGTGGCATGCCGCAGGAATCAGCCCTGCGGGCCTGTTGGGAAATCATTGAGTCAAGCGGCCCCTTGTCTGGTGACATGGGGCCAACGACTCGTGCCTTTTACCAATCGTGCCCGTAGGGCCGTTTTCCTAGGGACGGGACCGGATTGTTCCGGCGGCGGGGAGGCGCAATGAGCGGCAAGGAAATGGCCATGAAAGCGGCGAGGACCCACGTGGCGACGATTGTCCTGATCGTCGTCGGGGCGGTTGGCTACCTCATGCATTACCTGCCGAGCCAGCGGCAAGCCCTCATCGACCGCAACTTCCGGGCGTTGTCCTCCGTGTCCGTGGTCGTCGAGGATGCCGTGGCCAATGTGTGCAAGTCCGTCAAGAACGCCGTGGACGCGGGTGACCGCGACCTGGAAGTGACGGACGCCGAACTCAGTCGCTCGCCACTCCTCCGCGCGCTGCACACGAACACCACGGCGATTGCCACGGTGAATGCCACGACCGGACAGCGGGTCCTTGTCCGGAATTCCGGGGAGACAAAACCGGGGCGCGCCAACGCTCGGCACGCGATCCGGAAGGACGAGGTGGAGGGTTGGCTCAGGCAGGTTGTGGATCTTCAATCTCCCCAGGTCAAAACCAATCCGCCGCCTTCGGCCGACGGTCGGGTTCGTGTCGTCCTCGACACGAACGCCGCGCTACCGCGTTTGAATTTAACTTTCCAGGCGTCCATTGGGAACGCCCCCGGGACGAACGACGATCAGAAGGTCCGCATCGAGGCGACGGGCTCGGTCCCGTTGAATGCCATGCTGGAGCGGGTCATCGACGAGAGCGTGTTCGACGCGATCCTCGTGACGGACTCCGCCGGTAGCATTTGCTGGCAGAGGGGCGGCGTTTCGCTGCCGCCCTACCTTGCCGCCATGGCCGCGGGTCAACGGATGCAAACGAATGTCTCGGAGCATGGAGGGGTGGGTCTTCGGGTGTTTGGCATGCCACTGAACATCGTTCGGAAGGCCGACGTGAGCGCGTCGGATGAGGCTGGGAAATGGCGGTGGGCCATCATAGGCGTGCAACACGAGTCGGCATTTGCCGCCGAGGCCCGGCGTTTCCCGGACGGGTTGGTGGTTTGGTTCGTCCTGGTGATTTGCATGGCCGTGTTCTCGTGGCCGCTGCTGAACCTCGTGACCCTGCATCGGCGCGAGTCCATCCGGCTTCGGACGATCTTGCTGCTGCACGCGTCCGTGTTCGCGTTGCTGGGGACGCTCACCCTTTGGTCGTGTCGGTTGTTTGCCGAGCATCGGCTGGTCAGGGCGGCGGAAGGGCGGCTTGCGAGTGTTGCGCGCGAAATCCAGTCGAATCTCGTTGGGGAAATGGCGCGGATAGGAAGGCAACTCAAGGCCGTTGACGCGCTCATGCTGAGCCACGTGACGAACAACTCTGCCAGCGCCACCAACCGCACGAGAATCCTCGATGCAGTCCCGGGGCCCGAACAGCAGGTCGAACTCGCCGATTATCCCGACCTCATCCGGGTGGGGTGGATTTTCAGGAGGACGGGGCAGCAGCTCCTGAAGTGGACGGTGATGAGCAACGATACCCCATTGGTCTCGGTGACAGACCGCGACTACTTCAGGGTCATCGCGCGCGGGGAAGGCTTCCGTCTGGCGACAACCAAAGACCTGGGAGGCGACAAGCCCTTCTACCTGGATTCCATCTATTCATCCAACACCGGCGAGCACCTCGCGACCTTTTCTCGGCTGAGCGACGTGGATCCCCTCGTCGTCGCGACGGTGGATTGCAGGCTGGTTTCGGTGAGCCGGGCGGTGATGCCCCACAGGATGGGGTTTTGCATCCTCGATCGCGCGGGCCGGACGCTGTTCCACAGCGATGCCCGGAAGGTTCAGCGGGAAAACTTCGTGGATGAATGCGAGCGGGACGATGAGCTGCGGGGCGCCCTCGGGGCGGGCCAAAAGCGGGTGATTCGGGTCCGATACCAAGGCGAGGATCATTTGGCGAGCCTGCATCCATGGAAGGAGACGGGCTGGACTGTGGTCACGTTCGAGCCTGCGGCGAGGCACGAAGATCCCCTGTGGCACGCCTCGTACCTTGCGGCATTGGCATGCACGGCCTGCACGGTGGCGCTGGGCGGCCTTGGGCTGGCGTGGTTCTTGTTTTCGGGAAGGGCCTTCGAAGGGCAAGATGGCATTTCTGGGGTCGTGCGCTCCATGGAGTGGCTGCGGCCGCATGCGGGAGAGGCAAGGGCGTGCTGGTGGTTGGCGGGGATTCATGTGGGGCTGGCCGTGGCCGCCTGGGTGTTTGGCAAGATGCTTGCGGCGCGAGGCTTTGATTGGGTGCCCATCGTGGGATGTCCGATCGCAGGAGTGGCTGCGTGGTGGGCATGGAATCATTCGCGATCCAGACGGCATGGCGTGACGAGCGATTCTTGGGCGGGTCCCGAAGCGAGGCTTGCTTGGTTGATGGACGTGAGGGCCTCTGCGGCGTGCAACACGACGCTGCTTCTGTTGACTTCTGCCGTGCCTGTGTGGCTGGTGTTTGACAGCGCCCTTGAGGAGGAGATCCGGCTGATGGGAAGGCAGGAGCAAGTTGCGTTGGCCGTCGCGATCGAAGGCAGGCAGGGGCAGATTTACCGGGATTGGGACAAGCGCCCGGTGCCGAGGAAGTGGGTCTTGGCTACGAACGGTGATGCTAGCGCAACGGCTGCGGGGAGGGCAGCCAGCCGCATGACGTTGGAACAGCATTACATGCGTCGCACGGCGGATTCATCCGACATTTACCACACGTTAAGCACCAACCGGACCCACTGGTTCATCCAAAGTGCTTCGCCATCCAGCCCATCCGAATCGGCCCAGCCTCGTCGCCATTGGCTAAACTGGCTGCGCCGCGGGAGACATGGTTTTGGAGCTGATTTGGATGGCCTCTCGGGCGACATGGACCAGAGCGTTTGGCAATGGAGGCGTCCGGATGAGTTCGCAAGGCCATGGACGCTGCCGCCCATGGCCTACACGGCGGCGCGGGTTCCCTTCTTTGGGGAATTGGCGGGGGATTCCGTCTCCAACCACGTGGGCTCCTTCACCATCACCGTCCCGGCCCTGGAACCGGTTGGGGACGATCCGCGGTGGGGTTACGTGCTGTTGGTGGCGCTGGGGGTGGCGGCATTGGCTGGCTGCATTCATCACCATGCTGGACGAAGCCTTTGGTACCTTGAGGCGGAGGATAGCGCTGGGGAGGAAGAGACCCAGACGGGAACGGCGGCCGGGGCGGCCTTGCGGCGGGAGATGCTGCTGGGGACATGCCGCGATGCGTTAAGGCAGAAGGCCATGGACACGGTGTCTGAATTCGCGCCGGGCCGGCCTGTTCGGGAGCTGGACCTGATGGCTGACGACACGGCGCGTGACATCATGGCGGGTGAGTGGCCTTCCATGGCCCGGGGTGCTTTGGGGACCTTGGTCATGCTGAATCTCGACGCGACACCACGTGCCTGCCTTGCTGAGCCGGGGGCATGGACAAGGCAAGTGCGGCGGTTGCTGGAATGGACTCGTGGGCTTGAGGGATGTCATGTCATCGTGACGTCAACGCGGAACCCCCTGAACTGGGAGATGGGGAAAAATGAGGAGGACGTGGGGATGGAGTACCGGGCATGGAGGGCTTTGTTTTTGGAATGGAAGATCAGGACGTTGGTACCCGCCGAGGTTTGGCAGGGGCGGACGGCCGAATGGAAGGCATGCAAGCTATGGGATTTGTGCTCGCCTGGTGAACGCTGGGTGTTGCGGAACCTTGCGATTGGACGGGCCGTTCGATGCCGAAGCCGAGCCTTGAGGCGCTTGCTTGCACCCGGGCGTGGCATTTTGTCGGCATCGGGCCGACTGCGCTTCATTGACCGTGAAATGTGGCAACTTGCGAAGCGTGCGCAGCTTGAACCCATGCAGACCAGCGGGTTGGACGAGGATTCCCCGCAGTTATGGGAGCGTGTCCGAGGCCCCTTGGCCTTGGGTCTTGGCTTGGTTGCTGTGTTCCTATACGTGACCCAACGAGAGACATTCAATCTTGCCGCGGCGAGCCTGACCGGCTTGGGCGCGACCTTGTTGCCTTTGCTGAGTCGGCTCGAGCCGTTCTGGAAGCCCAAGGAAAAACGAAGCACGGGCCAAGGCTAGGCCCTTCGTGAGATGCTCCCGCCAGTCTTGCGGAGCCTGTCGTCGAGATGGCTTCGTCAGCCCGGGGCGAAGGTCGCCGCCATTTTGGGTTCCTCGACGTTTACGGCGGGTTCCGGCGATGCCGTGACGATTCAGTTGGATCGGTCGTGCTTGCTCGATCTGCTCCCGCAATCACTTCCCTCCCAACTGAATCGTTATGGCGAGGGGGCAGGGACTCCAACAACACCCCACGGGATGGACCCCGGTAAGTCCGGCGCGTGAGGGCGCGCGTCGGGGCGGGTGGGGTTGGATTGCTTTGCGAGCGGGGGGCCATGCAAGGGAGCCCATTGAGGAGGGCGGGCGAGATTGTGTGTAAGATGTCGACGGCTTTTGCGTTTCCCTCGGTGGACAGGAACGGTTTTCGGCGGCGACACGCGCCGGGGCCCGGTTCGTCATGGAAGGATGGAACGAAAGGAGAACATGGGCATGAGCGTTGAGGTTCCAGGGAAGGAAGGTGGGGTGTTGCCGCGTTCGTTCGTCGTGCGGTTCAAGGGGGATGACGAGGACAATACCGAGGGCCTGCAAGGCAAGGGCTCCATCACCGTCGAGGAGGACCGGTTGGTGATCGCCGCGCGCCAGATGGCCAGCTTCACGATGTTCGGCAGGAAGGTCGAGTTCACCTTTCCCATGTCCTCCGTGTTAAATGTGGCGGTGAACTCGAAGGTCGTCGCCTTCACGGCCGGGCCGTCCAGCGTGGGGGGCAAGTCCCTTCGTGTCTCGGTGAAGACCCGCAGCGAGGCGGAGGCGCGGGACCTTGGACGTTTGCTGGGGGAACGGCAGAGCCCCGAATTCGCCAACGAGCTGGACCATGCACGGGGATTCCGGCGCGATGTCGAGGCGGCGACGCCCAGGGTTTATGTGACCGCCGCGATCGTCGCGGCCAACATCATGGCATGGCTGTTC
Source organism: uncultured Verrucomicrobiota bacterium (assembly GCA_903880005.1). Classification (GTDB taxonomy): domain Bacteria; phylum Verrucomicrobiota; class Verrucomicrobiia; order Limisphaerales; family UBA9464; genus UBA6176. The sequence continues at coordinate 12,299 of CAIRNV010000228.1, read as the reverse complement.
ATGGTGATGTCCCATGTTGACCTGCTCCGGCCCGAGACCAGTGACCTCCTGAAGTGGGGGGCCAATTACGGGCCGTTGGTGGCCGATGGGGAATACTGGCGGATGGCGTCGTCCTCCTTCATCCACGACGGGTTCAGGCATCTCTTGGTGAACATGTGGGCGTTGCTGCTGATGGGGCATTGGGCGGAGCGCCTATTTGGTAACGGCTTCTACCTGTGGATCTATGGCTTTTCCGGCCTCGGCAGCAGCTTGGCCAGCCTCGCTTGGAACACAGAGATGGTGTCCGTCGGTGCATCCGGGGCGATCCTGGGGGTCTATGGGGCGATGCTAGGCTACTTGTGGCGGCAAGGAGGAACCCTGCCGAGGGCCATCATGTCGAGGGTGACGACGACCGTCGTCCTGACGTGTTGCCTGCCTTTATTGCAAAAGGTTCTTCCAATCTCCATCGACCATGCGGGGCATGCGGGAGGTTTTGTGGGCGGGGTTGCCATGGGTTACCTGCTGGCCCGGCCCTTGGAACTGGAACTCCGGCGAGCCCAATGGAACCGCAGCATCCTGGGCGGCACGGCGTTGAGTGCGCTGACGGTGATCGCGGGCTGGCTGTTCCTAAGCCGGGCCGGGCCCAACTCATGAGGGAAGGTGATGCAACACCGTCCATGGAAACGCGCGGGTCGTGTGTTCAATGACCATCATTCATCCCCGCCGGCGAACCTGAGCCGGGACGATTCAGTTGGATCGGTCGTGCTTGCTCGATCGGCTCCCGCAGTCCCTTCCCTCCCAACTGACGCGTCCCGGCTGGGGCGAGGGCATGAGGAGGCGGGTTGGAAAACCCGCCCCCCTTTTTCCTAATTGTGAAGGGATTGGATCGGGTGGTCCCGGGGCATGGGTTTTCGTGCAGGCCTTTTTGGAAGGGCGGCCCTGGATGAAATGACTCGGCAAGGGGCGGGCATTGAGGCATGGGTTGATGGCATGAGGAATCAAGGTGGACATGGCGGCGGTCCCGGGGGCGAGGGCCCCGGAGCGGATGGGGAGCGGCACGGGATCCCCGACGAGTTCATGAGGGCCCTCCACGAAGGACAGCAGGGGATGGAGGAGGGCGACATCGCCAAGGCGGAGGCGGCTTTCGGGTTGGCCATGGCGATTTGCACCCTGCATGCCCATGAGAACCCTTCGGACACCATGACTTGGCAGCGTGCGAAGTCCGAGTCGATGTCGCGCCATGATTGGCCGGGCGCGGTCGGGTGGCAGCGTCGCATCCATGACCACCCGGAGACGCGGGCGAACCTGGGACTCATGAGCAAGTCGAGCAGCGACCTCGCGGAGGTTCATTTGCTCATGGGCCAGCTCGACGAGGCGGATGCGCGCGCCCGGGAGGGGGTTCGTCTCGCGCAGGAATTTGATGTCGCGCCGCTCGTCATGATGGCGCTCACGATGGAAATGATGTGCGCCATGGCCCGGTCCGACGAGGATCGCGCCCTTGCCGCCGCCGACGAGGCCGTGGGTTTGGAATGCGACGCCCCCGGGGCCGAGACCATGCGGGCTCATTCCTGGGTGAACCGGGCGCGGTGCCGGATGGCGTTTGGGAACGTGGCCGGGGCGGAGTCGGACCTTGAGGCGAGCGAGGAGGTTTTGATGGCGAGGGAGTGGCCAAGGCTGATGGGCGGCATCGCGCTCAAGCAGGCCGATTGGTGGGCGGTCAAGGCCCGGGTCCGCAAGACCTACGGGGACGGCCATGGGGCGACGGAGGCGTGTCGCATGGCGATCGCGGGGTACCAGCAGTCCGCCGGGACATGGGCGAAGGTGCGGTTGGCCTCGATGCTTCGGGTGCTGGGGGAGCTGCAATCGGAGGCCGGGGAAGAGCAGGATGCGCGTGAATCGATGGCGGCGGCGTCGCGCATCCATTTGGAGATGCGGGTGCCCAGGTGTCTGCGGGAGGAATGCGCTGAGCCGTAACCATGCGGCTGGATCGATGGCGCTTGCTCGATCTGCTGGCGCAAATCCCTCGTTGTTCGCTCGTTACCGGCCTGGGAATGGCCCGCGCCTCGGGCACTCCTTGGCTTGCAGGGGAATTTGCGGCGTCAGCACTTCCCGCCCAACGGCATCGTCACGGCTGAGGAGGGAGGCGTCATCGTGGGTCCATGGGGTGCGGGCGGGTTGAACCATCCGGCGAACTTCGGGTCCATCAGGGGCGTGGGTGGGGCGCGTGACCCGGGTCAAAGAGTCCACCAACCCGTGCAAGTTTTGGGATGCAGGGCGCGTTGGCATGGATGATGACATGCGCCTTGCGACGTCCGATGAGCGGGAGCCTTGGGTTGGTCCCTTGGGCTCGAAGTGCAGGGGTACAGCTTCGCGCTTGCGTACGGGCGAGGTTTTCGGCCGCCTCCCATGGGACGGGTGGAACGAGGCGCAGGAAATCCGAATCGATCAATCTCATGAGATCATTGGGTGGAGTCCGTTTGGGATGCAGCAGGCTCGGTGCGTGGGCTGGCACGGCATGGCTGCTGGGCTTGGCGCTCATGCTCACAGCGCGGGCCGGCGCCGTTTTCGAGGATGATTTCGAGGGCGCGTCGAGGCCCGAGTGGTCGTCTGCCACGCGGGACAACAGCTATCCTGGGACGTTCTCGCGGTTCCTGGGGCGCATGGGCAACAGCCGGTCCGAGTTGACGTTGACGGGGTTGGATCCGGGTGCCGCCTACCATGTCACCTTTGACCTCTACGTGTTGGATTCGTGGGACGGGTCCCATGCGGGTATCGGGCCAGACACGTTTCGCGTCTTGGTGAACGGGACTGCGGTCTTGGACCGGACGATCTCCCAGTTTGACGGGCCGCAGACATGGGACAGGCCCGCGGACGTGAAGGGCCAATTGGGCTTCGGTGGGTGGGCGGACTCCATTTTTCGGCAGGTGCCGGTGCGGTTCACGGCGTCGGCATCCACGGTGGTGCTGGGGTTTGAGGGGGCGAACCTCCAGGAGATCAACGACGAGTCATGGGGCATCGACAACGTTTCGGTGTGGAGGATGTCCGAGCTTGCGGCGAGCGGATTTGTGGCGAGCACACTGCCGTCGGAGGGGACATCACGGGCGATGGCCGTGGACATGTTCGAGTTGGACGCCTTGGTGGAGCTGGACGAGGGGACGGCCGTGAGTTCTGCCCAGCATGCGATGCGCGGCGCGGGTCCGAATCGTGCATTTGGGGATGAGGACGACGTGGTGGCGGGGCTGGAAGTCTCCCGAATGGACGGTGGTCGTCGGTTGCGGGTGCGGGTGGCGTCCGGGGCATTGCCGCCGGGATTATGGCGGTATCAAAGCGGTGCGGGTATCCGGGACGTGGATGGCAACGCCGTGGGCGTGCTGACGCGCGGCTTTGAGGTGCTCGCGCCGTCGCCCGTGTTCGAGGATGACTTCGAGGGGCGCCTTCGCCCGGAATGGTCCTCGACGACCCGAGACCATTCCTACCCGGGGACGTTTTCCCGGTTTCTTGGACGTGTGGGCAACGGCCGGGTGGAACTGGCGTTGTCGCGGTTGGTACCCGGGACGTCCTACACGGTCTTGTTTGACATCTACGTGCTGGATTCGTGGGATGGGAATAGCTACGGGCCGGACACGTTTCGGGTGCGGGTTGATGGCGTGGCGGCGTTGGACCGAACGATCTCGCAATTTGATGGGGCACAGACGTGGGGCATGCCGGCGGACGTGAAGGGGCAACTGGGCTTCGGTGGATGGGAGGATTCGATTTTTCGTCGGGTCCCGGTGACGTTCACGGCTTCGGCATCGGCGGTGGTGCTGGGGTTTGAGGGGGCGAACCTTGAGAGCTTGGAAAACGAGTCCTGGGGCATCGACAACGTCTCGGTTTGGAGGACGGAGGATCTTGCGACGAAGGGTTTTGTCACGAGCACGCTGCCGTCCGAGGGGACGGTTCGGGCGATGGCGTTGGATCGTTTTGAGGTCGGTGCATGGATCGAGTTGGAGCCGGTCACGTCCACGTCGGCCACGGTCCATGAGATGCGCGGGGCGGGCCCGAACCGGGTGTTTGGGGATGGGGATGATGGGGTGATGGCGTTGCAGGTGTCGGGCACGGGCGCGCCGGGTCGGCTGCGGGTCTTGTTGCCGGGCGGGCCATTGCAACCGGGGCTTTGGCGGTATCGGACGTTGCCGGGGTTGATGACGGCGGGCGGCGGGGAGATCGCATCGTTCACGCGCACGTTCGAGGTGGTGAACCCGGTGTTGGGAGGCATCGAAGGTCTGGAAAATGACGTCTTGGTGGGAGCGGGCGTGCTGCCGGTGAACGAGAGCCCCGCGGGTCTTGGAACGTTCGTGGGCTATGGGCTGGGGACGTTTTTCACGGCGGGCGACGTGGATTACTGGCGGTTTGAGGCGGAGGCGGGCGACCGGGTGACGGTGACGTTGGAGGCGACGGACCAGCCTGGGATTTACCCGTGGTTGCAGGTTCGGACGTCGGCGGACGGGGTGATCTCGCAGGCGCAGGGCGGGTATTGGGAGGGGCGTTCGCGGTTGGAGGGCGTGGTGCTGTCGTCGCCGGGGACGCATTACCTGCGGGTTTGGAGCGATCATGGGGCGTCGGGGTATCGGTTGCGGGTGGAGCGGGCGCGGGCGTGGCAAGGGGAGGCATGGCCGAGCACGCCCGTGGTGTTTCGCAATGAGGGCGGAAGCCTGCTGGGGCGTGTGGCGGGGCATCTGGATGCATGGGGCGGGGTGGACCGGATCGACCTTGGGATGTTGGGGGCCGGGACGACGGTTCGGGCGGAGGCGGCCTTTCCGGATGGGAGCGATCTTTCGGGGGCGGCGTTGACGTTGACGCTGGAGGATGGGGCGGGAGCGGTCGCGGAGTCCGCGACGGGCGGACTGTTGAATCGGTTGGTGGCGTCGTCGGGCGCGTATCGGTTGAGGGTGTCGTCAGGGACGATGGGTTTCCGGGCGGCCTACGTGGTGACCGTGGACATGGTGGATGCGACGGCTCCCACGGTGGTGTCGGCGGCGTTGCCATCCGAGGGTTCGACCAGCACGGGTTTTCTCTCCAGTTGGAACGTGGAATGGTCGGAGGAACTCGACCCGGCGTCGGCAGGCAACGGAGGCAACTACGCGTTGCGGCGGTCGATCAACGGCGTGTTTGGGGACGGGGACGACGTGGTGATCCCGGTCACGTCCTCGTATGCCGGAGGAGTCAACGTGGGGATCGTGGTGCCGGGGCCGCTGCAACCCGGCCGGTATCGCTTCACGGTGGGAACGGGGGTGAGGGATCGATCGGGCAACTCCCTGGCGGCGCCATACGTGCGGGAATTTGCCGTGGCGAATGTCGAGGGGTTCGTGATGGAGGGCCTTGCCAATGACGGTTTCGCGGGCGCGACGCCGTTGGGTCCCCTTGGGGCTGGGGATGGGTCCTTCCTCCTCAGGTCGAGCCTTCCGGTTGGGAGCAACCCGCATGGGATTGCGCAGGGCGACCTGGATGGGGACGGCCATGCGGACCTCGTGGTGGCCAACACGGGCGGCGCCGCGGAGTTGACGGTGTATCCGGGGAACGGGGATGGCTCGTTTGGATTGCCCCGGTCCCTGGCGGCGGGGGGCTTTGGGGTGGCCGTGGCGATGGGGGACCTGGACGGGGATGGCGACCTGGACGTGGTGGCGTCGAACCATTGGGCGCATCGTGTCAGCATTTTGGAGAACCTCGGCGACCTGAATTTTGCCGCGCCGGTATCTTATGCCGTGGGGAACCATCCACGCGACCTGCGGCTTGGGGACCTGGATGGGGACGGAATTCCCGAGATCGTGGTACCGGTCCAGAGGGAGGACTTCCTGGTGGTGCTGAAGCGCGATCGCGAGACAGGGGTCTATGCGAGGGCGAATTATCCCAATGGCGGCAATGCCTGGGCGGTGGCGCTGGGGGACCTGAACGGGGACGGCCGCGAGGATGTTGTGACGGCGAGCCATGAGCGCTCGGGGTTGCAGGTGTTGTTGAACAACGGGGATGGAACGTTGGGTTCGGCGCGTTCGCTCTCGTTGCCCAGCAGCCAAATCGACGTGGCCGTCGAGGACATGGACGGCGACGGGCGCATGGATGTCGTGGCCTTGGACTACAACGGTTCCGGGGTCCGGGTGTTGCGGGGTGATGGGGCGGGTGGATTTGCTGGGCCAACCTTGTTCACAGGGCTGGGCGGGGGGGCGTATCACCTTGCGGTGGCGGACTACGACGGGGACGGCGACCGCGACGTGGCGGTGGCGGGGTATGCGTCCTCGCAGCTCGGCGTCTTCTCCAACCGGGGCGGGGGCGACCTTGGGACGCCGACGATCTACAGCACGTCAGGGAATCCCATCGCGCTCGTCCCGGGAGATTGGAACGAGGATGGAGTGAAGGACATCGCAACGGCCAACTACAACGGCGGCAGTGCCGGTGTCTGGGTGGGGCAGCGGGCGGTTGGGATGGTACAGGGGCCGACGGGTCTTTCGACGGTCGTGGGACGTGGCAGCCTGAGCCCGCACTACACCGACGTGGACTACTACCGCTTCACGGCGCGGGCGGGGGACCTGCTCGTGGTGGGCGTCGAGACCGTGGGAAGCCCGGCGGCAAGCCAGCTCTACTATCGGGTGGACGATGCCGCCGGGAAGTACGTCACGGATTTTTACGCGTCCTCGTACAACGGATGGGGTCAGAAGGGGCCGGTGACTTTGGGCCGGGATGGCTCCTACTTCCTGAGGGTCTCTTACAATTACGACTACCGGGGCGAGTACCGCGTCCGGGTGAACCTGCTCCGGGGAGGGTTGCAGTCCGAGGGGGACACGCAGGCGAATGATCGTCCGGGATCGCCCTCGGGCCTGACGTTCGCATTGGAGGGCGGCAAGTTGGTGGCCCGCGTGGCGGGGGCCATCAGCACGGGGGATGGACCGGACCATTTCCGACTGGGCGATCTGTCCGAGGGGACGACCGTGCGTCTGGTTTTGGAGTCGGTTCCTGGGACGACCGTGGCGGGGCGACTGGCCTTGGTGCGGGCGGATGGGACGGAGGTGGCGGTGGGCGCGGAGGGAGCCACGACCTTGGTGCATGAGGTGGGGGAGGGCGGTGGGCTGTTGTTGGCCCGGGTGACGGCCGATGGAGGCGGCGGGATTCAGGGGCAATATGTGTTGGGCTTGACCATGGCGGATGAGATGCCGCCCACGATTGCCTCGGTGGACCTGCCTTCCGAAGGGGCCTCCACGACGGCATTGGTGGCGGCATTCGCGGCGACGTTCAGCGAAGACATGGCTTCCGCGACGGTGAACGGGGCTGCGAACGTCGAGGTGCGCTCGTCCGTGAACGAGGTGTTCGGCGACTCCGACGACTCGGTCTATTCGGTCGCGGGCGTGGGCTATGCGGGCGGCAGGAAGGCGACCTTCCAGATCGCGGACGGGCCGCTGCAACCGGGTCGGTACCAGGTCACGTTGCGGGCCGGCCTGACGGACCGCTCCGGGAACCCGATGGCGGCGAGCTACGTGCGGCGCTTCGAGGTGGTTCCATTGCCAGGCTTCGTCTCGGAGAACCGGTCCAACAATGGCGCGTACGGATCGACGCCGATCGGACCGACGGGCGGTGCGGATGGTTCCTGGGCGTTGGCCGCGACGTTGGGTGCCGGGGCGAATCCTTACGACATCGGCACGGGTGACCTCGACGGGGACGGGCGCGCGGACCTGGTCGTGGCCAACATCAATTCTGGCAACCTCAGCGTCTGGTACGGGAACGGGGACGGCACGTTCACCGCAGGCGACCCGCTCCCCTGCCAATCCGGACCGATCAGCGTGGTCGTGGGCGACGTGGACGGCGATGGGCGCGCGGACGTGGTGGCGGTCAACCATTACTCGAACACCGCGACCCTCCACCGTGGCAACGGGAGCCGGACCTTTGTCCCGGCCCAGTCTGTCGCGGTGGGCATGAATCCAAGAAACGTCCGGCTGGGCGACCTGGACGGGGACGGCCGGCCGGAAATCCTGGTGGCCAACCAAGGCAGTGGCTTCGTGACGATCTTGAAGCCGGATGGTGCGGGCGGCTTCGCCCGGCAGGACTTGGGGGTTGGCTTTGGGACATGGTCGGTGGCGGCGGGCGACCTCGACGGCGATGGCCAGGTGGACATGGTGGCCGTGGGTTCGACGGGATTGGCGGTGCTCAAGGGGGGCACGGGTGGCCTTGCGTTGGAGTCCCTGCGACCGGTGACGGGCGAGCCTGCTGACGTGGCCTTGGTGGACTTGGAGGGCGATGGCGACCTCGACGCGGCCGTGTTGAACCGCACCGGCCGGAGCCTTGCCATCTTCCGCAACAACGGCGGGGCGCTTCCGGCCGCGCCGGAATACGTGGGGGGGCTTGGCTCCGAGCCCTATCACCTGACGGCGACGGACTTGGACGGGGACGGCGACCCGGACTTTGCGGTGGCGGTCTATGGTTCCGGCCAATGGGCGCGTTGGATGAACGATGGCGCGGGAGGGCTGGGTTCCTTGGTTGCGGTGGGGACCGGGGGCAACCCGATTGGCATCGTGGCAGGCGACTGGAATGGCGACGGCGTCCGCGACGTGGCGACGGCGAACCATGCCGGCAGCAGCGTATCCATCTGGCTGGGGAACCGGGCATCCCTGCTGGCCGAGGGCCCCGCGGGGTTGCTGACGGGCCTTGCGCGCGGGCGGTTGGCGGACACGGCGGACTACGATTTCTATCGATTCAGCGCGCGCGCGGGTGACGTGTTGACGGTGGCGGTGGAGACGGAGGGCAACCCCCCTGCAAGCCAGTTGTACTACCGCGTGGACGGCCCCAACGGGGAATACATCGCCGATTTTTACTCCAACTCGTACAACGGATGGGGCCAGTCGGCCCCGGTGACGTTGACCCGGGACGGCAGCTACACGGTCTTTGCGCGGTACCATTATGACTACCGAGGCGAATACCGGCTTCGCGTCTCGCTGGCGCGGGGCGGCATGCAATGGGAGCGCGAGGACAACAACTCGGCGGGCGCGGCCAACGAGATGGTGCTGAGCCCCACCGGCGGCCGGGCGACGGGGCGCATCGCCGGCTACTTCCGTCAGGACGAGGGCACGGTGGGCGACTTTTATCGGGTGGCCGCGGTGGGCGAGGGACAGGCGCTGGAGGTCTCCTGGGCTCCGGTCACGGTGGGCAAGGTGGGAGCCAGCATGGTGGTGCGTGGGCCCTCAGGTGAGGTGGTGGGCAGCGGCGATGCGACGACGGCACTGAGGATCGTGCCGACGGCGGGCCAAGGGGGGACGCATACGATCCAAGTCCTGCCGACGGCCCCGCGGCGCACGGCGGCGGCACGATCCAACCTCCGGTTCCTCGGGAACACGCAGGTGCGGGTTCCCCTCAATGTGCCGGAAGACGCCATGACGGTGTCGTTCTGGTTCCTGTCCTTCTCGTCCGACTCCGGCTTGTTCGAGGTGGGTGCATCGGGGAATGACCGACACATTTACCTGAGCGGCGGCAACATCGTTGCGCGCATTTACAACAACCAGGTCATTAGCTCGTCCGGGCTGAACCTCGGCGACGGCCGCTGGCATCATGTGGCCTATCAATACGGGGCGGCCATCGGCGGGCAGCGCGTTTTTGTGGACGGATCCCTTGTGGCCTCCGGAAGCAAGGCCTCGTCGGACTTCACGTGGCAGACCGACGTGGGCTTTGGGTACTCCTCGGACCGCGGTCACCTCGTGGGCGCGATCGAGGACGTGTCGATTTGGAACTCGGCCTTGCCGGAGGATCGGGTGCTCGCGTTGCGGACGACGGCCTTGAACGGCAGCGAGCCCGGCCTCATGGGAATCTGGCCGTTGAACGAGGGCACGGGAACGACCGTGACGGCCTTGGGCGGGGTCTTGCCAGGGACGATCTCGGGCCCGGCGGCATGGGCCACGGGTGTGGCGGGAGCGTCGTGGGTGGGCATCGAGACCGCCTATGTGTTGACGGCGTCGGTGGAGGATGCCGTGGCACCGACGGTGACGGATCTGGACGTGGCGGCCGAGGGCGGCACCACGACGGCGCTGGTGAATGGGCTGACGCTGGCGTTCAGCGAGGACATGGATGCCGCGACGGTCCGAGTGGCGGGCAACTATGAGCTGCGTGGGTCCGGCAACGGCGTGTTCGGGGATGGCGACGACGAGGTGTACGGGCTTTCGGCGACGGGCTACGTGAGCGGCTTGGCGGCCCGCCTTGGAATCCAGGGGGGACCGCTGCAACCGGGCACGTATCGGTTCACGGCGGGGACCGGGTTGCGTGACCGTGCCGGCAACCCGTTGGCCAGCCCGTTCGTCCGGACCTTCACGGTAAGCAAGCTGGGGTTGTTCGTTGCGGAGAACCGGTCGAACGACAGCGCGATTCGCGGCACGTACGTGGGCACGCCGGGCGACGTGACGCGTGACTTGTTCAGGGCTGGCGACCTGTCGTCTCCGGGCAACCAGCACGAGATGGCCGCGGGCGACCTCGACGGCGATGGCATCGATGACTTGGTGGTGGTGAGCAATGGGCAGACGTTTGCGCGCGTGTTCCTTGGCCGGGGCGACGGCTCGTTCCGGGAGCCTTTGGACGTGGTGACGGGGCGCTCGGCGACGGGCGTGCAGGTGGGCGACGTGGATGGTGACGGGCGCAACGACCTTGTCTTGGCGAACCATGACCACCATGGCGTGACCGTGGTGCGCAACGTGGGGGCGATGACGTTTGGGCTGCCCGTCTTCATGGCAACCGGACAGAACCCCTTGGTGACGCGCCTCGTGGACCTCGACGCCGATGGGATCCCGGAGATCGTGGCGGCCAATCGCAGCAGCTATTTCCTGACCGTTCTCCGTCGAGAGGCCGATGGCACCTATGGACGCGTGGATATCGTCAGCGACGGGCGTCCGGGGACGTTGGCGGTCGGCGATGTCGATGGGGATGGGCGCGTGGACGTCGTGGCGTCGAATTGGTGGGACGCCTCCGTCAGCGTCTATCGCAACAACGGCACGGGGGGATTGAGTTCGCCGGTCTCCCTGCCGGTGGCCTCCTACCCCCGCGGCATCGGGCTCGGCGACCTGACGGGTGACGGGCGCCTGGACATCGTCGTGGTCCAGCACGGCAACCAAAGCGTCGGGGTTCTAGCGGGTCGTGGCGACGGCACCTTTGACGTCCCCGTGCAGTACGCGGGAGCGGGGACGGAGCCATGGCTCCTTGCCCTGGACGACCTGGATGCGGACGGCCGGGTGGACGTGGTGGTGGGCGCTTATGGAAGCAACCGGCTGGTGCGTTACTTCAACGAGGTGGGCGGGGTTCTGGGCGTACCCGTGGCACTGCCGGGCAACAACAACCCGATTGGCGTCGTCACCGGTGACTGGAATCGGGACGGCGTGCGCGACGTGGCCTCGGCCAACCACGGAGGGGGCGTCACGCTGTGGCTGGGCACGCGTCGGCTGGAGATGCCGGAGGATCCGGCTGGGCTGACGTCCATCCTGGTGCGCGGTGCGATGGAGAAGGATCAAGACGAGGATTGGTTCCGGTTTTCCGCGAGGGCAGGCGACGTGTTGCAGGTCAACACGGAGACGGCCGGGAGCCCCGGTGGCAGCCAACTTCACGTCGAGGTCTTCGGTCCCTCGGGAGCGACGGTCTTTGGCACGTACTCGGGCGGTACCGGCAGCCTCACGACGGACCCGGTCGTGTTGACCGAGGACGGCGTTCACGCCATGCGCGTGCGCATTCCTTGGTGGTGGGGACACAACTTCCGGGGCGAATACCGCGCATGGGTGGGGCTGGGGCGTGGCGGGTTGTCGTTTGAGCGGGATCCCAACCAAGCAGACGGCGTGGGCAATGCGTCGCCGGTTTCGTTTGTGTTGTCCGGCGGCGTCCAAAGGGCGCGCGTGGCCGGGCATGTGGCCTCGGTGGACTCCGGCGATGTGTTCCAGATGGGCAACCTGGGCGGAGGCACGACGGTGCGCGCGTCCTTGGAGTCGCCCGCCGACGGCACCTTGGTCGCGGCGCTCGAACTTCTGGATGCCACGGGCGCGGTCTTGGCCACGGCGGCGCCGGGGACGGCCTTGCAGCAGTTGTTGGCGACGTCGGGCCGTTGCTTCGTCCGGGTCCGCCCCGACGCCGGGCGCGGCCTTTCGGGGCGCTACGTGCTCAACCTGTCTTGGTCCGACTCCACGCCGCCGGCCATTGCATCCACCGGCCTACCAGTGGAGGGCACCTCGACGGAGGCATTGCTGGATGCTTTCGAGGTGCGGTTCTCGGAGGACATGGACCCCGCGACGGTCAATGACGTGGGCAACGTCGAGGTCCGGGTCTCGGTCAACAGCGTC
>CAIRNV010000227.1 GCA_903880005.1 uncultured Verrucomicrobiota bacterium | reverse complement strand
CGACCGTCCAATCCCACGCGGTTCCAGTCGAAGACCCGGTAGGTCGTGTCGCTGTTCTGCTGGATTTCAAGGATCACCAACCCGCGCCCGAGCGCGTGAACCCGGCCGCTCGGCAGGAACAACACGTCGCCCTCCCGCACGGGCAGCCGATGAAACAGCCCGGCGACCGTGCCGTCGCGCGAACACCGCTCGAATTCCGCGGGCGTGGTCCCGGGTTGCACCCCCACGTACACGGCGGCGTCCTCGTCCGCCTCGGCCACGTACCACATCTCGGTCTTGGGCTCGCCGCCAAGTTCCACGGCGCGGTGGGCGGGCGGGTGCACCTGAAGGGACAGGTCATCCCGGGCATCCAGCAACTTGCACAACCAAGGGAACCGCATCCCTCTCTCCCCGCCCGGACCCCACAACCCCTCCGGATCCGCTGCCATTAACTCGCCGAGCGTCCGCCCCGCCAACGGCCCCTGCGCTACCACGCTCGGAGCCTCCGGCCTGTCACAAACCTCCCACGACTCGCCGATGCGTCGCCCCTCGGGCAACACGCGCCCGAACAACCCGGCCAGCCTGCTCCCGCCCCAAACCCGCTCCTGGTACGTGGGCCTGAACGTCAACGGATGCCATGGAATCATCGGCGTGTTCCTTCCCTGGTTGGCAGATGGGTCACGCGGCGCCCAGGCGGGACGATTCCGCCAGGGCTCCTGGTTCAAGATATTGGCCAAAACCCCGAAACTTGCGGTACCGCGCCGCCAGGCGTTCCTCGCGGCCCATGGCCTGCACCTCCTCTAGGTGACGCAGGAGCGCGTCCCGCACCGCATCCGCCGTCGCCTTCACGTCATGATGCGCCCCGCCCAACGGCTCCGGCACCACGTCATCGACCAGCCCCAGGCCTCGCAGGTCCGGGGCCGTGATCTTCAGCGCCGCCGCCGCCTCGGGCGAAGCCTTCCTGTCCTTCCACAAGATCGCCGCGCAGCCCTCCGGGCTGATGACCGAGTAGTAGGCGTTCTCCAGGATCAAAACCCGGTCCGCCACGCCGATCCCCAGCGCCCCGCCCGACCCTCCCTCGCCAATCACGCAAGCCACCACCGGCACCTCCAGCAGCATCATCTCCCGAAGGTTCACCGCAATCGCCTCCGCGATGTGGCGTTCCTCCGCCCCAACGCCCGGGTAGGCCCCGGCCGTGTCAATCAACGTCACCACCGGCAACCCAAACTTGTCCGCCATGCGCATCAACCGCAGCGCCTTGCGATAGCCCTCCGGATGCGCCGACCCAAAGTTCCTTAGGATGTTCTCCTTCGTGTCCCGACCCTTCTGGGTCCCGATGACCATCACCCGGTGCCCGCCCAGCATGGCGAAGCCACCCACCACGGCCCGGTCGTCCCCGAACAACCGGTCCCCATGGAGTTCCTCGAAACCAGAGAACGCCCGTTGCAGGTAATCCAGCGTGTACGGCCGACGTGGATGTCGTGCCAGTTGCACCCGCTGCCACGGCGTCAGGCTCGAGTACACCTGCCGCCTCAAGTCCCCGAGCTTCGCCTCCAGCGACGCGATCTCCTCCTCGAAGCTGATGCCCATCGAATGGGTTTCCGGGTGCGACCGCAGGTCATCCAGCTTGCGCTGCAACTCCACGATCGGCTTCTCGAAGTCCAAGTGCTGCTTCATCGTTCAATGCAGGCCACGAAAGCCCTGCCTTCCCACGCTATCCATCCCCGGCCCGACCTCGCAACGACGGAGTTCCCGACGGGAAACGGCGCTGCTTCTGGCTGCGGCCCATGAACGTCGGCCTCGCCCAAGCCGCGCCTGCCCCAGTTCATGGAGCGGTGTCATCTGTGCCGCCTCGTGAGGGCACGCGGCCTCGAAGATGGGGCGGAGGCAGGGGAACGACGAAATGAGCAACCAACAACCCCACGGCGGGCTACGTCGAAACGAAGTGGGGGAAGGTGGAGAAGGAGAAAACTAAGGGAGAATGGAGCGAGTGAAGGGATTCGAACCCTCGACATTCACCTTGGCAAGGTGACGCTCTACCAGGCTGAGCTACACTCGCACCGAACGGCGTTTTTGTATCGAGCCGAGGCCTCACATGGCAAGCGCTCATTTTGGACAGGCCCACCTTTCATCCCCGCAAGCAGACACGTTCCAGCCCCTTCTTGCCTTCGTGCTGGCAAAACTGGGAAAGCGGCACAACTTCCGCCGGTCCCGGCCGGTCCTGGTGTGACCTCCGGACAGGAGCGCATGTCAAATCCAGTCGAAAAAGTCCCGGCGGAAGGCCGCCGGGCGTTCTTGAAGGAGGCCGCGGCCGGGGTGGTGGGCGGCTGCTGCCTGCTGGTGCCCGCCGGCGCCGGCTTGGTCGCGTGGTTGGACCCGCTGTCGCAGCCGTCCGGCGGAGGCGGATGGGTTCGCGTGGCGGCGTTGTCGGCGTTGCCTGCGGACGGCGCGCCGCGCCGGGTGACGGTCGTGTCGGAGCGCCGTGACGGATGGACGCGCGAGCCCGAGGTGCCCTTGGGCGCGATTTACCTGCGTCGCACGGGCGAGCGGTCGGTGCAGGCGTTGCATTCAGTGTGCCCGCACGCGGGCTGCTTCGTGGATTATCGGCCGGAACCGAGGTCGTTCTTCTGCCCGTGCCATGACAGCACGTTCGCGGTGGATGGCTCGATCAACGACCCGGGCTCGCCCAGCCCGCGCGCGATGGACGGCTTGGAGGTGGAGCTGAAGGGCGACGAGGTCTGGGTGCGGTTCGTGCAGTTTCGGACGGGGATCAAGGAGAAGGTGGCCGTGTCATGAGCCGACTGGTGGATTGGCTGGATTCGCGGACGGGCGTCCGGTCGTTGGTGCACGAGGTCTTGTTTGAGCGGATTCCGGGCGGGGCTCGCTGGCGGTACGTGTGGGGCAGCACGTTGACGTTCTGCTTCGCCGTGCAGGTGATCACGGGGATCGTGCTGTGGATGGCCTACAGCCCGAGCGCCACGACGGCGTGGGAGAGCGTGTATTACATCCAGCATGAGATGACCGGCGGCTGGCTGTTGCGGGGCCTGCATCATTTCACGGCCCAGGCGATGCATGTCCTGCTCGTGCTGCACTTGCTGCAAGTGGTGATCGATGGCGCGTACAAGGCCCCGCGCGAGGTCAACTACTGGTTCGGCGTCGTCCTCATGCTGCTGACGCTGGGCCTTGGCCTGACCGGCTACCTGTTGCCGTGGGACCAAAAGGGGTATGGCGCGACGAAGGTGGCGACGGCGTTGATGGGCCTGGTTCCTGGAGTGGGCCCGAGCTTGCAGAAGCTGGTGGTGGGCGGGACGGAATACGGCAATCACACCCTGACCCGGTTCTTCGCGCTGCACGCGGGGTTGTTGCCGGCGCTGATGGTGGGCGCGGTGGCCGCCCACGTGGCGTTGTTCCGGCGGCATGGCATCACGGCCAGGCAACCGCTTCGCCGGCCCGAGGGCCGTTTCTGGCCGGACCAGGTTCTGATGGACGGCGTGGCATGCCTCGCGGTGCTGGCGGCCGTCCTTTACCTGACGCTGCGGCATCACGGCGCGGAGTTGCATGCGCCGGCGGACGCCACCCAGCCCTTCAACGCGGCCCGTCCGGAGTGGTACTTCCTGTTCTTGTTCGAGTTCCTGAAGCTCGAGGTGCTGACGTCATGGTTTGGGCACCACGGCGAGCTGGTGGGCGCGATCATCGTGCCCGGCGCGGTCCTGGGGTTGCTCGCGGCCATGCCGGTGCTGGGCAACTGGCGGCTCGGGCATCGGTTCAACATCGGGTTCCTCGTCGTCCTGCTCCTGGGGTCCCTCGGCCTGACGTTCCGCTCCCTTCAATCCGACGCGACCAACGCGGGCTACCAAGCGGCCGTGCGGGGTGCCACCGAGGCCTCCGCGCGGGCCGTCGCCTTGATCAAGGCCAATGGGGGCATCCCGCCGGCTGGGGCCGCGTCGCTCCTGCGCAACGACCCCGCCACCGCCGGGCCGCGCCTCTTCGCCCAGCACTGCGCCTCGTGCCATCGGTATGACGGCCACGACGGCCAGGGGACGGTCGCGGCCGAGCTGCCCAGCGCGCCGGACCTCAAGGGGTTCGGCTCGCGCTCGTGGCTGGCCGGCCTGCTGGAGCCGTCGAAGGTGACCAACCATGCGTATTACGGCGGCACGAAGTTCAAGGACGGCAAGATGGTAAAGTACGTCGTCGGCAAGCTGCCCAAGCGGCACGCGTCAAACCCTGGTGCCTTGGAGGCGATGATCGCCGCCGTGAGCGCCGAGGCCGCCCTGCCGGCGCAGCGGGACCAGGACGCCGCCGACGCCGCCTTGCTCGAGAAGGGACGCTCCCATGTCCGCGAGACGTTTGGCTGCACCGATTGCCACGCCTTCAGGAAGCCCGACGACGAGGCCTCGGCGCCCGACCTGACCGGCTGGGGTTCGCGCGAGTGGGTCGTGGGGGTGATCGCCGACCCCACGCACGTGCGGTTCTACGGGTCGCGCAACGACCGGATGCCGTCGTTCGTGAAGGATGGACGGTTGACGGACGTGGAGGCGGGCTTGCTGGCGGACTGGATTCGCGGCGACACCGACGCCAAGGCCGTGGTCCAACGCGCGGCGAGGCGATGACGGGCGAGGACTCAAGGCGGAACCATGCGGTTGGGGCGGTCCCGCTGGCTCGGCCTTCTTCTGAAAGGGCTTCGTTCCTTGCTCTTCGGCCCGCGCTTGCGGCACCTCGCCGACGCGGGGGGGCACGCTCGACCTGCGC
This sequence comes from uncultured Verrucomicrobiota bacterium, assembly GCA_903880005.1. GTDB lineage: Bacteria > Verrucomicrobiota > Verrucomicrobiia > Limisphaerales > UBA9464 > UBA6176. The sequence goes on along the minus strand of CAIRNV010000227.1, from coordinate 217 downwards.
TGAACCTAAAAACGGCCGTGGGTGTGGGGATCAGTCAAACCCTCAGGTGGAGCCAAAGGCTTGGCCCATGCTGTAGGCCGCGTGCCCTCGCGCGGCGGCAAGGATGCCGCACCCCCGCGCGTCTCTGGGGCAGAGTGACAGCGGCATCCTGCCGCTGGTGCATGCTGGGCAAGCGGCTGGAAGCCGCTTCCACTTTCACCCGGCCTTCATGGAAGGT
>CAIRNV010000226.1 GCA_903880005.1 uncultured Verrucomicrobiota bacterium | reverse complement strand
TCGTACACACGCCCCGCCGCCGACAACCCGCTCACCGTCAGCCCGCGCGCCGTGATCGTCCCCGCCACCTCCGTCACCAAGGGCAACGTGTAGTTGCCCGCGTCCAAGCCCGTCAGCACGTACCCCGTCACCCGCACCGTCCGCGCTCCAGCACCCGCAACGTCATACGATGCCGAGGGCGTCCCCCCCAGCCCCACGTCGTCCCCCGCGACCTTCCCCTCCAACGTCGCCACGCCCCCCAGCGCCGCCATCACCCCGCCGTCGTACTCCCTCGCCGGCACCGTCAACCCGCCCACCGTCAAGCCCCTCGACGTGATCGTCCCCGTCAACATCACCGCCCCAAGCCGGTACTTCCCCGCGTCCGCACCGCCCAACCCGTACCCGCCCAGCACCACCGCCTTCCCCGCTCCCGCGTTCTTGTCCGAAAACTGGCCCGAGCCCGCCCCGGTCAACTCCACAACGTCCTCGCCCACCACCCCGTGCAGGAACCCGACGCCCGTCAACGTCGCCGTGCGCGTCCCGTCATAGGTTTTCGTCGCCACGCCGTGCCCGAGCACGGTCAACTCCCGCGTTGCCAACGCCACCGTCAACACGCCACTGCCCGTGCCCGCTGCGTTACGTGCCGTGACCGTCACGGGGAACGTTCCCACCTGCCCCGCCACGCCGCTGATGACGCCCGTGGCCGGGTCCACAGAGAGGCCCTCCGGCAAGCCCACCGCGACATACTCCACGATCGCCGAACCTACTGCCGACACGGCGCCGCTGACCGACGCCCCGTACGTCCCCTCCAGCCGTGTGCTCGCAATCACCGGCACCGTCAACGGCGGCGGGCCATCCGCCAACGCCAGCACATGCTGCGCGCCCGCGCTGACCGACAACAAGGTCACCTCCGCGCGAATCTCGCCCTGCTGCACCGCCACCGGGCCTGGCCTCAGGACCGTCGTGCCGTCGCCCAGTTGGCCGGCCGAGTTCGCCCCCCATGCGCGCAACACCGATCCCGCACCGAGGGCGACGCTGAACGTGCCGTTCGCCGTCACCGAAACGTAAGACACGCCCGCCGAAGCCCCGGTGGCCTCCACCGGGAGCAAGCGATCCGTGTAGGAGCCGTCGCCCACCTGCCCTGATCCGTTGCCACCCCACCCATAAACCTTGCCATTGCTGCCCACCGCAAGGCTGTGGACCCATCCTGCCGCAAGGCCCGTCAAGGCAACCCCCGACGGAACCGCGCCACGCCCCAGGGGCGCCGGGACGAGCCGCCCATCCAGCGTGTCGTCGCCCAGTTGCCCCGCGAAGTTGCCGCCCCAGGCGTGCGCCCATCCATCCGTATCAAGGCCAAGCGTATGAAAGCGCCCGCAGGCCACCGCCACGAACCGGACATCGCCCGAGGCCACCCCAACCGGCGAACGACGGCCAAGGGTCGTCGCATCACCCAGTTGCCCGTGGTCGTTCCGGCCCCATGCGTAGAGCTTGCCGTCGCTGCCTCGCGCCGTGCTGTGCTCCCACCCGGCGCTGATCTCCGTCACCACCACCCCGCCCGGCACCTCGCCCGCGACGACCACCACCGGCGTCATGCGGTCCAGCGTCGTGCCATCACCCAGCTGCCCATGCTGGTTCGATCCCCACGCGTACACCTTGCCATCCGAGCCCAAGGCCAGGCTGTGCTGCCCGCCCGCTGCAACGCGCGTGAACGTGACGCCTTCCGGCACCTCGCCGCGCAGGACGGCCACCGGGCTTGTCCGGGACTCCAGCGTCCCCTCGCCCAGTTGCCCTGCCGCGTTCGCGCCCCATGCGTACGCCCGCCCGTCCGAGCCCAACCCGATGGCATGGGCACCCCCGCCCGAAACCCTCGTCCACTCCACGCCGGAGGGCCGCTCGCCCGGCGGGATCGACCGAGGGCTCAATGCCCCGGCCACCCCGCCCAGCCCTAGTTGCCCCGATCCATTGGAACCCCACGCATACGCATCCGACGCCCCGCGCGCCGACGCTGCCATCAACAAGCCCGCCACGACGCACCCGGCCCACTCGGTCCATCGAGTCCACCCTGTCCACGGCCTCCCGCACCCAGCCGCCGACCCGCTTGATGATTGAACCCTCATTCGCAACGCCTCGCCTCGTTCACCGCACCCACTCAATCAACCGCAGCAGCAAGACCCCATCGCCCTCCTTGGCCGTCACCTCGATGACGCCATGGCCGTCGCCGTCCAGTTGGATCCAGTTCAACGTGCGCCATTCGCCCTGCATGAGGTCCGTCCGCGCCTGGATCAACCAATGCGTCCCCGCAGCCCCAACGGCATCCATCACCATCGACCCGTCGCCGCGAAGCCCCCGCATGCCCAGCCTCGCACGCTCACGGGTCGGCCCCACGCTCACCCCGGCGGACTCCAGCGGCACGAGGCCCGCGTCGCTTGTGGGCAGGGCCAAGCGGTTACCCGCATCCCAGCCAAACTCCAGCCGACGCCAGCTCGCCGTCCTCCCTGCGCTGTCACCCTCCTCGCCAGAAACCTCGACCCCGACGCCCACGCCCAAATGACCCGCCAAGGACGCGGATCCCGACACGCCATCCGCGCCACCGTCCAACTCGCTCCAGAACCCCGCGAGCAGGGTCCAATCCCCACCCCCGCTCACCCCGCCCACCACCGCTTCGCCCATCGTGGCTTCCAGCGAGTACAACCCACCGGCATCCGTCACCGTCGCCAGGCCTACCCCGCCCGAGAACCCGACCAATCGATTCGCCAACGGCGAATCCACGATCTCAAGCTGCCCCGCCTCGGCCCCAAAGACGTAGTTGGGCGCTGACATCCCCGAGACCAAGGGCATGATGGTGTACGAACCCACGTCCACGGCCGTCACCGCGTTGCCTCCAAAGCCAACCGCGCCGGTCACGATCGCCGAAGTCTCCCCGGCCACGAAACCTTCAAGCCGTGCGGTGAAGCCCACGAAAACCGTCCCGTCGTAGGCCTTCTGTTGATGGTTCGCGACAACGCGCAGGACCACCGCCGTGATGTCCGCCGTCAACGTCGGCGTCGTCAGCGTATAGTTCCCCGCCGAGACCCCGCCCAACGACAGGCCCGACACCGTCACCACCTTCGCCGTCCCAACGCCCCTGCTGGCAAACGCGCCCGTCGCCGTCCCCAGCACCGTCACCGTGTCGCCCGCAACCACTCCAGACAGCACCGGCGTCCCGCTCACCGTCGCCATCGTCGTCCCGTCATACGCCCGCGACGCCGCCGCCAACCCCGACACCGTCAATCCCTTCGCCGTGATCACGCCCGTCGCAAACGACTGCGACCCGGGCACCGTGTAGTTCCCGGCATCCGCACCGGCCAGCG